>JBMOGW010000049.1:0-17532 GCA_049318165.1 Ilumatobacteraceae bacterium
GCACGGCGAGGAACAGCACCGCACCGAGGAAGATGTACTTGTTGTCGGTGTTCCAACGGGACCCGGGGATGCCGGTGGCCAACATCGCGGCGATCATCGCACCGAAGGCGGCGCCGATCACCGATCCGTAGCCGCCCGTGAGGAGGCAGCCGCCGACGACGGCGGCGATGATGTACTCGAACTCCTCGCCGACACCCTGGCTGGCGGCGACGGAGGTGTAGCGCAGTGCGGTCATCATGCCGACCAGGCAACCGACGAGCGACACCATCATGAACAGCCCGACCTTCACCTTGTCGACGGGTACACCGACGGCGCGAGCGGCGTCCTTGTTGCCGCCGACGGCGAAGATCCAGTTGCCCCAGCGGGTCTTGGCGAGCACGAAGGCGCCGATCAGCGTCACCAGCAGCCACCAGAGGATGCTGACGCGCACCGGGGCGCCGGAGAACAGCAGCCGGATGGCGATGCCGACAGCAGCGATGCCGACACCACCGAACGTGAGCAGGCGGCCGGTCAGGTCCGCGGCACGGTTCGGCTCACGGCGCTTCTGGAACATGTACTCGATCAGCGAGTTGCCGAGCACCAGTGCGGCGAGGATGGCCATGACGGCCATGTAGCCGGAGCGGAACCGCTCGCTGCCCGCGTCGTGGCGAACGACCAGGCCGGTGAAGAGGATCACCAGCGAGCCGACCGCACCGATGACGAGCTGGGCACGACTGGAGGTGCGTCCGGCGACGCCCTTCGCGCCGAGCACGGCGAGGATGCCGGCACCGCCGCCGCCCACCTGGACCAGCGAACGGAAGCCCTGCTCGGTGCACAGCTGCAGGAACGTCAGCACGCCGACGAGCATCGCCACGCCGCCGAACAGCGACGTCAGCACGATCTTCGGGTACGCCATCGGCGAACGACCCGCCGTGCCGGTGTGGCGGCGGAGGTGACTGATGCCTCGCCAGGCCACGATGCCGGCACCGCCGGCGAATGCGAGCACGCCGATGAGCACCTTCACGGGGTGCGACGGGATGGAGAGCAGCACACGCTCCTGGTCGGCGTCGAGGAAACGAGTGATCACGAACGACGCGACGGTGAGGCCGAGGCCGCCGAAGAACAGCTTCGCCGAGGCCGGCACCCACCAGGGACCGTACGGCGCACGGGTCTCGAATCGCAGCGAGGCGTAGCCGATCGCGAGGACGAGGACACCGCCGAGTGCAACGGCGCCCCAGACGGCGTTGGCGCTCACGCCGTCGGAGTGGTGGAGCATCACGATGCCGGCGATCATGCCGACGAGGCCCACCACCGCGACCAGGAGGCCCGGGACGTGCAGCGCGGCGCGGCGGACCAGCGACTGCTCGAGCAGACCGGCGATCACCAGCACGCCACCGATGACACCACCCACGAGCAGGATCGTGTCGCGAGCGGAGAACGGTTCGAGGGTGTGCGTCGCAGCGAACAGCTTGCGGAAGAACTCGAAGTGCTTCACCTCGTCGATGTTCTCGACGAGCACCTTGTCGACGAGGCGCTTGGCGAACACCAGGTTCACGCCTCGGAGTATGAAGAACGTGGCGAGTGTGACGATGAAGCTGGGGAGGCCTGTTCGGTTCACGAACGTGCCGTTCAACCAGCCGATCATCCCTGCCGCGATGAAGGCGACGGGCACGGCGATGAACATCGACACGCCGTCGCCCATGAACTTCTGTGCGAACAGGCCGACGAGGATGCCCGTCGAGCCCGTCATGACGCCGGCGGAGAGGTCGAACTCGCCACCGATCATCAGCAGTGCCACCGCGGCGGCCATGATGCCGAGCGGGGCGGCACCGTCGAGCCAGCTGGCCGACGTCGGTGCCGTGGAGAACTTCTCGCTGGTCGCCCAGAAGAGCGCCCAGACCATGATGGTGCCGATCAAGGCACCGATCTCCGGAGAGATCAGCATTCGTTGCAGCGGCCCACGGAACGAGATCCGTTCATCGTGTGTCGGCGCACCCCCTGATGCCACGACGTCGTCCGTCATGCATCGTCCCCCTCTGTTCGTACGTGTGTGTGTTGTCCGTCCGGGCACCGGAACGGGCCGGGGACCGCGAGGTCCCCGGCCCGTACACCGAGTGCTGGGATCAGCGGGTGCCTGCGGCGACCAGTTCCTTCACCGCGGACACGTTGTCCTTGGTGACGAAGCCGGGGCCGGTGTACACCGGCAGACCGCCACCGACCGTGTTCTGGTTGGTGACGTTGAGGTACAGGAAGACCACCGACAGGTAGCCCTGGAGGTACTGCTGCTGGTCGATCGTGAAGGCGATGTCGCCCGCCTCGATGGCATCGAGGAGGTCGGTCGACAGGTCGACCGCACCGATCATCACGTCACGGCCGAGCTCGGCTGCGGCGTCCTTCGCCAGGACGGCACCGATGGGGCCGGTGGCGAAGATGGCGTCGATGTCGGCATCGGCGTCGAGCGCCGCCTTGATCTCGCTCTGCGAGGTGGTCGGGTCGGCGTCACCGGAGGTGTTGATCTTCACCACTTCGCCGCCGAAGGTCTCCTCGGCGCCGTCGCAGCGAGCCTCGAGGCCCACGTTCGACTGCTCCTGCATGACGCAGAGCAGCTTCTTCTTGCCCTCGGCCTTGAACTTCTCGCCGGCGCCGTTACCGGCGACCGTCTCGTCCTGGCCGACGTGCGTGATGGCACCGAGCTCCTTGAACAGGTCCGAGCCGGAGTTCATCGTCACCAGCGGGATGCCGGCTGCGACCGCAGCCTTCACCGAGGCCTCGAGGGCGCCCGGATCGGCCAGCGAGACGGCGATGCCGTCCACGCCGGCAGCGACGGCATCGTCGATCAGCTTGGCCTGAGCCGCACCGTCGTTGTTGCCGCCTTCGTACTGCACCGTGATGCCGAGGTCCTTGCCGGCCTGCTCGGCGCCCTTCTGGGCCACCGACCAGAACACGCCACCGTCGCCGTGGGTGATGACGGCGATGGTGACGTCCTCACCCTCGGTCACGTCCACGGTGTCGCTGGTGACGGGCTCGCTGCCGCCGGAGGTGGTGTCTGCCCCACCGGTGGTGTTGCTACCCCCGCTGGTGGCGGTGCCACCGTCACTGTCGCTGCTGCACGCGGCCGCGAACAGCGAGAACGCTGCCACGGAAGCGAGCAGGAAACGGCTCTTCTTCATTCGAATCCCCCTCTAGGAATCTCTTGGTTGTGCCGGGCGGTCCGGCGGGAACTGACGACGGTCACGTCGCCAGCGATCTCAAGTAGTCGAGGCTGCCCCGAACCCCGACCATCGGGCCTTCCCCGACGGCCGGTTCGCCGTCGAGCAGGGACACATCTTGCTCCAAGACGTACCACCCGTCGTACCGGAGGCGCTCGAGCACCGAAAGAGTGGCCGCGATCGGGGCGGATCCGGCACCCGCGGACGGGAACAGCCCGGCGACGGTGGCGGTCATGAGGGTGAGCTCACCCTCCTTCATCCGGGCGGCGACATCGGCCCGCACGTCCTTGATGTGGACGAGGCCGACGCGGTCGTGGAACGACTCGGCGATCTCGACGGTGTCGGCCCCGCCGATGAACAGGTGGCCGGTGTCGAGGCAGAAACGCACCGGCGAGCCGTCGAGGAAGCGTTGGAACTCGTCGGCGGTCTCGATGAACGTGTCGACGTGCGGGTGCACCACCTGTACCAGCCCGTGTTCGGCGGCGATGTCGTCGACGACCTGCAGGTGCTCGAAGATCGACGCCCACTCGGCCGCACCGATCGCAGGGCGCTCCCAGGCCGAGGCGCTGGACACGACAGCGGTGACGAAGTGACGACCACCGCCGGCCGCGATCGTGCGTGCCGCCTCGTGGGCACCCTCGATGACAGCGTCACGCTGGTCGGCGCGGTGCATCACGAGCGGAACGAAACCGCCGACGAGCTGGAGGTCGTACTCGGCCAACAACGCACGAAGTTCCTGGGCGTCGGTGGGCAGCCAGCCGAGGGCACCCAGTTCGGTGGCCGTGATGCCGAGATCGCGCATCTCGCCGAGGACGCGGCGGGGCGGGAGCTGCATGCCCCAGCCCGGCGCCTCGCAGATGCCCCACGAAATGGGCGCGGCAGCCACTCGATCCATCACGACGATTCATCCCCCTGGCGGCGCGAGCCACCGACTCCCCGGTCGGCCCCCGCCGACTTTGTATGTTTATAGCCCAAACTAATTAGCGCTGTAAAGCATCCACACGATCCGGTGTCAGGCGGTCGACGGCACGAGCGTCGGGTCGAGGAACAGCCGCTCCGCAGCCAACATGGTGCCACCCATGGCACCTGCTGCCCATCCGAGGCTGCTCAGCTCGATGCGACACGCTCCCGCGCTCTCCGACATGGCATTGGCGCGGAACGCCCGCTGCGCCTCGTCCATCGTCCAGGGCGCCACGGCAGGCAGGAAGCCGCCGAGAATCACGACGTCCGGGTTGAACACATCGACGATGTTCGCCAGCCCGACGCCGAGCCAGCGACCGAACGTGCGCAACCCTTTCAGGGCCAACGGGTCCTCCGCTTCTGCCCGGGTGCAGACGATCTTCACCTTCGCCTCCGGGCTGAGCCGCGTGTCCTGCAGCAGTTCCTCGGCGATGTCGGGCACCGCCTCGGCGAGCAGCGCACGCAGTCCGACGGTGGTCTCCCAGCAACCCGTACTGCCGCACGCGCACGCCGAGCCGCGTGGCTGCACGGTCATGTGCCCCACCTCGCCGGCTGCGCCCGACGCGCCACGGAACAGCTCGCCACCGACCACCACTCCCCCGCCCACGCCGTTCACGGCGAGGACGTACACCAGGTGTTGGGCTCCGGCGGAGGTGCCCGCGTGGTATTCGGCGAGCGCGCTCAGGTTGGCCTCGTTGTCGAGCACGATGGGCAGGCTGTCGCCGAACTCGGCGCGCAGTCGGCGGCCGAGCGGTGCGTCCTTCCACCCCAGGTTCGGTGCGCGGCGCACCACGCCCCGGTCCATGTCGACGATGCCGGGAATGGCGATCGACGCACCAGCGACCCGGGCATCCATCGACTCGACGGCGGTGATGGCCCTTCGCATCTCACGCACGAGCGACGGAAGGATGTCCTCGAACGACGTCGACCCGCCGCTCAGCGTGCGCCGCTTGCGGTACAGGGTGGTGCCGGACAAGTCGTTGGCCAGCACGGAGATGAAGCCGAGGTCGACCTCCACACCGAGCGTCGCCACATGACTGCCGTCGAGCTGGACCAGCGTGGCCGGACGGCCGACGCGCTGCTCGCTCTTCAGGCCGACCTCCTTCACCAGACCACGGTCGATCAGTTCGGCGATCAGGCTGGACGCGGTGGCCCGGGTGAGGCCGGTGAGTTCGGCGACGCCGGCGCGGCTGCGCGGACCATGCGACGCCAACAACCGCAGCACCAACGACAGGTTGTGACGGCGCACGTGCAGGTGCTCCACCGGCGAGTCCATCGTCGTCACTCGGTCGACTGTAGCGACAGGCGACGGATCCAGTGGCTACCGTCCACGGCATGCAGCGGCTCGTCGCGCTCACCCTGGTCGCCGTCGCGCTGCTTGCGTCGTCGTGCGCCGGCGACGACGCCGACGACGCAGCGCTCATCGCCGCAGCAGTCCACATCGAGGCAATGGGCTGCCATCGCCGACCCACGGTGGGCGCCGGCTCGTTCATGGCGAAGGACCGCGTGCTGACCGTCGCCCACGTCGTGGCCGGGAGCACGGACGTGCAGGTGGTGCTGTCCGACGGGTCGCGCCGGTCGGCCACCGTGATGGCGATGGACCGCAAGAAGGACCTTGCCGTGTTGCGTGTCGATGCCGACGTCGAACCCTTGATCCCGGGGCGCGCCCGCGCCGGTGACCGCGGCGAGTTCGTCGTCCGCCGTGACGACCGATCGGTCGAGCAGGAGTTCTCGATCGTCACGTTCGTCGACATCAACGCGATGGACATCGACCACACCGGCCCGTCGTTGCGCAAGGGCTTCCAGATCACCGCGAGCGTCGACCACGGCGACTCGGGCAGCGTGTTGGTCACGGCGGACCGCGCCGTCGGAGTGGTGTTCGCGCGCAGCACAGGGGCCGAGGGCCGGGCGTGGGCGACGGACATCCGCGAGGCCGCGCCGCTGCTCTCGGTGCCCGATGGCACGGTGACCGACGTCGGCGAGTGCGCCGGCTAGCTGGTCGGCTCGACTAGTGCACGTCGTGCAGCAGTGCTGCGCCGACGGCACCGGCGAATTCGGTGAGCGACGCGAACATCAGCGACGGGTGCGGCCGCAGATCCGGCGCGTAGAGGTACTCGGTGAACCACTTCTGGATCGGCCCGAGGTACAGGTCGGCCGACGCGGCCAGGCCGCCACCCAGCACGAACGCTTGCGGGTCGAGCACGTTGGTGAGGTTCACCAGGCCGAGCGCCACCCAGCGCCCGAAGGAGTCGATCACCTCGAGTGCTTCGTCGTCCCCCTCGCGGGCGGCCGACTGCACGTGTTCGCCGCGGACCGCCTCGGGGTCGCCACCCGCGAACTCGACGACGCGGTGCAGTCGCTTGGCGGCGGCGGCCTCGCGTGCGAGCCGACCGAGGCCCGAGCCCGACGCGTAGCGCTCCCAGCATCCACGACGGCCGCACGGGCAGAACGGGCCGTCGGGGTCGACCACGAAGTGGCCGATCTCGCCGGTGAAGCCGTTGGCGCCGCGGACCAGTTGGCCACCGGCGACCACGCCGCCACCGATGCCGGTACCGAGCGTGACCATCACGAAGTCGTCCAGACCACGCGCCGCGCCGGTGCGCCACTCGGCGACGGCGGCGCAGGTGGCGTCGTTGTCCACTTCGACGCTGGTGTCCAGCCGTTCGGACAGCAACCGGCCGACCTCGAAGTCGGCGATGTCGACCAGGTTCGGCGAGGCGCGGATGACGCCGGTTCGCGTCACCAGGCCCGGCACGCCGACACCGAGGGTGTCCCACTCGCCGAGCGACCGAGCCACCTCGGCCAACGTGTCGATGATCTTCTCCGGCCCCCGTGGTGTGGGCAGCCGGAACTCGCGCTCGATCCCGCCTTCGGCGTCGAGCACCACGCCGAGGCACTTGGTGCCGCCGACATCGATGCCCGCCCGGCGAACGGCGGTCATCCCTCGGCTCGGGTCTTCAGTTCGCGCACCGTGTTGAGGATGCGCACCTCGGCCCGGCGCTTCACGAAGCCGGGAAGCGGCACGACCAGTTCGATGGCGAGGTCGTAGCGCACCTCCGTACCGCCGTCGGCGGTGGCGGTGAAGTGGTAGGCGCCGTCGATGGTGCGCATGATGTCGCCGCGCAGCATCGTCCAGCTCAGCACCGCCGGGGCGCTGCTGTAGTCGTACCCCAGCGTGTAGTGCGTGCTGCGACCCAGCGCCGACGCTCGGTACTCCACCTCCGTGGGGCGGCCGGCCTCGTCGCGGGAGCGAACGATGACGTCCTTCACGTCCTTCGCCCATTCGGGGTAACGCTCGAAGTCCGACGCGATCTCCCACACGCGCTCCGGCGCGGCAGCGATGGTGGTGGTCTGGGAGGCCGTTTCTGCCATGTCTGCGTTCTACCCGTTCTTCCTGGACGGCTTGGTCACCTGGACGCGAGGTCCGTACGAACCGTACCGCGCGGCCCAGGCCCCGTTCATGCCAATGCCGAGCATGGGCACCAGCACACCGAACGCAAGGGCGTTCACGTCGCCCTCCTGCAGGCCGGCGACACCCACGATCGCGCCGGCGACGGCAGCCACGGTCTGCGCCAGGAGCGCCCCGGTCATCCAGCGCTTCACGTCCTTGGGCGCAGTGGGGCCCGTGAGCAGGAACAGATTGGCCACGCCGACCTCCTCCGCCCGCGAGCGCTCGAGCGCCGACGTGTAGGCCCAGAGCGAGGTGGCGATGCCGACGGCGAACAGCACGATCGACACGACGGCGATCAGCACCTGGGCGAAACGTTCCTCACGGAACGGGATGGCGATGCCGAGCGTGACGAGGAACAACGCCGTGCCGGCCAGGTTGCCGGTGACGATCTTGGAGCGCATCCCGGTCATTCTGGCAGCGCCCCGAGCGACACGCCCAGGCGACGCGCGAGCACGTCGTACGAGAAGTCGCGCACGGCGCGCTCGCGACCGGCCATCGACATGCGAGCACGCAGGGCCGGGTCGTCGAGCAACCGTTCGAACGCCGCCGCCACCGCACGCGGGTCGTCAGGGGTGCGCACCACCAGGCCGGTGACGCCGTCCTCGACCGCCTCCGCAGCGCCGCCAGAATCGCCGGCCACCTGCGGCACGCCACACGCCGCCGCTTCGAGGAAGACGATGCCGAAGCCTTCCTGTTCCAGCCCGGCCCAGCGGTTGCGGCACAGCATCGTGTACACGTCGGCGCAGCCGTACAGCCGGGGCAGGTCGTCGTTGCTGACGCGTCCGAGGAACGTCACGGGCGCCTTCACCTGCCGGGCCAGTTGCTCGAGCCGGTCGCGATCGCGCCCGCCGCCGGCGATGGCGAGCACGAGGTCGGGCCGCGAGGTGCGCAACAGCGCGGCTGCACGGATGGCCGTGTCGAACCCCTTGCGCGGCACCAGGCGGCTGATGCCGACCAGCAACTCGGCATCCTCGGCGATGCCGAAGTGGCGGCGGGCTTCCAGGCGCTCGGCGGGGCTGAGCGGCACGAAGCGTTCGGTGTCGACGCCCGGCGGCACGACCGTGACCGGCAGGGCGCGACCGGCGGCGTGCTCGCCCTCCTTGGCCGGGTAGCCGCCCGCGGCCACGACGTGGCGGGCGTTGCGCAGCACCCAGCCGAGGGTCTGCTTCGAGCCCGGCAGGCGGCCCGGCACGGTGACTTCCGCGCCGTGGAGCACCACGTCGTAGGGCAGGTCGAGCGACGGGCCGATCAGCCCGAGCGGCAGCGCCGGGTCGAGCACCACGAGGTCGGCCCCCACCTGCTTCGCCATGTCGTTGACGCGGCGCACCATCCACGGGTGCGGCAGCAGCACGGGTTCACGCGTGCGCTCGATGTGGAACGGCTGCGCGGCGTCGAACTCGGCGGTGCCCTCGTACGGGCTGGTGAGCACCGCGAAGGAGTCCGGCGGCAACCGGCGCCACCACTCCCACAGCAACGACTGGATGCCGCCGATCTTCGGCGGGAAGTCGTTCGTGACGAGCAGGTGCTTCAACGGGCCTCCAGACCCAGTCGTTCGGACGCCCACACGGCATGGGCGCGCAGCACCGGATCAGCGTGTGCACGGTAGTCGGCCAGCACCTCGCGCACCGCCGCGTCCTGCAGATCACCCGTGTTGCCGAGCACCACCAGCGCGTTGCGCCGCGCCCACCGCGGGTCGCGATCGGCCAGGTACCAGCGACCCCACATCGCCAACACGCCGTCGTCGTCGGCGCGCAGCAGATCGAGCACGGGGACCCAGGCGCGAACCGGCTCGTCCGGGGTGCCGGCGGGCCTGCGGTGGGCCAGCCGCACCGTGACGGGACACACGTCCTGGCAGTCGTCGCAGCCGTACATACGGTCACCCACCGCGGCGCGCAGGTGCTCGGGAATGTCGCCGGGCTTCTGCAGCACCCACGCCAGGCAACGTGCGCCGTCGATGACGCCGGGCTCGATGATCGCCCCGGTCGGGCAGCCGTCGAGACACGCCGCGCAGGTGCCGCACCCGTCGGGCGCGTCGCGCTCGGTGAGCGGCAGTTCGGCCGTCGTGACCACACACCCGAGCACGAAGAAGCTGCCGGCGCCGGGGATCAGCAGGTTGGCGTTCTTGCCCGGCCAGCCGATGCCGGCGCGGCGGGCGACCTCGCGGTCGACGATGCTGTTGTCGTCGGCGAACGGCACGGCCTTGAAGCCGTCGGCGCGCAACCGGTCGGCCACCGCCCAGAGCGCCCGACGCAACGGGGCGTAGTGGTCCACCCATGCGTAGCGACCCACCCGTCCCTGCGGGCCGGCGGGGGCCGGTTCGTCGGGCAGCAAGTACGGCCGAGCGGCCACGAACACGCTGCGTGCCTCGCGCACGGCGGCCCGCGGGTCGGTGGATCGGGTGGGGTTCTTGAACGTGAACTGCATCCCGTCGTCGAGGCCGCGTGCCAGGCGGTCTTCGATGGCCGTTCGTGCCCGTTCCAGCACGTCGGCGGTGGTCACCCCGGTGTGGCTGACGCCGAACGGCTCGGTGAGTGTCGCCAGGCCGCGCAGGTACGCCTCGTCGGTGACGGGCCGGGGTGGGTCAGTCGGCCTCACGGTGCCGAAGCGTAGGCACCATGCCGGCGCGAGCGAGCAACTGCACCGCACGCAACTCGTCGTCGCTGAATGCGACCTTCTCGCGCCGGGCGGGCGCCAGGAGGTGGGTGACCACGCAGTCGGCACACGTGGCGGTGCCGTCCATGACGCAGGTGTCGCAGGAGATGGTGAACTCGGTCATGCCGTCACCCAACCAGAAGGGTGTGACACGGTTCCCCGGGACGTCTCCTGGGAACATCGCCACGGCGGATCCGCGGCCAGCCCGAACTGGAGGCATCCATGCCACCCAGTGGCGCACGAATGCCTCCGGTTTGACCAGGCAGTGCCGGATGACCGGCGGGTCGGTTCGTGCGGCGGCCGGGTTCAGGCGTTGGCGTGGAAGACGTCCTCCCACACGAGGTGGGAGAAGTCGACGGGCTCGCCGAGCTGTTCGAGCATCCGACCGGCGATGGCCTGCTGCACCTGCAGGCTGGTCCGCTCCTGCTGCGGCAGGAACACGCCACCGGTGAAGGCCGGCGACCGGCGGCCGCGCTGGCAGGCCTCGACGATGCCGATGTCCTCCAGGTTCACCTGCACGATGGCGTCGGCCACGTGTGCCCGACCTGCACGATGCGCCTCCGTCATCGACTCGTCGCCATAGAAGAAGAACACCAGCCGCTCGTCGGTGACGCCGGCCGACTGCGGGAACGCGAACAGCACGAACGTCATGTTCTCGATCGGGGCGATGATGAAGTTCGGGAACGCGTAGAGGCTCTCGTAGCTCCACGACTGCTCGACCAGGCCCTGCATCTTGGGCAGGTCCTCCCCGGGCATCGGCTCCGGGTTGTCGGACGCGCCGTAGGCGGTGCCACCCTGGCCGGCGTAGTGGGCGCCGCCGAGGATCTGGAAGTGCGCCGACATCGGGTTGAACTTCTGCAGGTCGGGGTGCACCTGCGGCACGTGGTAGCTCTCGACGAAGTTCTCGACGATCGTCTTCCAGTTCGACCGCAGCGTGTACGCCTGGTCGAGGTCGCGGTCGTGGCGGAACAACGAGAAGTCGACCGGCGCCAGCCGCTCGGCAGTGGGCGCGATGTGGTCCTCGAACGGCACGGCCTTGCCGGAGAGGTCGACGAACACGAAGCCGTTCCACACCTCCGACCGCACCGAACGCAGCGAGTGCTCGTTCTGGTCGATCTCGGGCGCAGTGTGCACGCGGAAGCCGCCGGCGTGCGGCGTGTGCTCGAGCGCGCCGTCCAGCCCGTACATCCACTGGTGGTAGGGGCAGGTGATGCGCGACGCGCCGCAGACCGGCTCGTCGACGAGCGTGGCGCCGCGGTGACTGCACACGTTGTGGAACACGCGCACTGCGCCGTCCTTGCCACGGGCGACGAGTAGCGGGATGCCGGCGAGCGTCACCGGATGCAGGTCGCCCACCTCGCGCACGTCGTCGGCGAGCGCGATGCACATCCACTGCGGGGCGACGAGCGTCGACACCTCTGCCGCGAACCAGTCCTCGTCGACGAACGCCTCGGACGGCAGGCCCCTGCGGCCGGCGAGCACATCGCGGAGCAGGTGGACGTCGACGGCGGGCACGGCTGCGGTCATGTGTGCATTCTTGCAGTGCGGCCGCCCGCCGTCACGGGTCAGCGGCGGGCGACGGCGAGGAACGCGTCGCTGCCGAGCGCGTTGGCGCCGGCCGCCTTCACGTCGGCCACCACGGCCTGGTCGTTGGTGACCACCACGACCGGGCGGGACGGGTCGAGCGCCGCCACCTCGGCACGCAGCACGTCGTCGGCCAGCACACCTTCGGGCGAGTACACGACCCGGACGACGCGCCGCACACGGCTGTGCGCACCCACCAGGTCGGCGCCGTCGAACACGACGTGCAGGTCGGTGCCCCACCGCTTGGCGACCGCCTCGGCGACGTCGAGACAGCGCTCGCGCTGGCGCTCGAGCGTCAGGTCGGGCCAGCCGAGCTTCGCCACGTTGTAGCCGTCGACCAGCACCACGACCCCCGACGTGCGCAGCAGGTGTTCTGCCGCCGCCTCGGAGTTGCCGTACACGCCACCGGGGATGGCGATCGGTGTTCGGGTCGCGCGACGGCGCTTCGGCGCGTCGACCGCGGGGCCGGTGATGGCCAGCGCCTCGAGCAGCAACGAGCGCAGCCGGTCGGTGCCAGGGGCAGCCGTGTCGGCCCGCGACTCCAGCGCTGAGTCGCGCGCTGCCTCGGCCTCGGCGAGGCGGCGCCGCAGTTCGGCCAGCTCCTCGGACGCTGCGTCGGCGCGGCCGGCAGCCTGCTGCTCGCCGGCGACGCGCTTGCGCATGCCTGACTCCAGCTCCTTCGCGCGTGACTCGGCGGCCCGCAGCGACGCCTTCATCCGATCACGCTCGGCCGTCAGCTCGAGGACGGTGCCACGCTCCTTCGCCAGGGCGTCGGTCAGCTCGACCACCTCCAGGCGGCTGCGCGCCGCAGCCGTCTCGGCCGCTTCCCGGCGGCGACGCTCGGCACGCACGTCCGCCTCGTCGGCGGCGGCGGCCGCTTCAGCCGCGGCGGCGTCCAGCAGCGAGTGGACCTCGTCCTCCCAGCCCTCGGGCCGACGCAACCAGAGCAGGCCGATCTCGTCCACCAGGTCGGGCTGTGCGCCGATGCCGAGCTTGCGGAAGTACTCGCTGTCGCCCTCCACCACCTCGCGCACCGTGGCCAAGGCCTTGAGCGGCAGCTTGTGGAACTTCAGGAACGGCTTCAGGCCGGCGGGAGACGGCAGCACGGGCCGCGTCTTCTGACCGGCCGCAGCGAGCATCACAGCGAATTCGAGCGCCGACTTCAGCGCCACGTCGGGGATGTCCACTTCCTCGCCGGCCATGGCGGGCAGGCTAGCGATGGACCGGATCGAACGCCTGTTCTTGACGACGAACGTGCGTTCGTGGTGGACTGGCGCATCGTGCAACGCTCCTTCGACGACCTCGGCACTCCCCTGTGCGACGTGACGTTCTGCGTGCTCGACATCGAGACGACCGGCAGCGACCGGGGCAGCGACGGCATCACCGAGATCGGGGTGGTGAAGGTGCGCGGCGGCGAGCAACTCGGCACGTTCGGCACGTTGGTCAACCCAGGGCGCGCCATCGCCCCGACGGTGACGGTGCTCACGGGCATCACCGACCGGATGGTGATGCAGGCGCCGCGCATCGAGACCGTGCTGCCGACGCTGCAGGAGTTCATCGGCGACGCGGTCATTGTCGGCCACAACGTCAGCTTCGACATGGCGTTCATCAATGCCGCGCTCCTGCGCAGCGACCGCCGCCCGTACCGCGGCACCATCGTCGACACGCTGCCGCTCGCGCGGCGACTCGTGCGCGACGAGGTGCCCGACTGCCGGCTCGGCACGTTGGCCCAGCGATTCCGACTGTCGCACAAGCCCACCCACCGCGCCCTCGACGACGCGCTCGCCACCACCGAACTGCTGCACTTGCTGCTCGAGCGCGCCGCCGGCCTGGGTGTCACCGGCCTCGATGATCTGGTCGCGCTGCCCACGATGGGCGCCCACCCGCAAGCGGGCAAGCTGAAGCTCACCGACCGCCTGCCGCGTTCGCCGGGCGTGTACCGCTTCCTCGACGGCCAGGGCCGGGTGCTGTACGTGGGCAAGGCCACCAACCTGCGACAGCGGGTGCGCAGCTACTTCTCCAGCGACGACCGACGCAAGATCGGCCCGCTGCTGCGCGAGACCCAACAGCTCGCGCACAGCACCACGCCCGACGCGCTGACGGCCGAGGTGCTCGAGCTGCGCTACCTGCATCGGCTGGCGCCCCGCTACAACCGGGTCGGCACCACCTGGCAGAAGTACTGCTACGTGCGGCTCACCACCGATGAGGCGTGGCCACGTCTGGTGGTCACCAACGAGCCCGCCGCCACCGGGTTCCACGTCGGGCCGTTGTCGTCGAAGTCGGTGGCGATGCAGGTGATCGAAGCGGTGCAGGGCGCACTGCCCTTGCGCCGCTGCACCACCAAGATCGGCAAGCAGTTCCGCCCGAAGGCGGGCGCGTCGCCGTGCCGCGGCGCGCAGTTGGGCGTGGCGATGTGCCCGTGCACGGGCGAGGCCGACGAGGCCGCCTACTGGCGAGTGGTGGCGCAGGCGATGGCCGCGCTCACCACGTCACCGGAGATCGTGCTCGACCCGCTGTGGCGCCGCGTCGAGCAGCTCGCCATCGCGCAGCGCTACGAGGAGGCCGCGCTCACCCGCGACCGAGCACAAGCGTTCGCCGGCGCCCTCGCCCGACAGCGGCTGATGGACCAGCTGCGCGTCGCCGGCGACGTCGGCATCCGCTTGCAGGACACCACGTACCACCTGCGCGACGGCGTGCTGCTGGACGCGGCGCTCGACGGCCAGCTGCCCACCGGGCTCGAGCTGGCGCCGCCCGAAACCGTGCCGGCGCCCGCACCGCTCCCCCGTCACGCCGCCGACGAGGTGCTCTGCCTGGCCCGCGCGATCGAACGGGCCAGCTACCACGCCCGGCTGCTGTGGTGCAGCGGCGAGTGGACCTGGCCGGCCACCCCGGTCCCCGAGGTCACCCGCCTCGCGACCGTCGCTGCCTAGCCGCCGCGACCAGCGCCTCGCGATACCGAGGGTTTCAAGTGCCCCGTGGCGCACGAAACCCTCGTTATCGAGTTGCTCAGCCCCAGAACCCCTCGTGGGGCTCGGCGGCGCGGTCCTCGTGGTGCGGGCCGTCGATCACCAGCGGCGGGTTGGCCCGGCGGCCGATCTCCGGCGCGGTGATCTCGAAGCCGAACGACGGCGCGCCCGGCTGGCGGGTCATCGTGTTCAGCCGGGCGGCCGACAGCCCGAACACCACATGACGGGCGCCGGCCCAGAACATCGCCCCGACGCACATCGGGCACGGCTCGGTGGACGCGACGATCGTTCCCTTCCCCAGCAGGTCCATGCGACCCTCACGCTGCAGCACCCGCACCAGCTCGGTCTCGGCGTGCGCAGTGATGTCGGCATCGCTGTTCACACGGTTCAGCGCCTCGGCCACCACCTGCCCGTCGATCAGCAGCACCGCACTGAACGGATGGTCACCGTTGGCCCGAGCGTCTGCCGCGAGCCGGAACGAGTGCTCGAGCGCCTGGTCGATGTCCATCCGGCGACTCTAGGTGCCCGCAGAACTTAAGTTCGGTGGAACGGTCATGTGGGCTCGATGACGGCGCCGGCGTGATCGATGCGGAGGATCTTGGTGTGACCGTCCGCGGGCAGGGCTGCGGCGAGGTCCTCGGCCTCGTCGACGGCGCACATCGCCGCCACCGTCGGGCCGGAGCCACTCAGCCATGCGGCCCAGGCGCCGGCGTCGAGCGCTGCCTCCAGCGCCGCTCTCGACGGCTCCGCAGCGGCAAGCCGTACGTCCTGGTGCAGGCGGTCCTGCGTGGCCTCGCGGAGCACGTCCACCGCACCCGCGGCCAACGCGGCCACCAGCAGCGCCGTGCGGCCGACGTTGAACACCACGTCGGCCATCGGTACCTCGTTGCGCAGCTTGGTGCGCGACTCGTCGGTGCTCGTCACGAAGCTCGGCACCCACATCACCATCGCCGGGTCGAAGTTCATCGGCACGCGCACGGCATGCCCGCCGGCCGTGGCGACGACGCCGCCGTACAGCGAGGCGGCCACGTTGTCGGCATGCCCCTCGAGGGCGGTGGCGTGGTGCAGCAGGTCGACCAGCGCGTCGGCCAGCAGTTCGGGGTCGTCACCGTGGCGCTGCGCATGGGCCAGCACCAGGCCGCCGACACGCACGGCGCCGCTGAAGCCCATGCCACGGCCGACGGGGATCGGCGACTTGGTCCACACCGGTCCCTCGCCGCCGAGGCGGCGGAATGCGATGGTGGCGGGATGGTGCTCGTCGGCCGGTTGCGCACCCTCCGGCGCATCGCCGGCGCCCACCTCGGCGTGCAGCGACAGCGCCATGCCCAAGGTGTCGAAGCCGGGTCCCAGATTCGCCGACGAGGCCGGCACGCGGACGATCATCAGTGTCCGAGCTCCTCGGCGGCCTGCTGCGACGTCTCGACGAAGCGGGCCAGCGTGGCGGCGGCGCGACCGGAGTCGATGCTGTCGCACGCCATTGCCACGCCGTCGTGCAGCGTGGCGGCCTCGCCGGCCACCACCAGCGCTGCGCCGGCGTTGAGCACCACGATGTTGCGGTGAGCGCCGTGTTCGCCGGCCATCACCCGGCGCACGTACTCGGCGTTCACCTCGGGCGTGTCGCCCGTCAGTTCGTCCGGGATGGCGGGCGCGAGGCCCAGCTCCATCGGGTCGACCGTGAACGTGCGTACGTTGTCGTCCTCGAGCGCGAGCACCGTCGACGGGCCGGTGGTGGTCAGCTCGTCGAGACCGTTGCCGTGCACCACCCACGCACGGTGCGAGCCGTGCAGACGCAGCGATGCGAGCATCCGCTCGGCGACCGCCGGGTTGGCGACGCCGATGAGGTGCTGACGCACGCGGCCGGGGTTGGCCATCGGCCCGAGCAGGTTGAACACCGTGGGGATGCCGATCTCGCGGCGGCTCGGCGCAGCGAAGCGGAACGCCGGGTGATAGCGGGGCGCGAGGCAGAAGCCGATGCCGGCCTGCTCGACGCAACGCTGCACCCCCTCGGGCGGCAACTCGATGGCCACGCCGAGCGCTTCCAGCACATCGGCCGTGCCGCACTTCGAGCTGGCGGCCCGGGCACCGTGCTTGCACACCGGCACGCCGGCGCCGGCCGTGACGATGGCGGCCATCGTGCTCACGTTGACGCTGTGGCTGCGGTCGCCGCCCGTGCCGACGATGTCGATGGCGCGGTTGCGCAGTTCGTCACCGAGCGGCACGATCGTGGCGACCTCGAGCACGGCGTCGAGGAGGCCGCTGATCTCCTCGGGCGTCTCGCCCTTGGCCTTCAGCGCGACGACGAAGCCGATCAGCTGCGCAGCCGTCGCCTCCCCGGCGAGGATGGTGGACATCGCGGCACGCGCGCTGGATGCCGGCAGATCGCGGCGTTCGAGCAACTCCGTGAGAAGTGCCGGCCATCCGCCCAGTTCGTCGATTCCGCTCATGAGCGCGTCAGGCTAGGCAATGGCCGCTGTCCGGGCGAAGCCGATTCAGGCGGTCCGTCGGCGCTGGCGGATCAACCGCCGCCGTTCCCGTTCGGTGGCGCCTCCCCAGACGCCCGACTTCTCCCGCACCGTGAGCGCGTACTCGAGGCATGCGACTCGCACACCACACTCGTCGCAGACACTCTTCGCCTCGAGCGCCTCGTCTTCGTCATCGGGATAGAAGATGCTGGGCTCCAGCCCCCGACACGCCCCGAGTTGCCGCCATTGGATCTCTTTGGCCGACACGA
>JBMOGW010000050.1:0-17417 GCA_049318165.1 Ilumatobacteraceae bacterium
TACGGGCGGCGCCGGAGATGTGGGCGTTGGCCTGGCCGATGCACATGATCCCCCACTTCAGGGTGCCGAGCACTTCCCACCAGCGCACGGCCTCCGGGTCGACGGTGACACCTGCGGCAGCCTCGTACGCCTCGATCAACTGGGCGTACTCCCCCACGCCGGCCACCGGCTTGCGGCTGCCGAAGCGCCACGCCTTCACGCACAGCCAGCCGAGATCCTCCATCGGGTCGCCCACGTGGGCGAGCTCCCAGTCCAACACGGCACGCAGGCCGTCCGGGCCGACCATCACGTTGCCGAGACGGAAGTCGCCGTGCACGAGCGTCGGCGGGCACGGCGGCGGGCGGTGCTCGTGCAGCCACTTGAAGGCCAGCTCGAAGCTCGGGTGCGGCTCGCCGAACAGGTCGAGCGTCTGGCGGTACATCTGCAGCTGATCCTGGCTGGCCAGCCCGGTCACCTGCCCGGGATCGATGGTGTGCAACTGCGCGAGCGCCCGGCCGAATTGGGCAGGCAGCACCTCGCGGGCCGTCGAGAACTCTTCGTCGCGGAGGATCTTGCGGGCGATCGTCTCGCCCTCCACGGCGGTGAGGATCATGAACGCCGCGCCGACTGCGGACTTCTCGGCCGAGGCAGCGACGAGCTCGGGCACGGGCACCCCAGCGACGAACGCCGCCCGCAGGACGTTGGCCTCCACGCCCATGTCGCGCACGTCCCCGCCACGCTGGCGCTGCAGGATCAGGTCGCGTCCGTCGGCGGCGAACCGGAACGTCTCACGCGACGCACCACCGGAGAGCCTCGTGACCGCCGTGACCTCCTGTGCACCGAGCACCTCGGCGAGCGCTGCTGCGAGATCGTCCATCAATGGCGAAGCCTTGCCGATCGGCGAGGCGGAACGAGAACCGTGCGTCAGCAGTGGGCGCGCACGGTCGGGTACGGGTTGACCGCCTCGCCGCCGCCGGGGTGGATCTCGAAGTGCAGGTGCGGCACCGAGAAGCGTGCGTTGCCGGTCTGGCCCATGATGCCGATCACGTCACCGGCCTTCACCTCACCGAGCTTCTCGTAGTTGTTGAGGTGGCCGTACCAGTACTTGTTGCCGTCGGCGCCCGTGAGCCAGACGGTGAAGCCACCGTTGACGCTCTCCTTCGGCTTCGCGAAACCGTCGACCACGGCGATCAGCGGCACGCCGATCGGGCCGATCATGTCGACACCCTTGTGGCGGCGGCCGCCGCTGCGCGGTGCCCCCCACGTGTCGCCGAACGACACCGGATAGTCACCGGTCGGGCAGAGCCAGTTCGGGCCGCCGTAGTCCGCACCGCCGGCACCACCGGGTCGGCCGCCTGCACCGCCACCACCGGTCTGGCCGCCCGAAGCGGACAGGTTCGGCAACGTGGTCTGCGGGGCGCCGAAGCCGCCACCGTCGGCGTTGAACGGATCGGAGTCCGGCTCCACCGTGGTCGAGCTGGCCGCCTCCTCCGCATCCGCCGACACCTTGGCCGCACGGGCCGCCTCCTCGGCGATCAGTGCCTTGCGCACGGCGTCGTCCTTCAGGCGCTGAGCCTCCACCTTCTTCAGGTTCTCCACCTGGGCCATGGCCTGATCGCGCAGCGACGCGAGCGCGTTCTGCTGCTGCACCGTCTCCTGCTGCTTCTGCTCCAGCTGGCTCTGCTTCTGCGTCAACTGGAGTTGCAGCGAGGTGTAGTTGTCGAAGTCCTCGTCCGAGGTGTCATTGATGACGGCCGACAGCGCCGCCACCTGCATCAGCTCCTCCGGCGTGGAGAACCCGTTGAGCAGGGGCGACGCGTTGACGGGTGAGCGAGTGAAGCGGTTGACGGCGATCTGCTCGACCCGCACCTGCAGGTCGTCCACCTGACCCTGGAGTTCGGCGACGTCGTCGGCCAGCCGCTGGCGCTCGATGTCGAGCGTGTCGAGCTTCGACTCGGCCTCGAAGTACGCATCGGCGGCGGCGTTGGCACGCTCGCGAGCGTCGGCGATCTCTCGTGCCGCCTGCTGGGCGGCGTCGTCGGCACGCGCGACATGCGCCGATGCCATGGGCATCAGCGACACCAGCGGCACGAGGGCGCAGACGACTAGGAGGGATCGTCGCATGTGGGGTCAGGCTACCAGTCGGGTCGTTTCGAAGGGTTTCGTCGGGGTTTCGTCGGGGTTTTGTCGGCGGATCGGCGACGCATCCGCCGACTCGCATAGTGTCATCGGCCGAATGGGCCCGGTGCTGAAACTCTCGAAGGTCACGTTCGTCCGCGACGAGCGGGTGATCCTGGCCCCGATCACCTGGTCGGTGGCCCCTGGCGAGCGCTGGTTGGTGCTCGGGGCGAACGGTTCGGGCAAGACCACCCTGCTGCGCATCGCGTCGATGTACGAGCACCCGAGTGCCGGGACGGTCGAGGTGCTGGGCGAGCGGCTGGGGCGCACCGACGTGCGCGTACTGCGTCGCAGCGTGGGCTACATGTCGGCGGCACTGGCCGGGCAGATCCGGCCGGAGTTGCGGGCCCGCGACGTGGTGATGACCGCCCGCTACGCCGCACTCGAGCCGTGGTGGCATCGTTACACCACCGACGACGAGCATCGTGCCGTGGCGTGCCTCGACCGGATGGGCGTCGGCTGGGCGGCCGACCGCTCGCTCGGCACCCTGTCGTCGGGCGAGCAGCAGCGGGTGCTCCTCGCGCGCACACTGATGAACGATCCGGGCGTACTGATGCTCGACGAGCCGAGCGCACGGCTCGACCTCGGCGGCCGTGAGCAACTCGTGCAGGCGCTGGCGGAGCTGACGCTCGACCCGGTCGCTCCCCCGCTGATCCTGGTGACCCATCACCTCGACGAGGTGCCGCCGGGCATGACCCACGTGCTGATGCTGCGTGACGGCGAGATCGTGGCCAAGGGGCCCATCGACCGGCGGTTGACGGCCGCCCACCTCAGCACGTGCTTCGGGATGCCGCTGCAGCTCCAACGGCGGCCCGACGGCCGGCTCAGCGCGTGGCACGCACCAGGCTGAGCAACCGCTCCCGCCCGTTGGTGATCTGATCCGCCAAGGCGCGCTCGAGCACGCCACCGGTCCACAGCGCGCCGCCGTAGTGCAGCCGCATGTCCAGACGGCTGCCGTCACCGTGCTCGATCACCTCGGCGCGCAACACCCAGGGCGAGTGCGACTTGCCGTCCACCTCGTGACGCTCGAACACGGCGACGTGCCGAGCCGGGTCGTGGTCGGCGCGACGCATGCGCAGCCGCTTGCTGCGGGCCAACGGGCCGATGCGGGCCCGTAACTCCACCTGCCACGCCGGCTGGTCGGCAGGTCCCTCATCCTCCACGGAAACGGCACGGTGCACCAGGTCCACCCAGTCGGGGTACTTGGCGAGGTCGTCGACGAACGCGAACAACTCGTCCGGCGAGCAGGGGGCCTCGAGCGATGCGTGCACGTCCACCCGTGCAGTATCGCCGATCCTTTCGCGGCTGCTCACAGTTTCCTCACACCCGGGGCGCAGCATGCGAGTCAACCCACCGGGCACGCCGGTGGTCGGACACGAAGGAACCCCCGATGAACCTCTCCAAGAAGCTCACCACCGCCATCACGGGTGCCGTGCTCGCCGGCGCCATCGGCCTCGGCTCGATGGCTTCGGCCGCCGGCACCGACACGGTCAGCACCACGCCCCCGGCGGTGTCGGTGCAGGCCAACACCCAGGCTCGTTGCGACCGCGAGCCGCAGGTGACCGCCCGCTACGACAAGGCGCACGCTGCAGCCACGAAGCGAATCACCACACTGCAGGCCCGCCACGACAAGGCCGTCGCCGCCGGTCACACGAAGCTGGCGAACCGCCTGCAGCGCGTGATCGACCGTGTCAAGAAGCTCGATCAGCGCATCACTGTCCGCTACGACAAGTACGAGGCGTGGGTCGCCGCCAACTGCAACGGCTGACGCACCCGGCCCATCGGGCCGAACCGATCCCCCCGATGCCACCGGCGCTCCCGACAGGGGGCGCCGGTTCGGCGTTCAGCCCCGCTCGGGGCGCTCGCGACGCCCGAAGGCGCGCGACAGCAGCGGGCTCTGCGCGGTGAGCAGTCCGTCGAGGTCGTCGCTCTGGTCGAACACGGGCTTCCAGGGCGACGCACCGTCTCGCTTGCCCATCGACACCTCCGGCGCCGGCAACGAACCGGTGTCGTCCTCCTCCGGCGGCACCACACCCAGCTCGAGCTGACCCGTCTCGTCCTTGCCCTCCGAACGCTGCCGCTTCGCCTTCACCTTCGCCGGGGCCGGCGCCTCACGCGGCTTGAACAGCCGCGGCACGGGCTCCCGCCGGTCGTCGAGCACCCAGCCCAACGGCACGACCATCGCATCCGCGTGGCGACGGCACAGCACGCCCGCCCGGTACCCCGCGGCGCCGTCGTACGGCTCGATCCAGACCGTCAGCCGGTCCGCGTCGATGCCGTAGATCACCTCCGCGGGTTGCGAACACCCGGGCCGTTCGCACAGTCGAGCCATTCTTCGAAAACTAGTGCGGGCGACGCAACGGAGGTGGGACAGTCACGGAAGTGTCACACCGCCTAAGCTCGGGCGATGCGCGTGCGACCTCCCACCCGCGGCCTGCGCTGGTACTTCGACCACAACGACGGTCGGCTGATCCACAAGTGGCTGCACTACTTCCCGATCTACGAGCGCCACATGGGCCCGTACCGGGGCCGGAAGCTCACCATGCTCGAGATCGGCGTGTCGCAGGGCGGCTCGTTGCAGATGTGGCGCCACTACCTCGGGCGCAAGGCCACGATCGTCGGGTTCGACATCGAACCACGCGTCACCGAACTCGCCGAGAAGGGCATCGAGGTGTACGTCGGCGACCAGGCCGACCCGGTGTTCCTCGTCGGTCTGGTGGCGCAGTACGGAGCGTTCGACATCGTGCTCGACGACGGCAGCCACCTGCCGGAGCACCAGATCGCGAGCATCACCCACCTGTGGCCGCACGTGCCCGTCGGCGGGATCTACATCGTCGAGGACCTGCACACCAACTACTGGCCGTCGTACAACGGCGGGCGTGGCCGACCCGACACGTTCATGGCATGGCTGTACGAGCGCATCGACGACATGCACGCCTTCCACTGCAAGGACGGGTCGTTCGAGCCGAACGACTGGACCCGCTCCATCGGGGCCATCCACGTCTACGACAGCATGGTCATCCTCGAGAAGGCCGACCCCGTGGTGCTGTCGAGCCGCAAGACCGGCCGCCCGTCGTTCGACGACGTGTACGGGGTGACGCTCGACAAGGTGATCGACGACGAGCATCGTGCCCAACTCGCCTCGCTGAGCAGCCCGTCGGCGCGTCTGCGGCGCCTGCGCCGCGACCCGAAGGGCACCCTGCAGCGAGCGATGTCCCGCCTCCGCCGCTGACGCCCCTGCAGCCGACGCCGCCTTGTGCAAAGATCGGGGACGTGTCGGTGTTGGTGTCGGTGCTCGGTCGCACGTCCATCGCCGGCGAGGAGAGCCCGTCGCAACGGCAGCGTCGACTGCTCGCAGCACTCGTGCTGCACCGGCGGCAATTCGTGTCGACGGGCCGACTCGCCGAGTTCGTCTGGGGCGACGATCAGCCGAACGACCCCGTCGCGGCACTGCACACACTCGTGTCTCGACTTCGCGCCTTTCTGGACGATCGAGTGAGCATCTCGTCCTCGACCGGCGCATATCGCCTCACCGCAGCACCCGGCGCGTTGGACGTCGACCTGGTGGACGCCTGGAGAGCGACGACCGAGTCGCTGCACGGCGACGGGCGAGTCGCCGCCCTCGACGCGCTGTTGTCGCTGTTCCGGGGTGAGGCCTTCGCCGATCTCGACGACGTGGAGGCGCTGCCGGCAAGGGCGCAACTCCAGGACACCCGACTGGACATCTGCGAAGCGCGCGCGGCGTCGTTGTCGGAACTGGGTCGATACGAGGAGGCGGTGACCGTGCTCCGCGCTGTCATCCTCGAGGCTCCAGAGCGGGAGTCGGCCGTCCTGTCGCTCATGGCAGCGTTGTACGCGAGCGGTCAGCAGGTGGCGGCGCTCGCCGCAGCCTCCGCGCTTCGGCGCCACCTCCGGGACGAGTTCGGGATCGACCCCTCGCCGAGCATCACCGAGCTCGAGTTGGCCGTGCTCCGGCACGAAGTCGGTCATCCGCCCGGCCGTGCATCCCGGAACACCGACCCGCCCGCGCAGGTACCCCGACCGCTGACGTCGTTCGTCGGCCGAGCGTCCGAGGTGGCGGAGCTACGCGCCCTCGCCGAAGAGCGCCGTCTCATCACGGTGATCGGGCCAGGCGGCATCGGCAAGACGAGGGTCGCCATGGAGGTGGCCGCAGGAGTGCACGCCGGACACGGCATCACGCACTTCATCGAACTCGCGGAGGTCGAGAACGGCGAGGATCTCCTGAGCGTGGTCGCCGGACACGTCAGCGCCGCGCAGAGCAAGACGGCGTCCCTCGAGGCGGCGGTGATCGGCCGCCTGGATGCAGGCCCCACGTTGGTCGTGCTCGACAACTGCGAGCACCTCAGACCGGCTGTCGCGTCGCTCGTCGCTCGGCTGCTCGCCGCGACCCGGCATCTGTCCGTGCTCGCGACCAGTCGTGAACCGCTGCGCGTGAGCGGCGAACACCGGTGGATGCTGCAGCCGCTGCGCATCGAGGATGCCGCCGACCTCTTCCTCGATCGGGCACGGGCGATCGACCGAGCGTTCGATGCGACGGCCGACGACCCGCGGGTCATCGAGCTGTGCCGGCGGCTCGACGGGCTGCCGCTCGCGGTCGAGCTCGCCGCGTCCGCCATGTCGGGTCGTGGTCTCGATCAGCTGATCCGACAGCTCGCCGATCGGTTCGACACACTCGCCTCCGACGACCCCGCACTCCCGCCTCGCCATCAGAGCCTCGCAGCGACGCTCGAGTGGTCGTATTCGCGGCTCGACTGGGCTGAACAGCATGCATTCGATCGGCTCGGGGTCTTTGCGGGAGCGTTCTCCGCCGACGAAGTCCGACAGTTGGTCGGTGAGCAGAGCGCCCGGATGCTCCCGAAACTCGTCGAACGCTCGATGCTGGTACACCGCGACAGTGCCGGTGCGTCGACATACGAAATGCTCGACACGATGCGCGCCTATGCCCGACAGCAGCGGGGCGATGCGCTCGACGATGACCGGGCCCTCCATGCGAGTTGGACGCTCGCCGCCTCGGTCGACGCAGCGAGCAGGGTGCTCGGGCCCGACGAACTCGACTGCTTCCGCTGGTACCGGAACAACCTCGCCAACCTTCGCCAAGCCCACCACTGGTTCGTCGCGCAAGGTGACCACGACAATCGAATCCGCCTCGTCGACTCGCTCATCATGTGGGCGTGGCAGCACCGCCAGCCGGAGGTGCTCGGCTGGGCCGAGCTGCTCGCAGCGGACGCGCCGACCGAGGATGCGGAACTCGCGGCCATCCGCGCCGGTGTGTCGACGATCGCGTTGGCGCGCACCCGCGTGGCCGACGTCCGTCTCGCCGAGGAGTGCGTTGCGGCGGGTGGACGCGCCTCACACCACGCAGCGGCGCTTGCGCAGTACGCAGCCCTGGACGTCGGCATGTTCGTCGGACGCTACGACCTCGCCGAGCAGCACGCCCGCGAGGCGCTCGAGCATGCAGTAGCCAGCCCGAGTTCGATCGACTCCGTGCAACTCGCCTTCTTCGCGACGAACGGTCTGGCCTTCGCCAACTTCTATCTCGGCCGCGTCGAGGAGGCAGAGCACTGGTGCGCCGACGCCGAACGTCGCGCGGTGCAGCAGGACAGTCTGAGCGCTCATGGGTGGGTGGCGCTCGCCCGCGGCGAGGGGTACGCGGTCCGGGACCCGGGTCGGGCGAAGGTGCATGCGGATCGATGCCTTGCGCTCATCGACCCGAAGGAGCATGTGGCCCTGCACGAGATGGCGAGCCACCTGCGCACGTTCATCGGCACGCAACTCGGTGACCCAGCGGCCCTCGAGCGGTTGTGCCGCCATCTCGAACGTCTCGAGGCCGCCGCGACCTGGCACGAGCTGACCACGGCGTTGTGCGTCGCCGCAGAGACCCTGGCGACGCTCGGCCATGCAGGAGAGGCCACGCAGGTCGTCGCCGCCGTGATGGCCTCGTCCGCTGACCCGGTCGCCATCGGCAATCGGAGCGATCGGATGCTGGAGCAGGCGCGTGCGGTGCTGGGCGAGGCCGAGTTCGCGTCGTCCTGGGCCACGGGTTCGAGATGGTCGCACACCGAGGCGGTGCACCTCACGGTCCGGACGCTGCGGAACCGTCCCACCGGGCGGGCATGAGAAGAGGCCCTCCCCGCAAGCGGAGAGGGCCTCGGTTCGTGGTGGGCGATACAAGGCTCGAACTTGTGACCTCTACGGTGTGAACGTAGCGCTCTAGCCGACTGAGCTAATCGCCCTCACAGGCGTAGCAATCTAGCAGCACGCCCCCGCGATGCCCACCTGGCGGATCAGCCGATACGCACGCATGCGGTGCCCATGCCCTGTTGGTCGCGGTGTGGCTCGGCGGTGGCGGCGCAGGGCGATCCGAATGGCACCAGTTGCTCCACGACGCCATCGTGCGGCTCGGTGCACAGGCGCTCGGACGCGTCGCCATTGGCCTCGATCACGACGCAGTCCCCCTGCTGCAGCACGTTGTCCACCGTGGGCGCCACGGGGTCGGACGCCGTGAGCACCCCGAGGATCACCAGTCCCACACCCAGCAGGAACAGCACACCCATGAACCGCCAGGGGAAGCGCGCCGGCGGGAGCACCTGCGGCGGTTCGGGAGTGACGTGCCGCGTGGTCGTCGCCCTCGATGTTGTCGTCGATGTCGGCGTGCTGAGACCGAGGTCGTAGTCGCGGCGACGCACGGGATCGGCGAGCGTCTGCCACGCCCGGTTGATCTCCGCCATCCGTGCCGATGCCTGTTCGCCGTGACGGTCCGGGTGATGGGCGCGCGCGGCCCGTCGGTAGGCGTCGCGGATCACCGGCGTCGGGGCGTCGGGGTCCACACCGAGCAACTCGTAGTAGGTGCCGATGGGCTCCACGCTACGAGGCGTCACGACGGCGTGCTGCCTCCAGATCGCCAGTATCGGCCCGCCTCACGCGACAGGAAGCCGTCGTCCACCAGGTAGCGACGCATGGCCGCAGTGTCGGGATGGCGTTGCCCGAGGATCAGGTTCACCATCGCCTCGGTGTAGGTGCGACCGGGTTCGAAGTCCTGCGCCAGCCAGTCGAGCAGCGCCAGGCGCTTGCCGTGCTTCGACGGCAACGCGACGACGCGACCGTCGCGCACGAACGGCTTCAGTACGCGTTGCTGTTCTGGCGGCAGGTGCTCGAGGCCCGTACCGTCGCCCTGGGTCGACTCGCCCACGGCTCAGTACCCGAGGTCGACGTGCACCGGGCCGATCAGGGGCTCGCCGTCGGCGAACCGCCGGACGTTGGTGCTGATGCGCTCGCTCAACAACGGGACCGCCATCTCCGGCGTGTTGCCCACGTGCGGCGTGATGATGCAGTTCGGCATCGACCACAGCGGATGACCCGCCGGCAACGGCTCCGGATCGGTGACATCGAGCGCGGCGCCGCCGATGACACCCTGCTCGAGCGCCCACACCAGGTCGTCGGTGACGATGTGTCGGCCACGCGCCACGTTCACGATCCATGCGCCCGGACGCATCTGCTCGAGTTCGTTGCGCGAGATCATGCCCTCGGTCTCGGGCGTCAGTGCCAACGCGACGAACACCACGTCGGCGTCGGCGAGCGCGTCGACGTAGCGGTCCGGCTCGAGCACTTCGTCCACGCCGTCCATCTCCGCCACTCGGTTGCGCACGACGGTGATCCGGCAGTCGAAGGGCTGCAGCAGCGCGATCAGCGCCTCGGTGATGCCACCGCCGCCGAGGATGGTGACGTTGGCGCCGTGCAGGTTGCGACCGTGCGGCTTGGTCCACTCGGTGCTGCGTGCGTACCCGGCGACATGACGCAGTCCGGCGAGCGCGAGCGCGAGCGCCAGTTCGGCGACTGGCTCGGCGTACACGCCCTTGCCGCACGTCCAGACTCGATCGTCGTCGACCAGGTCGACGAACTGCTCGATACCGGCGAACGGCAACTGCACCCAGACCAGCTGGGGTGCCGCGTCGAGCGCGTCGCTCAAGGCGGCGGGGTCGCGCGGGGCGCCCCAGACGAGTGCTTCGGCTTCGCCGAGCGGCACCAGGTGGCCGCCGCCGGCGGTGATGGCGTCGGCCATCCACGACGGCGCACCGTCGGGTGCGAGTGCGATGCGAGGAGGCCCGTCGGATTCGGGCCCGGTTCGTGGCGCGGTGGTACTTGGCATGGTGAGCCGAGGCTAGCCCGACGCGAGCAGACGCGCCGTCACGGTTTCGCCCGTCTCGAGGGCACCCTCGATGTAGCCGCTGCACGTCGCGACGTGCTCCCCCGCCAGATGCACGCGACCCCACGGCCGGCGCAGCACGTCCCAATAGGCGGTCACCTGACCCGGCTCGTAGACCGAATACGAGCCGCCGTAACGAGGCTCGTTGCTCCATGCCCGGGAGAAACCGCCCACCACATCGCCGGTGAGGCCGTGCATCGAACGCATCTCGTCCGCGGCGAGCGCGATGCGCTCGGCCTCGGTCATCGTCGCCGCCCACTCACGGCCGCCGTCACCGCCGCAGTACGACATCAGGATGCCCGTGTCACCCGGTTGGTTCACCGTCGGCTCGTAGACGCGCTGTGCGCGGCCCGCCGACGTGGCATACCCGGCGCTCCAATCGCGCCGCGACCACTGCACCGACGTCTTGGTCACCGTGCCGTAGCCCAACCCGTGGACGGCATCGTGCAGCGACGCCGGCATCGGGTCGTGGAACTGCACGGCCCGCAGCGGGACGAGCGAGCAGGCCAGCACCACGTGGTCGGCCTGGAGCACGCGTCGATCGGTGCGCACGGTCACGCCGTCGGCGTCCTGGTCGACACCGAGCAGCGTCTCGCCGTACGACAGCACGTCGCCCAACTCCGCTGCCAGGTTCACGGCAATCTGGCCGAAGCCACCCTCCGCGCGGTACGCCGTGACCGGGCGCCCACCCGACGCATCGCGATAGTGGGCGCGCTGCTGGGCGACGAACAACAACGACACCTCCGACGGCTCACTGGCGAACTCGCCCTGCGCATCACGCCGGCCGAACAGCGCCGCGAACTCGCCGTACTCGGCCCCGGCGATCACGTCGGCGACGGACTGGGCGTCGAGCGCCGCCGCATCCGGATGCAGATCGGGACGAGCGGCGTCGACGACGCCGGCGGTCGCCGCGTCGACCACCGCATCGAACGCGGCGAACTGGTCGTCGATGGCCGGGTCGAGCGCACGCACGTCGGCAGGCGACAACAGCCGCCCGCCGTGATGCAGCCAACGGCGGATCACGGTCCACTGCTCGCCGGTGCCGAGCAGGCCGATGCCGTACCGGTCGAGCAGACCGAGCAGCCGGTGATGGATGTCGTCCACCCACTCGGCGCCGCTCTCGGCGTACTGCCCGCCCACGAACGCGTCGCGCACCGTGCGCACACGGCCGCCGGGGCGATGGCCGCCCTCCACGAGCACCACGTCCGCGCCGGATGCGCGCAACTGGTGCGCGGCGTGCAGACCGGCGAAGCCGGCCCCGACGATGACCACTCGCATTCGATGCCTCCCTGGGACGTTCAGCCGCCGCCGGTGAGCGTGGCGGCCACCTTCGACGAGTCGTCGCCCGAGCGGCGCAGGATGCCGGCAGCGATGAACAGCACCAGCAACGTCAGACCGAGCAGCAACGTGGCCATGGCCGCGATGTCGGGCTTGCGCACCGTCTTCACCTGACCGAGCACGTAGGTCGGGAACGTGTTCGTGCCCGGGGCCTTCACGAAGTCGGAGATGATCACGTTGTCGAGGGCGAACGTGAACGCCAGCAGGCCGCCCGCCAGCACAGCCGGCGCGATGAGCGGCAAGGTGATCTGCCGGAACGCCCGGAACGGCGTGGCGAACAGGTCGTTGGCCGCCTGCTCGAGGCTCTCGTCCATGCCCTGCATGCGGGCTCGCACGATGAGGGTGACGACGGCAGCGGAGAAGATCGACTGACCGATCCACAACGGCACGAGGCCTTCGCGGAAGATGCCGCCGAACGACACGAACTGCAGCTGCATGCCCGTGGCTTCGACGATCTCGGGCGTGGTGAGCACCAGCAGCAGGATGGCCATGAAGGCCACCGTCCATCGCCCAGGGCGGCGGGCGAGGGCGATACCGGCGAGCGTGCCGAGGATCACCGACAGCAAGGCCGCCACCGCCGCAGCCGCGAACGACGACTTCACCGAACTGGTGAGCAGCGAGTTGTCCCACATCTCCGCGTACCAGCGGGTGGAGAAGCCGGCCCACACCTCGAGGGCCTTGTTGTCGTTGAACGAGTGCGCCACGACGAACACGATCGGCAGGTACAGGAACACCATCACGAGCGCCGACCATGCCCACATCAGCGCCGTGCTGATGCGCTCGGACGTGTTGGCGAGCAGCCAGATGCCACCACCGACGGCCGCGATGGCGAACACCGTCCACATGAAGCTGCTGCCGGACGGCTTGAGCACGAACATGCCGGCGGCGAGCAACACGAGCAGCGTGGCGACGGCACCGACGTTCCGGCTGAACTGCCAGGCCACGCGCAGCACCTTGGCGATCAGGAAGCCGATGCCCAGCGCGGCGAGGATCGAGAAGATCAGGATGACGGCGATCGCCGAGCCGAGCGGCGGGTTCTGTGACTGCAGGAACTGCGTCGCGACGAGGTTGCCGGGCATGTTGCCGTCGGCGCCACCGAGCACGTTGGCGGTGATGTAGTCACCGGCCAGCGGCACGAACACCAGCACCACACCGGCGACGATGCCGGGCGCCGAGAGCGGCAGCGTCACCTGGAAGAACGTGCGCAGGCGGTTCGCGAACAGGTCCTTGCTGGCCTCGCGGTGGGTGTGGTCGAGGCGGTCGAGCGCCACGAACAACGGGAAGATCATCAGCGGCAGGTAGTTGTAGACCACGCCGATCTGCACGCCGAGACGCGTGTCGAGCACGTCGAGTCGGTGGGACAGGATGCCCCAGTCGACGAGCGTGTTGGAGATCAGGCCCTTCGGCGCGAGAACGATGCGCCACGCCAGGGTGCGGATCAGGAAGTTGGTGAAGAACGGAATGGCGAGCAGCGCCAGGACGATGCCCTTGCCCGCCTTCACCCGGGTCGCCAGCAGATACGCCAGCGGGAAGGCGATCACGAGGCACAGGACCGTGCCGAGGATCGTGGTGCGCATGCCTTGGATGAGCACCTTCGCGAACGTCCCGGAGAACCCCCCGTCGAGTGCCTCGCGGTAGTTGTCGAGGCTGAGTGTGGTGTAGCTGACGCGACCCGCCGAGCCCTTCACCTTCGTGCCGAAGCTGGCCGCGACGACCAGCACGACCGGCACCAGGAAGAACAACACCCACCATCCCCACGCCGGCACGGCGAGGAGGAACTTGGGCATCCGCAGCCGTCGGCTGCGCGGTGGTTCGATGGTGGCGGTCGTGCTGGCCATGTGTCGCGAGATTCCCCTACGTCCGGACGCCGGTCAGGCGCCGGCGGCGGCCTTCACCTTGTTGTAGATGTCGACCACGGCCTGCTGGTTGGCCAGCGAGCCCGACTTCATGCGGCTCACTTCCTCGTCGGTGAAGTAGATCATCTCGACGTACTTCGTGTCGGCCGGCAGCGCGTCCTTTGCAGCCTGGATGCCGGTGTTGTAGCCGTGGAACTGGATGTCCTTGGCCGAGTTCGCCGGGTCGAGGATGAAGTTGATGAAGTTGTAGCAGGCGGCCTGGTTGGCAGCGCCCTTGAGGATGCACCAGTTGTCCATCCACAGCTCGGTCTCGGGAGCACCGAGGCCCCACACGTAGTCGTCGGGGTTGCCGCCCGACTCCTCGACCGACAGCAGACCCTGGCGGGCGTCGCCGTTCCACACCATCGACAGGGCGTAGTTGCCCTGCGTGAGGTTGATGCCCGGGTACGAGTCGAACGCCTTGACGTGCTGCGCGAACTCGTTGACGAGGAAGTCCTCGCACGCCTTGAGGTCGGCCTCGTCGGTGGTGGTCCAGTCCTTGCCGTTGGCCCAGAAGTACATGCCGCAGAGGTTCGGTGCGGTGTCGAGGATCGACGTCTGACCGCTCGCCTCGTTCGACGCGACGTCGATGAAGTCGGCCCAGGTCTTGATCTCGCGGGTGATGACGGTCTTGTCGTAGATCCAGCCCGTCGAGCCCCAGTTCTTGCAGACCGAGTGCTTGTTGCCCTGGTCCCACTCCTGGTTGGTGTAGGCGGCGTCGAGGTTCTTGAAGTTCGGGATCTTGGCGAGGTCGAGCTCCTCCAGCAGGTCCTCCCCGACCAGCTGCGGGATGTACACGCCCGTCGGGCAGATCATGTCGAAGCCGTTGTTGCCACCGGCGGCGACGAGCTTCTGGATCGCCTCTTCGTTGGAGTTGAAGATGGTGATCTCGATGTTGCCGAACGACGCCATCAGGTCCGGGTCGTCGTACTCGGCCCAGGTGAACAGCTTGAACGAGTTCTCACCGCCACTGACGCCATCGGCACCGCTGCCGCCACAGGCGGCGAGGAAGGCAGCCAGCGCGGCGGAGCCACCGACGGCGGCGAACAGCTGCCGGCGGCTCATCGCGCCGACGATGCGCTGTGCCGTTGCGTGGTCGGCCAGGATGCGCACGGGTTCACGGGTGGACATTTGGTCTCCTAAGAGGTGTGATTCGCGGGATCACCGACTGCGGGCATGATGACTTCGTCGTTGAGGACGATGTCGGCCTGTCGATCGGAGAATTGGTAGACGTCATCGGCAAGCCAGGTGCACCAGACAGGGTCGCCCGAATGGAATCGGGCACCGCCGTCGGCTCGCGGGGCGAGCACGACGACTTCGCGGCCTTTCGCTTCGACCACGTACTGGAGCACGTCGCCGAAGTGGGCCACGCTGGCCACCGTACCGAACAGCTGGTTCTCGTTGGACGCGGGCTCCGTCGAGGTCAGCTTCAGGCATTCGGGGCGGACAGCGGCAAGGGCGCCGGCGCCGCTGACGAGATGCTCGTCGGGGCGGGCGACGCGGAACACGGTGCCGTCGTCGGCACGGACACCGTCCGCCGTCGCGACACCCTTCCAGAAGTTGTTGCGGCCGATGAAGGCCGCCACGAACGCCGATGCCGGCCGCTCGTACACGGTCTCCGGGTCGGCGAGCTGCTCGATGTGGCCGTCGAGCATGATGGCGATGCGATCGCTCATGCTCATGGCCTCCTCCTGGTCGTGAGTGACGAAGATGAACGTGATGCCCAGCTGGCTCTGCAGCAGCTTCAGTTCGATCTGCATCTCCTCGCGCAGCTTGCGGTCGAGCGCACCGAGCGGTTCGTCGAGCAGCAGCACGCTGGGACGGTTGACGAGCGCACGGGCGAGGGCGACGCGCTGCTGCTGACCACCGGACAGCTGGCGGGGCGTGCGGGCGGCGAGGTGGCTCATCTTCACCATCTCCAGCGCTTCCTTCACGCGGACCGCGATCTGGCCCTTGGGAACGTGGCGCTGCTTGAGACCGTAGGCGACGTTGGTCGCGACGTCCATGTGCGGGAAGAGGGCGTAGCTCTGGAACACCGTGTTGACGTCGCGCTTGTACGGGGGCACGCCCTGCACGTATTCGCCGCTGATCCGGATGAAGCCCTCGTCGGGCTGCTCGAAGCCGGCCAGCATGCGCAACGTGGTGGTCTTGCCGCAGCCGGACGGGCCGAGCAACGACAGGAACTCACCCGGCTGCACCTCGAGGTCGAGGTGGTCCACCGCGACCATCGTGCCGAACCGCTTGGTGACGCCGGTGAGCTCGACCGACCCGGTCTGGCCGGACAGCCCCTTGTCGTCCACGGACGTGGACGTCGTCGATTCGGTCACACTGTTCTCCCCTGCGAAGGCACGGGTCGACTCCCGTGGTTTCGTTCGACTGGCAAGTGTAGGCATGCCGACACAGCGGCAGGGTTCAGGCCCCGCTGACGGGTGGCATGTCTCACGGGCGCTCACGTTGGCATGGCGCGCGGCTGAAAAGCAAGGAAACCGCGCGTGAACGGCGTGTGCGACGACGGAATCAGTTGCGAACCGGGTCGGCGACGTGCAGTATCCGTAGCCGATGGATCGAACAGGGACCCACATCGACCACATCGACCGTGCGATCATCGAGCACCTGCAGCAGGACGGTCGCGTGCCGTACACCCGCCTGGGGGCGGCGGTCGGCTTGTCGGAGGCGGCGGTGCGCCAGCGCGTGCAGCGCCTCACGGACGCCGGGGTGATGCAGGTGGTGGCCGTCACGAACCCGTTGTCGCACGGCAAGCGGCGGATGGCGATGATCGGCGTCCGCGCCGAGGGGCCGCTGGAGGAGATCTCCGCGGCGCTGCAGGCGATGCCCGACATCGACTACCTCGTGGTCACCGCGGGCTCGTACGACCTGATGGCGGAAGTGGTGGTGGAGAGCGACCTGCAGTTGCTCGACCTCACGACCCGCATCCGTGGCGTCGCCGGCGTGCGCACCACGGAGACGTTCATCTACCTGGATCTGGTGAAGCAGACCTTCACCTGGGGCGCCCACTGAGCGAGCTGCGTCACTAGCCGAGGACGGGGCGGAGGACGAACTTGCTCTCCGTGCGGGCCGCGCCGGCGTCGGTCTTCAGCCAGCGGACGAAGTCGTCGAGGCCACCGGCACCGGCGCACTCCACGACGATCGTGTAGTCGGCGGGACCGGTGACGTACAGCGCCATCGTGACCTCGTCGCGCTCGAGCAGTTGCCGCTCGAACTCGGCCGGGTCGAGGCCCGGCGGCAGTGCGACGTCGACGACGGCGCGCACGTCGCGGCCCAGTGCCGCACGGTCGATGTGTGCGCCATACCCGCGGACGACACCGGCGGCCTCGAGCCGGCGCACCCGGTCGGCAGCCGAACTCGGCGCGAGGTGCACGCGGTCGGCGAGTTCCTTCCAGCTGATCCGACCCTCCTCGCGCAGGATGTCGATGATTCGTCGGTCGATACTGTCGATTGCCGTGGATACGTCGGCCATGAGCGGATTCTTGCACGGAATCGACCGTTGATCCACGGTTCGCCCAGGTGGATGATCAGGACATGATCCGCACCGTTGGCGTCCCCAAGGAAATCAAGACCGCAGAGCACCGCGTGGCGATGACGCCCGACGGGGTGCGCGAGTTCGAGCGCCTCGGCGTCGACGTGTTCGTCGAGACCGGCGCCGGCGAGGGTGCCAGCTTCCACGACGACGACTACCGGGCCGCGGGCGCCACGATCGTCCCGACGGCTGCCGACGCGTGGGCCCAGGAGATGGTGGTGAAGGTGAAGGAGCCGAAGGAGGAGGAGTTCGGCTTCCTGCGCCC
>JBMOGW010000051.1:0-16922 GCA_049318165.1 Ilumatobacteraceae bacterium
TCCAGACATCGTGATAGCTGCCGCACATCACGCCCGTGAACATTTTCGTTTCACCCTCGACGACCATCCGGCACGTGCGTGCCAGGCGCGGCCCGTAGGGAGCGAGACGGGCGAGCACGCTGCCCATCTGCTCGACCACCGGGAGCGCGGCGTCGTTGAGGTCCACCAGTCGCTGCACCACCACCACGTCGTACGCGGTCTCGGTGTGGTCGTTCGGCTGGCCGTCTCGCAGTTGCCAGTCGCCGCACAGCAGCTTGAATCGGTCGTTGAGCTCGAGGAAGTCGTGGTAGGCGCCGCGCAATTGCTCCGACATGTGCGCGCCACCGACGTCCTCGGCGAGCGCAATGTGGTGCTCTTCGCGACCCACCTGCGTGAGCTGCCACAACTGGCGCGCCTCGCGGAACTGGGCCCATTCGCGAGCGGCCAGGCCCTGCAGGTGCTCCTCCACGATCGACACGGGGAGATCGGCCACCTCGGCGATCGTCTCCAGCTTCGCGAAGCCCTTGATGCGCAGTGCATGAAAGGTGCGGAAGAACGGGTCGGAGGCGTTGGACATCGCGGGCCAGCGTACTGGACGCCGGCCCGCGACCCCGGGTTCGTGTCCGGCGATCCGAAGGTCGCCGCTGTGGATCAGAGAATGATCAGTGCTGGCCGACGGCCGGCGCCTCGGCGCCGAGCTCGAACGCCAGGTACTCCTCGCCCGTGTCGGCCCAGTCCTCGAACTGGATGACGTTCATCTCCTCGAAGCGGCGACGCAGCCAGGCGTCGTTGCGGTCGAGCAGACCGAGCTTCTTGCAGTTCGGCACGATCTTGCTGAACAGCATGCTCTGGAACATGATGCGAGTCGGGTCCTGCAGGACGAGCGGGAGGATGTCGCGGGTGTTGATGCCCATCCGCTCCCAGACCTCCTGCTGCATGAAGCGGTCACGCATGCGCAGGGCAGCCTCGAACGCGAACTCCTGGCGCTCGGCGATCTCCTGGTCGGTCATCTGGTCGTAGCACTCCTTGAGGGAGAGCACACCGAAGGCCACGTGACGGGCCTCGTCGCTCATCACGTAGCGGAGCAGCTTCTTCAGCAGCGGCTCGGTGGTGAGCTGGTGCTGGAAGCCGAAGGCGGCGAGGGCGAGGCCCTCCACCATCACCTGCATGCCGAGGTAGGTCATGTCCCAGCGGCTGTCGTTGATGATGTCGTCGAGCAGCATCCGCAGGTGCATGTTGATCTGGTACTCGCCGCCCAGCTTCTCCTGCAGGTAGCGGGCGAAGACCTCGACGTGGCGAGCTTCGTCGACCACCTGGGTGCTGGCGTAGAGCTTGGCGTCGTACCACGGCACGGTCTCCACGATCTTGGCCGTGCAGATGAGGGCGCCCTGCTCGCCGTGCATGAACTGGCTCAGGCTCCAGTTCTTGCTCTCCATGTTGAACTCGAGCCACTCCTTGTCGCCCCACTTCTCGACCGGGGTGCCGGTCAGCAGGCTCGGGTCGAGGCCGACACCGATGAGCTCGCGCTCCTCCCTGGCGATCTTCTCCGGGTCGACGTCGGTGGTCCAGTCGAGGTCCGTGGTGACGTTCCACTGGCCGACCTTGGCCTTCTCGTACAGCTTGCGCAGGGCCGGACGCTGCAGCGAGTAGTCCCACGAGAAGATCGTGTCGGCGTTGTTCTTGACGACGTGCTCGATCTCGTTGGGATCGGCACTGGGGATCGCGAGGATCGCCTCGATGTCGTTGATCTCGGCGCGACCGATGATGTCCTCGGTGCTGTTGTGGGTGACGGTCATGATCGGACTCCTGTGAGTGGTGAACGGATGGGCTAACGACACAGTGCTGCCGGGAATCCCGGCAGCACGAAGGTGGTGATGAACGAACGAGCAGAGTCGGGGTCGCCGAGATCGACGTGGTCGGACGGGGCGAGGAAGTAGCTGATGACGAGACGCGCCATCAGCTCGACCAGCCGGGCGCTCTCGCGGCGCGGCAGGTACTCGTCGACGAGCGGCATGAGGAACACGGTGGCGACGCGGATGATGCGCGGCACACCGTCGACGGTGAGCGAACTGAGCGCGGCACCGGGCTCGCTGGCCAACATGACGGCGAGGTGGTCGTCACTGCGCAGTTCGCGAGTCGCGGTGACGACGGTGCGCACCAGCAGGTCCTCCAGCGAGTCGGCGTGATCGAGGTGCGCGGCGAGACGAGTGAAGAAGTCCTCCAGCTCGCGCACGCGCAGCGCCTCGAACAGCACGTCCTTGCCGCCCGGGAACATGCGGTAGAGCGTGGCGCGGGACACGCCGGCCTCGGCCGCGATGTCGTCGATCGTCACCTTGGACATGCCCCATCGCTCGACGCAGCGCTTGGCTGCATCGAGGACACGTGCTTCCACCGTCAGCGGTGTGGACACCCCCGTGGCGGACGCGGCGATCGGGGCCGTGTTCGTCATCCGCTGAGACACTAAGACGGATTCCGTCTCACCGTCAAGGGTCTGTCGGGCGGTCAGCCCTTCGAGGTGTCGACGATCAGCAGGCTGCAGGGACAGTGGTGCGAGATGCGGTTGGGCACGCTGCCGAGCATGAAGCGCTTCATGCTCGACATGCCACGGTTGCCCACGACCACCAGGTCGGCGCCCACCTTCTCGGCGACCGTCACCAACGCGTCGGCCGGCTCGCCCGACACGATGTGCGACTGCACCTTCACGCCGCCTCGCTCGCACTCGTCCACCACTTCGGCGATCACGCGCTCGGCGTTGTCCTGCAAGCCCGAGTTCAGGCGGTCGAGATCCACGGCCGGCCCTCCGGTTCCCGCGGCGATCGCCGCCATGCCCAGCGACACGTTCTGGAAGGCGTGCACCACGTGCAACGTGCCCCCCGACGCCTGCGCCAGCGCCACGGCGTGCGCTACGGCGATGCGCGCTGTGTCCGAGCCGTCCGTCCCCACCACGATGTTCGCGTACATGGGCCGGATTGTGGCACAGATCCGACGGGGACTCAGCCGGTCTTGCGGCCCGACGTGATGCCGCACACGACGCCACGATGCAGGCACAGGCGGATCTCGCGCTCGAGTCGGTCCTGGTCCCAGCCGTTCATGAAGTCGGCGTGTCCGGAGGTCAGCCCGCCACTCGCGAGTTCCAGCCCGTCGGTGACACCACTGACGGGGTACTCCACGCTGAACTGCAGTTGCACCATCGGCACCGGGTAGCCGTCGGGGCAGGCCCCCTTCGAGCTGTACGCGACATGGGCATGATGGTCGTCACTGTCGAGGTTCGTGCCGTCCCAACAGTCGGGGAACGTCACGACCAGTCGCAGATTGCGACCCTCACCGCACACGGGCGGCAACACCTCGCGCAGGCTGCCGGTGCCACAGGTCCACGCCACGATCGACACCGGTTGATCCTTCGTCGCTCCCGCGTTGCCCGCCACCATCACCAGCCCGACCGGGAACGGCTGCACCGCTGCCGGGTCAACGTCGATGCCCGGGCGGTAGTACGCCGTGCTCTTCACCGGCACCAGCGGCTGGCCGTCCTGCAGCAACGCGGGCGCCCAGTAGGCGGCCTTGTCGAGCTGCTGGTCGCAGGTGGTGCCGCTCGCAGCCAACGACTCGGTCGTCGAGTCGGCGGTGACGCCGTCGTTGCCGAAGAACACGTGCAGGTGGCTCGCACCCGGTTGCCCCGGGTACACGATGGGGTCGTCCGCAGCCATGTGCGCGAAGTCGCACTCGACGACGAACTGCGGCACCGCGCCCTGCGGCCCGGCGATCGGACGATCGGGCTGACCGAGCGACGTGTTGTCCGGGTGCTGGTGGTGGTGCTCGGTCGACGACGGCGACGTGGCGGCGTCCTCGCCCCCGCCGCCGCAGGCGGAGAGGGCGAGGACGAGCGCGACGGTCGCGGCGACGAGGGGACGACGACGCACGGCGGCCGATCAGCCGGCCGGCTTGGCCGGCACGTCGATGGCGCCGACGTTGACGGCGAACGGGACGTCGGTGGCCGGGTGGGCCGCAGCCGTCTCGGCATCCTTCATGTTCTCCTGGTCCTCCAACGGAGGCAGTGGCGCGGTCTTCCAGTCCACGGAGGGCGGCGCCGTGTTGGCGTCGATGAGCCATTGGGCGATGTTGTACTCGCCGTCCTTCCAGTCGCCGGCACCGGTTCCTTCGCAGGGGGCGAGCGTCTGCAGGTTGTTCGGCAGCGAGACGTCGATGTTGTTCTTGCTGAAGCAGTTGCCGAGCGTCGAGATGTCCGCGTCGACGGTCGCGAGCAGGATGTCAGCCAGACGGTTCGCGGCGACGACGTTGCCGGTCACCTTGTTCTGCTGCGGGTGCCACAGCACCGGGCCGGACGGCTTCACCGGGGCGGTCTGCTTCTGCTCCTCGCAGGTCTGGTCCCACTCCTCCGGCGTCGGTGCGTCGTCGTTCGGGTCCTCCTCGAGGAACGGAACGAGGGCGATGCCGGCTTTGTCGTGGTCGTAGACGAGGTTGCGCGCGATGTCGGCCTTGACCGCGCCGGCGGCGACGATGCCGTTGCCCATCGCGAGGATGGCCACGTCGATGGCCGGCGTGTCCGCCTGGTTGTTGGAGTAGACGACGTTGCCGACGATCGTCGTGTCGCGGCTCGGGTAGCACAGCTCGTAGCTGCCGCTGTTGGGCACGATGCCGGCTCGGTTGAAGCGCCAGATCGAGTTGACGATCAGCAGGTTGCCGCCCGAGTTGGTGCCCGAGTAGCCGAGGCCGTTGTGTTCGCTGACGACATCGTCGACGACGGCGTTGCAGGGGTAGCACTCGCCGATGTAGATGCCCGCGTCCGGGCTGCCGGCGGCGTAGATGTGTTCGAGCTGACCGTCCACCGAGTCGAAGGCGTACACGCCGTAGTCACCGGAGCGGTAACTGGTGAGGTACGAACCGCGATAGCCCTGCACGCCGGTCCAGAAGAAGCCGTTGTGCGTGTAGTTCTGCGCGGTCATGTTCTCGACGGCGACGCCCTTGGCCCCCAGCACACGGATGCCGTTGTCGAGTTCGAGCTTGCCGTCGAGGATCACCGTGTTGCGGTCGAGACCGCGGATGGTGAGCTCGTCGGTCTCCACCTGGACGGCCTCGTTGTAGGTGCCGGGTGCGATGAGGATCAGCGCGCCGGGCTCGGCCGCGTCGACCGCCGCCTGGATGGTCGGGTAGTCGTCCGGCACTCGCAGCGTGCCGGAGCCGTCCCCTGCGGTGGTGTCGGTGGCATTCGGCTCGGACGGCTGCGTGGTCTCGGCCACGGTGGTGCTCGTCGCCGTCTTGTCCTCGCCACACGCGACCAGCAGCAGCGCTGCGGTGATGGCGATCCCCAGGACGCGGACGCCACGTCGGGCGGACGTGCGGTTTCCTCGTTGCATGTGATGTTCCCCCTCTTACGGCTCGGTGACCGTGATGGTCCCGACCATGCCCGCCTTCGGCGAGCCGTGAATGGTGCAGTAGTAGATGTACGTCCCTGGGCGGTCGAAGACTCGCGAGTAGGTGTCGGTCGGCTGGAAGCCCTCCTCCAACACGCCCCACTCGGTGGCCTTCGGGTCGTCCGCCGGGACGACGTTGTGCGGGTTGCGACCGTTGTTGGTGAAGACGACTTCGGTGCCGGCCTTCACCTCCACCGTCTCGGGCAGGAAGTTGTTGTCGAGCGCGACGACGTCGACGGACTCCCCGTTCGGCGGGAAGGTGACGTCGCTGGTGGGCTGCGGCGCGGCCGTGGTGGATGCGCTGAGCGCATCGTTGCGGTCCGCGCCACATCCGAGCAGCGTCGCGCAAAGCCCCACGACAATGGCTGCCTGATAAGTACGCACTTGCTTTGCTTCCCCTGTTGATGCCGTGTCGGCCTCCGGACTCTAGTGTCGGCGGCGTGACAGCGGACGAATCACTCCCGGGCGACGACCTCGTCGCCGCCGAGCAGGCCCAGGGCGATGCCTCGTTGGAGGCAGCGACGGAGGCCCACGCGGTGGCCACGGCGGAGGCCGCCCCCACGGCTCGGTCGGGTCCGATCTGGGTGGTGCTGTTCGTCCTGCTCGTCGTCTGCACCAACATCGCCGGCGCGACGTGGGCGACACTCGACGACGAACATCCGCTGCGCCTGATCGCGCTCTCGGCCCGCAACCGCTACCTGGTGCTGGCCGTGCCCTCGGTGTCGTCACCGTTCCTGTGGGCGCTGATCGGTGCGCTGCGGCTGGCCCTCGCCGCTGTCGTGTGCCACATGATCGGGCGCGTGTACGGCGACCGCGCCCTGCGCTGGTTCTGGCGTTTCCTCGGCATGCCCCAGGAGCAGGTCGCCAAGTTCGAGCAGCAGGTCGCGAAGGCCGAATGGTTCGTGGTGCCGTTCTTCGTCGGCAGCAACATCGTGTGGGCGCTCACCGGCGCAGCCGCCACCTCGTGGCGGCGCCTGCTGCCGATGTTCGCGATCGGCGTCTCGGTACGACTGGCGCTGCTGTGGTGGTTGTCGAAGACGTTCGAGAGCGAGCTGCGCGACGTCATCGAATGGACCAACCGCTACCAGATCTGGATCATCATCGGCTCGGTCGCGATCGTCGTGCTCGTCAACCTGCGCAACTTCCGCCGCGGCCGCTGACCCCATGGGGGTTCGGCGCGCCAGGAGCACGCGCGTTTGCTCGACACGTTTGCCATGGCAATCACCCCACTCGGGGGGAACCCCGTCAACACGGTCGTCGTCTGCGTCTCCGGAGATCGCCCAGGAGCCGGACTACGACGCGGCCATCGCCGCACTCGGCTGACCGAACCCAGCCCGCAGCGGGTCAGACACCGAGGACGGCGTCGAGGCCGATCGTCAACCCGGGGTGTTCGGCGATGCGCTTGCACGCCAGCACCACTCCGGGCATGAAGCTGACGCGGTCGTAGCTGTCCTGACGAATGGTGAGCGTTTGCCCCTGCGCGCCCAACAGCACCTCCTGGTGGGCCAGCATGCCGCGCATGCGGACGGCATGAAGATGGATGCCGGCCGGGCCGACTCCACCGCGCGAGCCGGGATACACCTCGTGCGTGGTCGGGTCGGCCGCCCACTGGTCCGAGGCCGCCGCCATGCGATGCGCGGTGGCGACCGCGGTGCCCGACGGCGCGTCGATCTTCTGGTCGTGGTGCAGTTCGATGATCTCCGCCGTCTCGAAGAACGGGGCGGCGAGCTCGGCGAAGCGCATCATCAACACGGCACTGATCGCGAAGTTCGCCGCGATCAGGCAGTTGCTGGACGTGAACGACGACCGGAACGTGTCGAGGTCGCCGTCGGTGAAGCCGGTGGTGCCCACCACGGCGTGGATGCCATGGGCGGCCAGCCACGGGAGCGTGGTGCGGCCGGCGTCGGCGATGGTGAAGTCGACCACGACGTCGCAGCCTGCGTCGGCCAGCGCGCTCAGGTCACCCGCGATCGTCAGTCCGTGGGTCTCACGGCCGGCAGCGCCGGGGTCGACCACGGCGACCAGCTCGAGCGCCGGGTCGGCAGCCACTGCGTCGCACACCGTGCTGCCCATGCGCCCACCGGCGCCCACCACTCCGACTCGGATCTCGCTCATCGCTGCGACGGTAGTCCCCGGACCGGTCAGCGGCCCGGACCGACCGTGACGACGACGGGGTCGGCGGTCAGCACGTCGCGGATCACCGACGTGGCCGCCTGTTGGTCGACCGCGGCCCAGCGCGCCACCTGATCGTCGATGCTGCGCACCGCACCGGTGGTGATCAGCTGGCCAGCCGAGCGAGCCATGCGCGCACCGGTGTCCTCCAGGCCCATTTCGAACGAGCCGGTGAGATAACCCTTGGCGATCTCCAGCTCGTCGTCGGTGACGCCGTCGTCCACCAGGCGGCGCACTTCCTGCAGCAGCAGGCCGCGCACCTCGTCGGCGTGGTCGGCCTGCGTACCGGCGTACATCTGGAACACGCCGGCATCGGCGTAGGCGGACACCCCGGAGTACACCGAGTACGCCAGACCGCGCCGCTCGCGGATCTCCTCGAACAATCGGCTCGACAGACCACCACCGAGCACGTGGTTCACCACGTCGAGTGCCTCGCGTCGAGGGTCGAGCCGGGGCAGCGCACGAGCGCCCATGACGATGTGCACCTGCTCGGTGTCGTCGTCGATGTGCAGATCGTCGCCCGTGCCGCCGGGCACGGACCGTGCGGGACGCTCGCCGCCGGGGGCCACTGCGCCGAACGCGGCGTCGACGAGCGACAACTGCTCGTCGTGGTCGAGCGGGCCGGCCACCGCCACCACCATGCAGCCGGCGCGGTAGTGCTGCTCGAAGAATGCCCGCACGTCGCCGGCGGTGATCGCCGTGACATGGGCACGGTCACCGGCGGGGTCGCGGCCGAGGGCATGGCCGTCGAACAACCGGGCGGCGAGCGCGCGATGAGCCACGTCGTCCGGCGCGTCGTCGTCCATCGCCAGTTCTTCCAGGATCACCTGACGTTCGGCGTCCACGTCGGCGTCGCGCAACGCGGGACGTGTCAACACGTCACCCAGCAGGGTGACGCCGAACTCGGCATGACGGGCCGGCAGCCGCGTGTAGTACGCGGTGTACTCCTTCGAGGTGAAGGCGTTGAAGTCGCCGCCGCGGCGGTCGACCCCACGGGCGAGGTCCTGCGCGGAACGGGACTCGGTGCCCTTGAACAGCAGGTGTTCGAGGAAGTGACTGACGCCGCTGAGGTGCTCCGGCTCGTCACGCGAGCCGACGCCCACCCAGACGCCGGTGGCCACCGACAGCGTGCCGGGCACGCGTTCGGTGGCCACCGTCAGTCCGGAGTCCAGTGTGGTGATCCGGAGATCGGTCATGAACCCTCGAGGTCAGCGGTGACGACGACGGCCACCGCGGTCGCCGCGGTCACCACGATCGTCACGGTCACTGGCCACCGGCTCGCCGCCGGGGCCGAGGTCGCCCAGCTCGCCGGCGAGCTCGGCATCGAACGCGTCGTCGAAGCTCACGGCCACGGCACCCTCGACGGCCTCGCCGCCACGGCTGCTGCCGCCACGGTCGCGGCCACCACGGTCACGGTCACGACCACCACGGTCACGGTCGCGGCCACCACGGTCGCCACGGTCACGGTCGCCGCCACCGGACGACGCAGCGCCCTCCGGGATCACCGGGTTCCAGCTCTCGCCGGGGGTCAGACTGACCTTGCCCTTCTCGTCGATCTCCTCGACGATGACCTCGATCTCCTGACCGAGCTCGAGCACGTCCTCGACGTTGTTGATCCGCTTGCCCTTGCCGAGCTTGCTGATGTGCACCAGGCCGTCACGGCCCGGGAGGATGTTCACGAACGCACCGAACTTGGTCATGTTGACCACGCGGCCCTGGTAGCTCTTGCCGAGCTCGGCCAGCGGCGGCGACACGATGGCCATGATGCGGGCCTTCGCGTCCTCCATGCGCCACGCCTCGACGGCGCCGATGGTGACGATGCCCTGGGCGCCGTCGTCGTCGACGGCGATGTCGGCGCCGGTCTCCTGGGTGATGGTGTTGATGACCTTGCCCTTCGGCCCGATCACCTCGCCGATCTTGTCCATCGGGATCGTGATCGTGATGATCTTCGGCGCGGTCTCGGCCACCTCGTCGCGCGCGGCGGCGAGGCAGGAGTTCATGTTGTCGAGGATCTGCGTGCGGGCTTCCTTCGCCTGGTCGAGCGCGGCGGCCAGCACGTCGGCGGGGATGCCGTCGATCTTGGTGTCGAGCTGCAGGGCGGTGATGGCGTCGGACGTGCCGGCCACCTTGAAGTCCATGTCGCCGAACGCGTCCTCGGCACCGAGGATGTCGGTGAGGGTGGTGTACTTGCCCTCGGCGTAGACGAGACCCATGGCGATACCGGCCACGGCCGCACGCACCGGCACGCCGGCGTCCATGAGGGCCAGCGAGCCCGAGCAGACCGACGCCATCGACGTCGAGCCGTTGGAGGCCAGCACCTCGGCCACGAGGCGGAGCGTGTAGTTGAACTGCTCGCGGTCCGGCAGCACCGGCAGCAGCGCACGGGCGGCGAGCGCACCGTGGCCGATCTCGCGGCGCTTCGGCGAACCGACGCGGCCGGTCTCGCCGTTGGCCCACGGGGCCATGTTGTAGTGGAACAGGAAGTACTTGTTGGTCTCCGGGCCGAGCGTGTCGAGCAGCTGGTTCATGCGCGGCATGGCCATGGTGACGACGTTCATCACCTGGGTCTCGCCACGCTGGAACAGGCCGGTGCCGTGCGCAGTGGGCAGGACGCCCACTTCGCTGCTCAGCGGACGCAGGTCGCGCGGGCCACGGCCGTCGATGCGCTTGCCCTCTTCGACGATCCGCTTGCGGACGAGCTTCTTGGTGAGGCTGCGAACGGCCTCCTTCACCTCACGCTCGCGACCGGCGAACTCGGCGCCCTCGGCGCACAGCGTGGCGACCGCATGGGCGGCCACGGCGTCGGTGGCGGCGTTGCGCTCGGCCTTGCCGGCGATGGCGACGGCCTTCGACAGCTCCGGCGTGGCGATCGGCTCGACGGCCGAGAACACCTCGGGGGCGTAGTCGACGCTGACGGTGTACTCCATCGGCACGATCGGGCCCTTCGCGGCGACGACGGCGGCGACGAGTTCCTTCTGGAGGGCGATGCTCTCCTTGATCCAGGTCTTGCTGGCCTCGAGGCCACCGGCGAGGGCCGCTTCGTCGACCTTCGGGGCGCCGTCGGCGTAGTAGTCGAAGCTCTTGGTGGTGCCACCGGCCTCGACCATCATGATGGCGACGTCGCCGTTGTCCAGCTGACGGCCGGCCACGACGAGCTCGAAGGTGCTCTCGTCGCCCTGCTCGTAGGTGGGGTGGGGGATCCACTCGCCGCTCTGGCTGTAGGCGACGCGGACGGCGCCGATCGGGCCGTCGAACGGGATGCCGCTGAGCATCAGCGACGCCGAGGCGGCGTTGATGGACAGCACGTCGTGCGGGTTGGCCATGTCGGCGCCGATGATCGTGAGGACCACCTGCACCTCGTTGCGGAAGCCGTCCGGGAACGCCGGGCGGAGCGGGCGGTCGGTCAGACGGCAGGTGAGGATGGCGTCCTCGGTGGGACGGCCCTCACGACGGAAGAACGAGCCGGGGATCTTGCCCGCGGCGTACGCGCGCTCTTCGACGTCGATGGTCAGGGGGAAGAAGTCCGCACCGGGGCGGGCTTCCTTTGCGGCGTTCGCAGTGGCCAGCACCGTGGTGCGACCGAGGGTCGCGACGACGGCGCCCATGCTCTGCTGGGCCAGCTTCCCGGTCTCGAAGGACAGGGTCTTGTCGGTCCCGGACACGGGTGCCGACACTCGGATGGCGTCTGCCATGACGAGCTCCTTTCGACCGCGCGCACCTGCGCACGGCATTCGGAGCGGGGGCCGGTTCCCAGTCGTCAACACCGACTCGGATGCTCACCGGTGACCCGGGAACAGATTCGGTGCTCGCGACTGACAACCGATCCAGTGACCCGCTCGGTTGATGTTTCGTGCCAGCGTACCAGCGAAGTTGCTTCCGGACGCGGCAACGGGCCGGCCCGAGGGCCGACCCGTCACGAGTTCGAGGTGAACGTCGAGTGTGGTTCGCTCAGCGGCGCAGGCCGTTGGCGGCGACGATCGCGCGGTAGCGCTCGATGTCGATGTTCTTCACGTAGTCGAGCATGCGGCGACGGCGACCGACCAGCTTCAGCAGGCCACGACGGCTGTGGTGGTCCTTCTTGTGGGTCTTGAAGTGCTCGGTGAGGTGGTTGATGCGTGCGGTGAGCAGCGCGATCTGCACCTCGGGCGAACCGGTGTCGGTGTCGCTCAGCTTGTGCGCGTCGATGATCTCGTTCTTGGGCGCCAGGGCCATGATGAGTGCCTTCCCTTTGGTGACGGAGGTCGCGTGCGGCGGTGTGCCGCAGGCATCCGACGGAGGTGAGGCCCCGACGGACCCCGCCAGGCTAACAGCGCTCCACCCGGTTCCACCCGGGCGGGCGGAGTGTGGTCGTACACTCGCCCCGGTGAGCCGGATCGTCGTGCGGGACCTGACCAAGGCGTACGCCGAACTGCCCGTCATCGACCCGCTGACGCTCGACATCGAGTCCGGCTCGTTCGTCAGCATCATCGGCCCGTCGGGGTGCGGCAAGACCACCCTGCTGCGCATCATCGCCGGGCTCGAGCCGGCGGGCGCCGGCACGGTGGAACTCGACGGCACGCCACCCGCCGAGGCGCGCAGCCGCAAGCGGGTGGCGATGGTGCCCCAGGCACCCGGGCTGCTCCCGTGGCGCACCGTGCGTGCCAATGCCCGCCTGTTGCTCGACGTGAACACCGGCGCCAACCCCACCGACACCGACGACCCCGACGCACTGCTGCGCGAGGTGGGCCTCGGGGACTTCCTCGACGCCTACCCGCACGAGCTGTCGGGTGGCATGCAGCAGCGCGTCGCGCTGGTGCGTGCCCTCGCGCTGCACGCCCCGCTCCTGGTGATGGACGAGCCGTTCGCCGCGCTCGACGAGATCACGCGCGCCGAGATGCGCCTGCTGCTCACCCGCCTGGTGGAGGGGCGCGGCGCCACGGTGTTGTTCATCACGCACAGCATCGCCGAGGCGGTCGCGTTGAGCGACCGGGTGCTCGTGTCGAGCAGTCGGCCGAGCCGCGTGGTGGCCGACATCGAGGTGGACCTGCCGCGCCCCCGGGGCGCCGATGTGGAGGACGAGCCGCGGTTCATCGAGCTCTGCGCCCGCGTGCGCCATGCCCTGCACGGGGGCCGCGCGTGAACAAGCGGCTGCTCGCGCCGATCATCGGCATCCTCGCCTTTCTCGGGCTCTGGGAGCTGCTGGTCCGCGCCAACGATGTCCGGCCGTTCATCCTGCGTGCGCCGTCGGGCATCGTCCGCTACCTGCTCGACAACGCCGCGGCGTACGCGTCCGCTGCGTGGGTGACGGCCTACCACGCGCTCGGCGGGCTGCTGATCGCGTTGCTCGTCGCCCTGGTCGTCGGCTCCGCGATGGCGGCCTCCGAGTTCCTCGAGCACGCCACCGGCCCGGTGCTCACCCTCCTGCAGGTCACCCCGTTCGTCGCCTACATCGGCTCGGTGGTGTTGTGGCTGGGGTCGGGCACTCCCCCGGTGCTGTTCATCACCGGCCTGGTGTGCATGCCGGCCTTCGCCTTCGCCACGGTCGACGGCATGCGCGGCGCCGACCCGGCCACACGCGAGTTGCTCGCCTCGGTCGACGCCTCTCGATGGGAGGTGTTGTGGCGGCTGCGTCTGCCGTCCGCCCTGCCCGCGCTGTTCACGGCCGCCCGTTACAACGTGGGCCTCGCCCTCATCGCCGCCTACCTGGTGGAGGGCGGCAACTTCGCGAACCGCGGCCTCGGGGCCATCGGCAAGCGCGCCGCCGCGCTGAACGAGGGCGATGCGCTGTGGGCGGCGATCTTCTCGATGGCGCTGCTCGGCACCATCTTCCTGGTGCTGATCTCGCTGCTGCAGCGGGTGGTGCTGCGCTGGCACGTGTCGCAGCGCACCGCCCGGACCTGACCCGCCGCGGCGATCGTTCGCTCTGACTCGGCGGACGTCGACCGGGTACCGTGCAGGCCGATGGCAGATCCCACTCCCGACCTCGCCGACCTGCGCGCCCGCATCGACCAGCTCGACGCTGCCTTGATCGCCGTCGTCGCCGAGCGGCTCGCAGTGTGCCGCGAGGTGGCCGCGGTCAAGCAGCACGCCGACGCGCCCGTCATCCAGCCGGCCCGTGTGCGCGACGTCGTCACCTCTCGCCGCAAGCAGGCCATCGAGGCGGGTGTCGATGCCGACTTCGCCGAACAGCTGTTCCGGGTGCTGCTCACCGAGACGCACCGCATCGAGGTGGCCGGCCACCGACCCGACCCGGCCCCCGACAAGCAGCCGGCGGGCAACGGCACGTCCGGGCTCGACACGGTCGCGAGTCGCGTCGATCACGTCGTCGTCGCGGTGCCCGATCTCACCGCCGCCACCGCGTCGCTGGTCGGCCGGTTCGGGTTCCACGAGGTGCCGCTCGCCGAGCCGCACGTGGGCATGGCGGCCGTCGCCGCCGGCGGCGTGACGTTCGTGCTGGTGAGCCCGGACGCCTCGCCGGCCGTCGCCCACTACGTCGCCGACCACGGCGGCGGTGTGCAGCACGTGGCCCTCGAGGTGCTCAATGCCGGGTACGCCCGGGCGTGCCTGGCCGACGCAGGCGCCGAACTGCTGACCGAGGTGGTGGTGGACGACGACGGCCACGAGCAGTTCTTCGCCGCCGACGATCCGTCCACCGGCGTACAGCTCGGCTTCATCTCGCGCACCGGCCACCGGGTGGGGGTCGGCTCGGCGAACGTGCTCGCGCTCTTCGACGCGCTCGACCACCCTGAGTAGGCTCGGTCCCCATGTCTCCCCGACGCAGCGCTGCGCTGCTCCTCGCTGCCACCGCCGTGCTCGCCTCGTGCGGCAGCGACACCACCTCGCCCACGTCCACCTCCGGCTCGACGGCCACCTCCGGTTCCACCGGCGGCACCGACACCACGGCCGTGAGCGGGGTGAGCGAGGTGACCGCCGGCCAGCCGTTCCCCGAGGACCGCTGCGCCGCCAACAAGGCCGCAGGTCCGATCGTGTACCTCTCCAGCTTCGACTTCTCGGCATCGGCGTCGATCATCGAGGTGCTGGTGGCCGACAGCAAGGGCTACTACGACGACCTGTGTCTCGACGTGCAGCTCACGCCGAGCTTCTCCGTTGAGAACTACCCGCAGGTCGCCGCCAACGAGGCGCAGTTCTCGTCCGGCGGCTCGTTCAGCGAGATGGTCGACTTCGCGGATGCCAACGACGCCGGCTACGTCGCCCTCGCCGTCGACGGCCGCACCGGCATCGATGCGCTGATCACGAAGGACGGCGCAGTGCCCGACCTCGCGTCGATCAAGGGCAAGAAGATCGGCGTCAAGGGCGCCATCACGCCGTCGGTGAAGGCGATGCTGGCCAAGGCCGGTCTGGTGGAGGGCACCGACTACGAGACCGTGCTGCTGGAGGGGTTCGACCCGAAGGTGCACATCGAGGTGCCCGACATCGTCGGCTTCCCCGGGTACAAGAGCAACGAGCCGCTGCAGCTCGAGGCCGCCGGCATCCCGTTCCAGCTCTTCGACCCGAGCGACGACGACATCCCGGGCAGTTTCGGCATCATCTACACCAACACCACGTTCCTGACCGAGTTCCCCACGGCGGCCGAGGACTTCATGCGCGCCACGATGAAGGGTCTGGCCGACGCCGTCGCCGACCCGAAGGCCGCTGCCCAGGTCGCCGTCGACGCGATCAACGCCAACGGCAACGCGCTGTTCCTCACCCCGGAGGGCGAGCAGGCTCGCTGGGGCGTGGAGAGCGAGCTGGTCAGCAAGGGTGTGACGCCCGAGCAGCCGCTCGGCATGCCACTGCCCGATCTGTTGACGGCGGAGGTCACCACGTATGCCTCGATCGGCCTGTTCGACGGTGTCGCTCCCGACATCTCGACGATGGCCGACCCGAGCGTCCTGCAGAAGATCTACGACGCGAGCGGCACCGTCATCTGGCCCGCCTGAGGCCGCTCGGCACTCAGTCGCCGGTGAGGACCTGGCGGGCGTGCTCGATGTCGTGGTTCAGCTGGCCGATCAGTGCATCGATGCCGTCGAATTTGCGCTCGCTGCGCAGGAAGTGCGTGAACCGCACGTGGGCGTGCTCGCCGTAGAGGTCGCCGGCGAAGTCGAGCAAGTGGGCTTCGAGCAGCGACGAGTCGGCGTGCTCGTAGAACGTCGGCCGCCGGCCGAGGTTGATGGCGCACGCCTGCTGTGAACCGTCGGGCCGCACGTACCAACCTGCGTAGACGCCGTCGGACGGCAGGCAGATGCTGTTCGGCACTTCGACGTTGGCAGTCGGAAAGCCGAGCAGGCGACCGCGTTGGTCGCCCTGCACCACCTTGCCACGGGCCTCGAACGAATGACCGAGCATCTCGGCGGCGAGCTCGACCTGGCCGCCTGCCATCGCCCGGCGGATGGCGGTGGAACTGATCGGCTCGTCCGGACCGTCCGTGCGGGCCACCAGCGACATCGGCACCACGTCGAAGTCGGCCTCGGCACCCAGCTCGCGCAGGGTGGCCACGTTCCCGCCGCGGCCGCGGCCGAAGTGGAAGTCCTCCCCCACCACGATCGCCCTGGTCGCCAGGCAGTCGACCAGCACCCGGCGGGCGAACGACAGCGGCTCCTCCTGCGCCTGGTCGGCGTCGAAGCGCACCAGCACCGTCGCATCGACCCCGGTGGCGTCGAGCAGCTCGAGCTTCTGATCGAGGTCGGTGAGCAGCTTCGGCGCGCTCTCGGGGCGCACCACGGAGGCAGGGTGACGGTCGAAGGTGATCACCACGGCACGAGCGCCGAGCTCGGCTGCGTGGCGGCGAACCTCGGCGATCACGGCCTGATGGCCACGGTGGACTCCGTCGTAGGCGCCGATGGTGACGACCGCACGTTCGCCGGGAAACGGGGCGGTACTCAGGTCGGTGACGATGCGCACGAGCGACGACGCTATCGCCTGAGGGCTCTCCGCCGACAATGGCGGCGTGGCCTCCGACGGCAAGGCGAGCGGTCGGTCACGCGCCATTCGCTGGGTCGACTCCCGATGCGACCCACCTCATGTTCCCGCCACCCGACCGACCGCTCATCCGCCGAGCACGACCTCCCGTTGTGGTCGTACAACGCACAGTGTCGCCGAAATCGATCGTGAGCGCCAGTGCCTTCGAGGCTTCTTGTGCATCACCGGGCATTCCAACCACCGGACGTGTCATTCTCAGTTCCACCGACCGCGTTTCGTGACGGATGGGTGATCGCTGCCCCGCAGCGCGCCACGACCCTGGTGGCGGCGCCGACACGCGCAAGGGGCGCCACCCGACATGCGGGTGGCGCCCCTTGGGGTACCGCGGTCAGTACCGTCGGCGAGTCATCGACACACCGTCGGATTGGCCGCCAGGATCGCCGG
>JBMOGW010000052.1:0-16883 GCA_049318165.1 Ilumatobacteraceae bacterium
TTCGACACCAAGGTCCGCCACATGCAGGAGTTCCTGTCCGAAGGCCACAAGGTCAAGGTCACACTCCAGTTCCGTGGTCGCGAAATGGCGCACCCCGAGCTCGGCTCGAAGATCCTCGACGCGGTACTCGAACAGGTCGGCGCCGTCGGCAAGGTCGAGACCCAGGCTCGGCTCGAAGGTCGCAACATGACCATGGTCATCGCTCCCGAGAAGAAGGCACCACCGAAGAAGTCCGAGGCCAAGGCCGAGGCAGCGCCCGAACCGGCGCCCGCCGAGCCGGACGCCGAAGGTTCCGACCCCGCCTGAGCGATCTCATCGCGACGACGGGTCCGGTCCCCGGAGCCGTCGATCACCCCCGGTGCGGGCGCGTCCCCACCACACCATCCAGGAAGAATCACCATGCCCAAGATGAAGACCAGCAAGACCGCGGCGAAGCGGTTCCGCAAGACCGGGACCGGGAAGCTGCGCCGCCTGCAGCAGAACCGTCAGCACCTCTTCGAGAAGAAGCCGTCCACCCGTACCCGTCGTCTCGACGGCATGGTCGACGTGCACAGCGGCGACGAGAAGAAGATCAAGCGGCTCCTCGCCGAGCGCTGATCCGTCCACACCCCCATTCGAAGAGAACGAAGTAGAAGGAGAGAACCATGGCTCGAGTGAAGCGTGCCGTGAACGCAAAGAAGAGTCGTCGCCAGGTGCTCGAGCGCGCCAAGGGCTACTACGGCAACAAGAGCCGTTCGGTCCGGGCAGCGAACGAGCAGGTGATGAAGAGCGGTCAGTACGCGTTCCGCGACCGCCGCGCCAAGAAGGGCGAGTTCCGTCGCCTGTGGATCCAGCGCATCAACGCCGCCTGCCGTCTGAACGACATGAGCTACAGCCGGTTCATCGCCGGTCTCAACGCAGCGGGCATCGAGGTGGACCGCAAGATGCTGTCCGACATCGCCATCACCGACCCGGCCGCGTTCACGGCCCTCGTCGATCAGGCGAAGGCGGCGCTCTGAGCGCACCCCATCCTGCTGGGCTCACCTACTCGAGCCCGAAGGTTCAGCGACTGCGGCGCCTCCTGGGGCGCCGCAGTGCGCGTTCCGAGGAAGGTGTGCTCGTGGTCGAGGGAGCAGGGCTGCTGCAGCAGGCGGTCGACGCCGGCTGGGAGGTCGAGGCCCAATTCGTCGCTCCCGGTGCCGACGGTGTGCGCTGCGACGCGCCGCTGTACGAGCTGGCCCCCAACGTGCTCGAACGAGTGGCCACCACCGAGCACCCGCAGCCGGTGATCGCCGTCGTGCACCAGCGGCCGCAGCGGCTGCCGGACGCCGCCACGTTCGTGATGGTCGCCGATCGAATCGCCGACCCGGGCAACGCCGGCACGATCATCCGCTCGGCCGAGGCCGCCGGCGCGGACGCCGTCGTGTTCACGGCCGGCTCGGTGGATCCCTACAACCCGAAGGTGGTGCGGTCGACGGCCGGGTCGCTGTTCCGGGTGCCGGTCGTGGCCGCGGAGCTCGAGGTGCTGCGCGCCGCCGGCCTCGAGCTGCTCGCCACGTCGTCGCACCGCGGCACTGCGTACACCGCGATCGACCTCAGCCGCCCGGTGGCCGTCGTCGTCGGCAACGAGGCGCACGGGGTGCCGGACGACGCGCCCGTCGACGGCTGGATCACCATTCCGCACCACGGCGCCGCCGAGAGCCTGAACGTGGCGATGGCCGCGACGGTGCTCGCATTCGAGGTGGCTCGGCAGCGCCGCGACCGGTAATCTCGGGTGCATGGCCGTACCGCGACTCACGCAGCGATTTCGGTGCCCCCGGGTGGACCGGGGCTGCGCGCCGACGCTCTGACACGTCACGCCGCCACGTCGCTCGGGGGAGTTGCAGGACCCGATTCGACTCGACCTCTGGAGACTGGAAGATGATCGACGACGTACGCGCGGCCGCAGATGCCGCCGTCGCGCGCCTGGGTGAGGCGGCCACGCTGGCCGACGCCCGAGCGCTGGAGACCGAACTGCTCGGCAAGAAGGGCCCCTTCGCCGAGTTCAAGACGCGGCTCGGTGCCTTGCCGACCGTGGACGAGAAGAAGGCCGCCGGCCAGGCGGTCAACGAGGCGACGCAGCGCGTCGCAGTGGCCGTCGAGGCCCGCGTCGGCGAGCTGCAGCGGGCCGAGCGCGCCGTGCAACTCGAGGCCGAGCGGATGGACCTCACCGAAGTGCTCACGTCCCCGACACGTGGCCACGCGCACATCGTCACCCAGGCGTGGCAGCGGCTGGAAGACGTGTTCGTCGGCCTCGGCTTCCAAGTGGCCGAAGGCCCCGAGGTCGAGACCGACTGGTACAACTTCGAGGCGCTCAACATGCCGCCGGACCACCCGGCGCGCAGCATGCACGACACCTTCTACGTCGACCACGGGGTGGCCGGGTCGACGGTGCTGCGCACGCACACCTCGCCGGTGCAGATCCGCGTGATGCAGACCATCGAGCCGCCGATCTACATGATCATGCCGGGCAAGGTGTTCCGCAACGAGACCACCGACGCCACGCACCTGGCGGTCTTCCACCAGATCGAGGGGCTCGTCATCGACCGCGGCATCACGCTGGCCGACCTCGCGGGCACGATCGACGCCTTCACCAAATCGTTCTTCGGCAAGGACTTCGGCAGTCGCCTGCGGCCGAGCTACTTCCCGTTCACCGAGCCGTCCGCGGAGTTCGACATCCGCACCCCGTCGGGCGACTGGCTCGAGCTGGGCGGTTGCGGCATGGTGCACCCCAACGTGCTCCGCGCCGGCGGCTTGGATCCCGAGGAGTGGAGCGGCTTCGCATTCGGCTTCGGCATCGACCGCATGGCCAAGGAACGCCACGGCGTGGGCGACGTGCGGGAGATGTACGTCAACGACATCCGCTTCATCGAGCAGTTCTGATCAGGAGGCCATGACATGAAGATCGTCCACTCCTGGCTCACCGAGCTGGTCGCCGTCGGCGACGACGTGCCCGCGATCGCGGATGCCATCACCCACCTCGGCCTTGCGGTCGAGGAGGTCCGCACCGTCGGCACCACGGTCGCCGGCGTCATCACCGCGAAGGTCCTGAAGACCGAACGCCATGCCGACGCGGCCAAGGTGCACCGAGTGTTCGTCGATGCCGGTGACGGCGTCGAGCGGCACGTGTGGTGCGGCGCGTTCAACATGCAGCCCGGCGACGTCATCCCGCTCGCCACACCCGGCACCGTGATGCCCGACGGGCGCGCCATCGAACCGAAGCCGATCCTCGGCATTGCCAGCGAGGGCATGCTCTGCTCAGCCCGCGAACTCGGCCTCGGCGACGACCACAGCGGCATCCTCATCCTGCCCGAGGGCACGCCGTTGGGCATCCCCTACGGCGAGGCGCTCGGCCTCGGCGAGGAGACCGTCTACGACCTCGACGTGCTGCGCAACCGGCCCGATGCGTACGGGCACGTGGGTGTCGCCCGCGACGTGGCCGCACACTTCGGCGTGCCGCTCGGTTCGCCGGCTGCAGCGCTCGATCCCGTTGCGCCGGCGCTCAGCGCGTCGGTCGAGATTCTCGCCGCCGACCGCTGCCCGCGCTTCACCACTCTGGTGATCTCGGGTGTGCGGGTCGCGTCGTCGCCCGACTGGATGGCCCGTCGCCTCACCGCGGCCGGCATGCGCCCGATCAACAACATCGTCGACGTCAGCAACTACGTGATGCTGGAGACCAACCAGCCGAACCACGCGTACGACTTCGACACGCTCGGCGGCGGCGGCTTCCGCATCCGGCTCGCGGCGGAGGGCGAGACCATCGTCACCCTCGACGACGTCGAGCGCACGATGACCGCCAACGACCTGCTGATCTGCGACGGCGACGATCGCCCGATCGGCATCGCCGGCATCATGGGCGGTCAGAACACCGAGATCAGCGAGTCGACCACGCGCATCGCCCTGGAGACCGCGTACTTCCATCCGATGGGCATTCTCCGGTCCGTCGCCCGCATGGGTCTGCGCAGCGAGGCGTCGGCACGTTTCGAGCGCGGCGTCGACCCGTACGGCATCGAGTCGTCCGTGGCACGGTTCGTCGAACTGCTTCGCCTCACCTGCCCGGATCTCGTCGTGCACGAGGGCTTCGTCGACGCCCGCACCGACCATCTGCCGCAGCCCACGGTGATCCGTGTCCGCCCTGCCCGTGTCGGCACACTGCTCGGGACGGCGTTCACTGCCGAGCAGATCCGCGGTCTCGTCGAGCCGCTCGGCTTCGGCTGTGCTGCCGACGGCGACGCGCTGGCGGTCACCGTGCCGTCCTGGCGGCCGGACTGCACGCTCGAGGTCGACATCGTCGAAGAGATCGCCCGTCGCTTCGGCTACGGCAACCTCGGCACGACGGTCCCGAAGAGCACGGTGCCCGGCGGCCTCAGTCCGCTGCAGCAACGCCGCCGCCACCTGCGCGAGGTGTTGCTCGGGCTGGGGTTGAGCGAGGCGATCCCGCATCCGTTCCTGTCCGACGGCGACCTCGACCGCGCCGGGTTGCCGTCGCACGCCGTGCGCCTCCTCAACCCGCTCGTGGTGGGCGACGACGTGCTGCGCACGTCCTTGCGGCCCGGTTTGCTGAAGGCGATCGAGCACAACGAGTCGCACCGCAGCCTCGGAGTACGGCTGTTCGAAGTGGGGCACGTTTACCCGCCGAGCGACGCCGAACTGCCCGCCGAGTACGAAGCGCTGGGCATCGTGTTGGCCGGCGAGGACGCCATGGCCGCGATGGCCGTGTGGCGCGAACTGGTGACGGCGATGGGTTGGGGCGCGCGCGTCGACCAGAGCCGCGTGCCCGACGGCCTGCACCCCACGCGCTCGGCCACGTTGTCGGTCGGCAAGGACATCGTCGGCGCCGTCGGCGAGGTGCACCCGGACGTGCTCGACGCGTACGGCATCAGCGAGCGCGTCGCGGTGCTCGAGCTGAACGTCACGGTGCTGCTGGCTGCGGAGCCGAAGGTGCCGCAGTGGAAGGCGACCAGCCGCTTTCCGTCCAGTGACTTCGACCTCGCGTTCGCCGTGCCCGAGTCCGTGTCCGCCGAGAAGGTGGAGAAGGCGATCCGTCAGGGTGCGGGCAATGGTCTGGTCGACCTCGCCTTGTTCGACGTCTACCGCGGCAAGGGGCTGCCCGAGGGCAGCCGCAGCCTGGCCTATCGCCTCCGACTGCAGGCGCCTGATCGCACGCTCACCGACGCCGACGTGGCCCAGGTGCGCGAGAAGATCGTCGCGCTGGTTGGCAAGCTCGGCGCAACGTTGCGCGGCTGAACGTCCGCTAGTTGCTGCTGAGGTCGTCGGGCGCATTCGCCACCCACGCGATGCGCCCGCCCTGGCGGCGGATCACCGCTCGCCACAGGTCCTCCGGGTCGGTGGTGAACACGTCGTCCGACTCGGCCGGCAGCACCATCCACGCGCCTTCCGACAGCTCGCCATCCAGCTGCTGCGGACCCCAGCCTGAGTAGCCGCGAAAGACGCGCAGGTGCGTCACCCCGGCGCCGGCGATCGCCGGATCCATCGCCAGGTCCACCGAACCGATGTCGCCGACCACGATGCTCCAGCCTGTGTCCTCGTCGTCCTCGTCCGGGTTCACGATCGGCTCGGGTGTGCCCTGCCGTCGGGCGAGGGCGATCAGCGCGTCGAGCTCCACCGGGCCACCTTCGAACAGGGTGCTGGGGCCGTCCAGGCGGTCCTCCCAGCGTTCGACGCCCTCGGGCAGTGGGAACGGCGTCGGGCGATTGATGACCACGCCGACCGCGCCATCGTCGGTGTGCTCGAGCATGAACACGACGGTGCGGTCGAAGTTCGGGTCGGCCAGCGGGGGAGTGGCCACCAGCAGCTTGCCCTTCGTGGAGCCGGGAATCGGTGACTCGAGGGAACTCACCCACCCATTCTGCACGTCGAATCTCTCCGTTGGGCCGCAGGCCTCGAAGGAGACACCACAACATCATGTTCAAGCAATCGCAGCGTCGCACCCGCAGCCTCCGCATGCTGGTGGCCGGCGGCGTCGTCGGCGTGCTGGGCGCCCTCGCCATCGGCGTGGGCCTGCAGCTGGGCAATCCGTTCTCGACCGACCGCGTCGACCACTCGGCGCCGCCGGTGCTGGTGCAGTTGCGCGACCTCGCCGACTACCACGCCGCGCAGGGCCAGTTCGAGGTCACCATCGACCAGGAGGACGACGTCCGCTGGGTGCCCTCGTTCCTCGCCGGCGAGCGCGTGCAGTTCATCGCCGTCGCCACCGTCGACGCCGTCGTCGACTTCTCGGCGGTCGGCAGTGACGCCGTCACCGTCGACGGCACCTCGGTCTCGGTCACGCTCCCCTCGGCCACCTTGGCCGATCCGGTGCTCGATCAGGACCTCAGCCACGTGATGAACCGCGACCGCGGCATCGTCAACCGCGTGGCGGGCATGTTCTCGGACAACCCGACGGGCGAGCAGGCGCTCTACCAGGCGGCGTCGGACAAGGTCGCTGCGGCGGCGGCCGCTTCGTCGCTCGAGGTCCGTGCCGAGACCAACACCCGGTCGATGCTGCAGACGATGTTCCGCTCGATGGGTTACGAGCAGGTCACCGTCACCTTCGGGTGATCACTCGCCGCTGATCGCATACGCGCCGTCGGGAAGGGGTCGCTGCCATGCAGTGGCGGCCGCCCCGGCGGCGCGTCCCGCGTCCACGGCCGCGTCGAGCCCGTGCCCTGCCCACCACTCGCCGAGGAACGCGGCGATGAATGCGTCGCCGCAGCCGACGGTGGTGCCGAGCACCTCGACTGCGTCGACGGGCATCCAGCGCTCGGTGCTCCGGCCGTCACGGCCGTCGATCACCAGCACGCCGCGGGCTCCCATCGTCACGACGGCGAGCTTCCCCAGCCGCCATACGGCGTCGCGGATGCCCACCACCGTGGCGTCGTCGCGGGCGCCGGGCCATCCGACGAACCCGAGGTCGACGTGGCGCATGGTGCGCGCGAATCGGTCGACGTCGTAGTGCACGAACGACAGGAAGTCTGCCGACACCTCCACACCGTCCAGCGAGCCGGCGTCGCCGAGGCGCTCGAGTTCGGCGATCACGGGTTCCACCAGCACGAGATGGAGCCGCTGGGATGCGGACACGGCCGCCCGTTCCGCATCGTGCAGCGCGAAGCCGCCCCACACGCCCTCCACGAAGTTGTCCATCGCTGGTTGGCGGTCGGCCCTCGTACGAATGTCGATCGAGGCCGACGCGCCGGGTGCGACGAGCAATTCGGGCAGATGGGCAATGCCGTGGCGGCGGAGGAAGTCGCGGAACAGTTGCTCGCGGTCGTCGCCGATGCGGGTCACGAACAGCGCGGGCACACCGGACACGGACCAGTGGTGGGCCATATTCAGCGCACCGCCCCCCGGCAGCTCGATCCGCAGCGTGCCGTCGTCGTCGAGGTACCGGTCCACGCTCGCCGGACCGACGAGCACCGCAGCGGGCGGGGTGTCGGTCATCTCAGATGCCGGCAAGGGGATCTGCCCTGCCGTCGCCGAGGCGGAGGAAGCGGTCGTAGCGCACCTCCACCACCTTGCTCATCTGCCAGAACGCCTCGACGCTGAGGTGCGCGCAGCCCTCCTGGTGGTACCACTCGTGGCGCGACGGCAGGGTCGTGATCAGCGCCGGGTCGTGGACGGGCACGACGGCCGGATTGAGCGCGAAGCCGGTCGACAGCGGGTCGCGGATCTGCAGCAGCAGATCGCCGCGGAACCCGCGGGCGCGGGGGAGCGTCATCATGGCCCCCGTGGCGGAGTCGACGAGGGCCGTGTCGCCCGGCGACGTGTCCACCACGTCCGGCCAGTCGGGGTCGTCCACGAGCTCGGCCACGACCCGGCGTACCGAGATGTCCTGGTAGTGGTTCATCGGCGTGTGGCCCTGCACGTAGTCGTCGTCGTGCACGTTGGAGGGTTCGGTGTCGTACACGTTGCCGCAGTGGCTGACCAGGAAGTGCACGAGCGCCGGGGTAACGCGCAGGTGGCGCCGGTAGGCCTCCTCGTACTCGGTGATGGCCTCGCGCACCGACACGACCCGGCCACGTACGACGTGGGCCCAGCGCCAGCCATCGGCGCCGAACCGTTCGTCGAGCAGCGTCGCCCGCTCGGCCTTGGACGCCCCACTGAAGCCGGGCGCCCCGACGGGGATCCACACCTCGGCCAGTGCTGCCAGCGCGTCATCGTCGAGACTCGAGCCGTCCATGTCCCGACCGTAGTGCGGGTGCGCACACTCCCGGTGGTTGCATGACAATGCAGCGCGTCGTATGATCATGCGCCTATGACTCGAGTGGGCATCCTGGGGGCGTCCGGCTACACCGGCGCCGAGCTGTTGCGGCTGTGCGCGCAGCACCCCGACTTCGACGTGGTGTACGCCACCGGCGACACGCAGGCGGGCGTCAAGGCCTCGTCGCTCTACCCCAGCCTGGCCGCGCGGTACCCGGACCTGGTGTTCGAGACGTTCGATGCGGCACGCGCCGAGGGCCTCGACCTGGTGTTCCTCGGGCTGCCGCACGAGGCGAGCATGGCGATGGCCACACAACTCAGCGGCACGGTCGGCTGCATCGTCGACCTGTCGGCCGCCTACCGGTTGAAGGATGCGAGCCTGTACCCGCGCTGGTACGGCTTCGAGCACGATCAGCCCGAGTTGCTCGATGCCGCCGTCTACGGCCTGCCCGAACTGCACCGCGCCGAACTGAAGGGCGCGTCGCTCGTCGCCACGCCCGGCTGCCACGTCACGGCGGCGACGCTGGGCCTGGCGCCGCTCGTGCGGGCCGGCCTGGTGCAACCGACCGGCATCGTGGTCAACAGCATCACCGGCATCAGCGGCGCCGGTCGGGCACTGAAGCACGGCAGCCTGTTCTGCTCGGCGGACGAGGACGTGCAGGCGTACGGCCTGCTCGACCACCGTCACACCCCGGAGATCGAGCAGGAGGTGGGTGGCCAGGTGCTGTTCACCCCGCACCTCGCCCCGATGAACCGCGGCATCCTGGCCACCAGCTACGCCCGCCCCGCCACCGACGTGTCGACCGAGTCGCTGCTCGCCGCGCTGGCCGACGCGTACGCCGGCGAGCCGTTCGTGGTGGTCGACGAGCGGTCGCCGTCCACCAAGGCCACGCTCGGCAGCAACACGGCACACATCACCGCCCGTTTCGACGAACGCACCTGGACCGTGATGGTGATCTGTGCGATCGACAACCTCACCAAGGGCGCGTCCGGCGGTGCCGTGCAGGCCGCCAACGTCGCGCTCGGCCTCGACGAGACCGCCGGCTTGAGCGCGGTGGGGGTGTACCCGTGAGCGCGACGCCCCTCGACAAGGCGGCCGTGCTCGTCGAGGCCCTGCCCTACATCCGCAGGTTCGCCGGGCAGGTGGTCGTGGTCAAGTACGGCGGCAACGCACTCGCAGGAGCGAGCGAGGACGACGCCCTGTCGTTGTTCGCCGAGGACATCGTGCTGATGCGCCAGGTCGGCATGCGTCCGGTGGTGGTGCACGGCGGCGGCCCGCAGATCAGCGACCTGATGAGTCGGCTCGGCAAGGTGACGGAGTTCCGCAACGGACTGCGCGTCACCGACCAGGAGACCGTCGACATCGTGCGCATGGTGCTGATCGGGCAGGTGAACCCGCAACTGGTCGCCGCGATCAACGTGCACGGCTCGCTCGCCGTGGGCGTCAGCGGGGAGGACGCGGGTCTGATCCGCGCCACGGCGCGCGACCCCGAGCTCGGCTACGTCGGCGACGTCGAGTCGATCAACCCGACGATCCTGCAGGCGCTGCTCGACGACGAGTTCGTGCCGGTGGTGGCCACCATCGGCACCGACGCCGACGGCCAGGCCTACAACATCAACGCCGACACGGTGGCGGGGGCGATCGCCGAGGCGCTGGGCGCCGAGAAGCTGGTGTACCTCACCGACATCGAAGGTCTTCGACGAGTGGTGGACGACCCCTCCAGCCTGATCCGCCAGACGACGCCCGACGAGCTCGATGCGTTGATGGCCGACGGCACGATCGCCGGCGGGATGATCCCGAAGGTCGAGAGCTGCGTCCATGCGGTGCGCCACGGCGTGCGCCGCGCCCACATCCTCGACGGTCGCATCCCGCACGTGCTGCTGCTCGAGGTGTTCACCGACGAGGGGATCGGAACGATGGTCAGATGAGCAGTCACGCATTCGACGAGCAGGGGCTGACCTACTGCCCCTTCATGCCCGTGTTCGGCGCACCGCAGGTGATGTTCGCCCGCGGCAGCGGCACCGAACTGTGGGACGCGAGCGGCAAGCGGTACCTCGACTTCCTCTGCGGACTCGCCGTCACGTCACTCGGCCACGCCAACCCGGTGGTGACCGACGCCGTGTCAGCGCAGGCGGCCACGCTGCTGCACGTCAGCAACCTGTTCGCCAACCCTTCCGCCACACACGCCGCCGTGCAGGTGGCGCACTTGCTGCAGGAGGCCACCGGCCGCGAAGGACAGGTGTTCTTCTGCAACAGCGGCGCCGAAGCGAACGAGGCCGCGCTGAAGCTCGCCCGCAAGTTCGGCGGCCGCGGCCGCCACGTCGTGGTGAGCGCCTATGGCAGCTTCCACGGGCGCACGCTCGCCGCGTTGGCCGCCACCGGGCAGCCCGCCAAGCACGAGCCGTTCCAACCCATGCCCGATGGTTTCCGACATGTCGTGTTCAACGACCTCGGCGCGCTCGAGGCAGCCATCGACCCGTCGGTCGCCGGTGTGATCCTCGAGCCGGTGCAGGGTGAGGGTGGCGTCCTGCCGGCCGACCCGCAGTACCTGCGCGACGTGCGCGCACTGTGCGACGAACGCGGTCTGCTGTTGATCATGGACGAGGTGCAGACCGGCTACGGGCGCACCGGCGAGTGGTTCGGCTTCCAGCACGCCGGCATCGTCCCCGACGTGGTGACCATGGCGAAGGCGATGGGCAACGGCTTCCCGGTCGGAGCCGTGTGGGCCACCCGCGAGGCGGCATCGGTGTTCCAGCCCGGGGATCACGGCAGCACGTACAGCGGAACGGCCATCGCCACCGCGGTCGTGAGCGCCGTGATCGACGAAATGCGCCGTCTCGATGCGCCGCGCCTGGCCCGCGAGCGCGGCGCCGAGCTGACCACCGCGTTGCAGGCCGTGCCCGGCATTGCCGAGGTGCGTGGTGCGGGCCTGTTGCTCGCCGCCGAGTTGGTTCCCGGCATCGACGCCAAGGCCGTCTACTCGGCGGCCCTCGAGCGCGGCCTGGTCACGAACGCGGTCACGGGCACGGCGCTGCGCCTCGCCCCGCCGCTCACCGTCTCCTCGGCCGAGATCGCCGAGGCGGTCCAGATCCTCACCGACGTCCTCGGAGCCCACGCATCGTGACCCGTCACTTCCTCGACATCACCGACCTGTCCGCCGACGAGCTGCGGCTGGTGCTCGACCTCGCGCAGCGCAGCGACCTGCCCCGGCCGCTCGATGGCAAGGGTGTCGCCCTCATCTTCGAGAAGCCGTCGAATCGCACCCGTCACTCGATGGAGATGGCGGTCGTGCAGCTCGGCGGTCACCCCGTCTACACCCGCGGCGAAGAGGTCGGCCTCGACACCCGCGAGACCGTGGAGGACGTCACCCGCGTGATGGCCGGTTACCACGGCATGCTGGCCGCTCGCGTGTTCCGTCACGAGGTGGTCGTGCGCATGGCCGCGTGCAGCGCGGTGCCGGTCGTCAACATGCTCAGCGACTGGTCGCACCCGCTGCAGGCGCTCGCCGACGCGTTGACGATGCAGCAGGTGCACGGTGACCTGGAAGGCCGCACCGTCGCCTACGTGGGCGACTGGAACAACGTGTCGCGGTCGTTGGCCGAGGTCTGCGTGCTGCTCGGTGCCGACGTGTCGCTCGGCTGCCCCGTCGGCTACGGCGCGTCCGAAGCGGAGCTCGACCGGATCAACGCCATGGGCACGGGCGCCGTGCGGCAGTCCCACCGCGCAGCCGACGCCGTCGTCGGTGCCACCGCAGTGCACACGGACACCTGGACCTCCATGGGCCAGGAGGCCGAGAAGGCCGAGCGGGTGAAGGTGTTCGAGGGCTTCGGCGTCACCGCTGCGTTGATGGCAGCAGCGCTGCCGGGTGCCGGCTTCTACCACTGCATGCCTGCGTACCGCGGGTACGAGGTGACCGCCGAGGTGATCGACGGGCCCTCCAGCCACGTGATCGCCCAGGCCCACAACCGTCTGCACGCGGCGCGTGGTGCGCTCGCATTCGTCATGGGAGTCCGCTGATGTCCTCGAAGGTGCAACGTCAACAGGCGATCGCCCGGATGGTGGCCAAGCACGCCGTCACCAACCAGCCGCAGCTCGTCGACCTGCTCGCCGAGGACGGCATCACCGCCACCCAGGCCACCGTGTCACGCGACCTCGAGGACCTCGGTGCGGTGAAGGTGCGCGTGCCCGGCGGTGACACGGTGTACGCGATCCCCGAGTACGAGCCGCAGCGCATCGCCCCGGAGGACCAGTTGCGCCGCGTGATGGGCGAGTGGGTGGCGGAGGTGCGCCACAGCGGCAACCTCGTGGTGCTGCGCACCCCGCCGGGTTGTGCCCACGTCGTCGCATCGGCCCTCGACCGCAGCGGCCTGCCGGGAATTCTCGGCACGGTGGCCGGCGACGACACACTGTTGTGCGTCGCCGAGGAGCCACTCGGCGGCGAGGCCTTGCGCGACCATCTCCGCGAGCTGGCGGGTCTGTCGTGAGCGGCGCCGAGCAGCCCCAGGGCAACACGCTGTGGCACGGCCGTTTCGAGGGCGGCCCGGCCGCCGAGCTGATGGCGTACACCGAGAGCATCTCGTTCGACCGGCGCCTGTGGCCGGACGACATCGAGGGCTCGCGTGCCCACGTGACGATGCTCGCCCACGTCGGCATCCTGTCGACGGCCGAGCGCGACAGCGTCCTGGCAGCGCTCGACACGGTGGCCGCCGAGATGGGCGGGGGCACGTTCGCGTTCGCGCCGAGCGACGAGGACATCCACACCGCGGTCGAGCGCCGTGTGACGGAGCTTGCCGGCCCCGCGGGGGCGAAGCTGCACACGGGTCGCAGCCGCAACGACCAGGCAGCCACCGACGTGCGCCTGTGGATGCGTCGCGAGGTGCTCGTGGTGGCGCAGCGCATCGTCGACCTGCAAGAGGTGCTGCTGCGCCGCGCCGAGGAGGCGGGCGACGTGTACCTGCCCGGCTACACGCACCTGCAGCGCGCCCAGCCGGTGTTGCTGGCGCATCACCTGCTTGCCCATGCCTGGGCCTTCGCTCGTGACGTGGACCGAATTCTCGACGCACTCGAGCGCGTCGACGTGTCGCCGCTCGGGGCCGGTGCGCTGGCCGGCTCCTCGCTGCCGCTCGACCCGGACTTCTCGGCGCAGCAGCTCGGGTTCTCGGCGCGGTTCGAGAACTCGCTCGACGCCGTTGCGTCGCGCGACCACATCGCCGAGGTGCTGTTCGCGCTCACGATGGTGGGCATCAACCTGTCGCGCATCGGCGAGGAGTTCGTGCTCTGGACCACCGACGAGTTCGGCTTCGCCACGCTCGACGACGGGTACGCAACCGGTTCGTCGATGCTGCCGCAGAAGAAGAACCCCGACATCGCCGAGCTCGCCCGCGGCAAGGCGGGCCGCATCATCGGCGACCTCACCGGGCTGTTGGCGACCATGAAGGGTCTGCCGCTCAGCTACAACCGCGACCTGCAGGAGGACAAAGAGCCGCTGTTCGATGCGGTCGACCAGATCCGCCTCGCGCTCGGCGCGGTGACCGGCATGATCGCCACGGCCACGTGGAAGCCAGAGCGCATGCAGGCTGCGGCGGACGCCGAGGCCACCGCGGCGACCGACCTCGCCGAGTGGCTGGTGCGCGCCGGCACGCCGTTCCGTGACGCGCACGCGATCGTCGGTGCCCTCGTGCGTCGCTCCTTGGCGGGTGAGGCGTCGTTGCGCGACCTCGCGGCCGCCGATCCAGCACTTGGTCCGGACGCAGCGGCGCTCGTCGCGCCCGGCGTCGGCGTGCGGATGCGTATGTCGCCCGGTGGCGCGGGCCCGGTCCCCGTGGCGGCGCAGATGGAGCGTTTCCGCGCCCGACTGGCCGAGCTCCGTGCGGCCGTCACCGCCTAGCTCGTTGGGTCAGGCCTCCCACCTGAGCCAGTAGCCGTGCGGGTGTGTGGTGCCCAGTCGCTGCGTGATGCGTTCGCCGTCGCGCCAGCGCACCAGCGACAGCACGGTGATCGACTCGGGCGGGTCGGTGGTGGGCACCGGCAGGCCGGGGGTCTGGTCCGGTGCTTCGGCGATCACCCAGCTCAGGTCGCGTTGCGACCCGATCGCGTCGAGCGCGGCCACGTAGGCGGTGCGTGTCTCGTGCGGCAGATAGTTCAGCACCCAGCTGTTGGTCACCACCGGGTGCACCCCGGTGCCGAGGCCGGACGTTGCGTCGGTCACCACCGCGGCCAGATCCCCGACGGCGTCGCCGGCGCGCACGTCGGGCACCTCCTCGCGCGCCATGCCGATCGCCGCCACGAGGCGGGCGAAGCGGTCGGCCTGGTCGGGCCAGACACAGGCCTCGAGCCAGCGCACCGCGTCGTCGTCGAGCACGTCGATCGGCGCCAGGTCGAGCCCCACGGAGCGTGCGATCGCCGGCATCATCGCCGGGACCGGCACGTCGCCCCTCGTCTCGCAGCGCAGGTGCACGGTGGACGTCCCGGCAGTGGGCTCGACCCGGCCGCCCGGCAGGAACTCGTACGAGTAGCGGGGGAGCAGCAGGTTCAGCCCTGCGCTGGTGCCGACGTCGACGTGTGCCAGCGGCCCCACCTCGTCGGCCAGCATTCCGAGGGCGGGAAGGAACTGGGCGCACCGGCCCACCTCGTTGGTCTGCGTGTTGTGCGTCGCGATCACCGGGCCGAGCGCGTCGGCGTGGCCGAGCACGAATCGGCGGAACGCGGGGACGGGGTCGTCGTCCGGGACGTCGGTGGACAGGTTGGGGTAGAACGCGGCGAGCTCGGGGCCGTCACCGTGCAGCAACAGGAAGTGCACCGCGGCGAACAGCAGCACGGGCAGCTGTTGCGTCTCGGGTGCGTGATGCAGGAGCGCGAGAATGTCGCGGTCCTCGGCGGCCGCGGCGGAGAGTCGGGAGTAGAGCGGCGCCCGCGTCGCCGTGCTGACGCCCGAGAAGTCACGGAAGCGCTGCGCCAATTCGTCGATGGCGACCACGAGGCCGGACCCTAACATTGACCCCCTATGGATCTGCTCGCCGACCTCGAGGCTCGCGGCCTCGTGCACGACACCACCGACATCGACGCCCTGCGCGCCCGTCTGGCCCAGGGACCGATCGGCCTGTACATCGGTTTCGATCCGACCGCCGACTCGTTGCACGTCGGCCACCTGGTGGGGCAGCTGTTCATGCGGCGCTTCCAGATGGCCGGCCACCGTCCGTTCCCGCTGGCCGGCGGGGCCACCGGCATGATCGGCGACCCCGGCGGGCGCAGCGAGGAGCGCAACCTGCTCGACGACGACACGCTGCGGCACAACGTCGAATGCATCAAGGCCCAGCTCAGCAAGCTCCTCGACTTCGAGCCAGGGGCGTTCCAGGCGACGCTGGTGAACAACGCCGACTGGACCACACCGATCTCGATGCTCGAGTTCCTGCGCGACGTGGGCAAGCACTTCACCGTCAACCAGATGATCGCCAAGGACTCGGTGCGCAGCCGCATCGAGAGCGAGCACGGCATCTCGTACACCGAGTTCTCGTACATGCTCCTGCAGGCCAACGACTTCCGCCATCTCTACGAAGCGCACGGCGTGGAGTTGCAGGCCGGTGCGAGCGACCAGTGGGGCAACATCACCGCCGGCGTCGAGCTGATCCGCCGCCGCCTGGCCGGTCAGGCGTACGCCGTGACGCATCCGTTGATGACCAAGAGCGACGGCTCGAAGTTCGGCAAGTCGGTCGGGGGAGCCGTGTGGCTCGACCCGGCGCGCACCTCGCCGTACCAGTTCCGCCAGTTCTGGGTGCAGACCGACGACCAGATGGTCGGTACGTATCTGAAGATGCTCTCCCTGCGCCCCCTGGACGACCTCCTGGGCCTGCTGGGGGAGCACGAGGCAGCCCCGGAGCGTCGGACGGCGCAGCGGGCCCTGGCGGACGAACTGACGGCCATGGTGCACGGTCGCGCCGCGGCCGACGCCGCAGCGGAGGCGGCCGGCGTGCTGTTCGGTGGTGATCCGACCACTGCGTCGGCCGACGCGCTGGCTGTCGTGGCAGCCGAAGCACCCAGTGTGGAGCTGCCGGCGGACCTCGACGGGGTGCGCGTGCACGAGTTGCTCATCGCGGCCGGTGTGGCCAAGTCGAACAGCGAAGTGGCCCGTCTGCTCGGTCAGGGCGCCGTTCGTGCAGGAAATCGTGTCCTCGAGGCCGATGGCCTGTTGCAGCCATCAGACCTGCTCAGCGGCGGTTTTCTGCTCCTTCGCAAGGGAAAGCGCGACTTCGTCGTCGGAAAATCTTCTCCACGAGGTTGATGCTGTCGGAACGCCACGCTAGCTTTGCATCTCGCTCCGGTGAGCCGAACGGCAACCGAAGCTGGCACCAACAGCCAGGCTGTGTGCCTTGAGCGACCGCCCTTCTCGGGCGTCGGCTCCTTGAAAACGGAAGAGAAGACTGAACGCCAGTGCGGGCAGCAACGGACACGAGCTTCGGTTCGTGACTGGATGCTGTCTGTCAATTCACAAGTCCTCGGGGTCCCAACCTCGAGGCATCAATCAAGTCAGATCTGAGCGCCGGCACATCGGCTATTCCCCGATGGAGCGCTCGGCTCTAGCAATCGACTCGGCCAGCACCGCAAGGTGGTGGTCGTGCACGGTTTTGTTGGAGAGTTTGATCCTGGCTCAGGACGAACGCTGGCGGCG
>JBMOGW010000053.1:0-16633 GCA_049318165.1 Ilumatobacteraceae bacterium
ATCGCCGGTACGGCATTCCTCAGCGGTGTCTTCGTCTTCACCGACACCATCAAGGGCAGCTTCAACGAGATGTTCGCCAGCGCCTACGCGAAGACCGACGCGGTCGTTCGCTCGGGCAACGTCGTCGAGGGTGACTTCGGCGAGGAATCTCGCGACCGCATCGCGCTCAGCCTCGTCGACGACGTGGCGAAGGTCCCGGGTGTCACCGAGGCCCACGGCAGCGTCACCGGCTCCGCCACCGTCACCACCAAGGACGGCACGGTCATCGGTCAGGACGGTCCGCCGAAGTTCGCCGGCACGTGGATCGACAGCGAAGGCTCACCGTGGACTCTCGCCGAGGGCCGCGCTCCCGCCACCGCCACCGAGGTCGTCGTCGACAAGTCGTCGGCCACGCAGGGCAAGCTGAAGGTGGGCGACACGGTCACCATCACCTCGGCCGGCAAACCCCGCGAGTTCACCGTGGTCGGCATCGCCCTGTTCGCCGGTAAGGACACCTCGGGTGGTGCCACGTGGTCGTTGTTCACGCTGCCCACGGCGCAGGAGTTCATCGTGGGCGACACGACGCTCATCGACAGCATCATCGTGCGTGGCGACGGTTCGGTGTCGCAGGAGGAGTTGTCCACTCGCATCGCGTCGACGCTGGCCGATCCCGAGGTGGAGGTGCTCACCGGCAAGGAGATCATCAAGGAGAACCAGAGCGCCGTCGAGAAGACGCTGAGCTTCATCACCCTCTTCCTGTCGATCTTCGCGCTCATCTCGCTGTTCGTCGGCAGCTTCATCATCTACAACGTGTTCAGCATCAGCGCTGCGCAACGCACTCGTGAGAACGCGCTGTTGCGAGCGGTCGGTGCGAGCCGCAGCCAGGTCACCCGGTCGATGTTCGTCGAGGCGTTGGTGGTGGGCTTCGGTGGTTCGCTGCTCGGCTGCATCGGTGGCCTGGGCCTCGCGTCGGGCATTCTCAGCCTGCTCAACGCCCTCGGCGCCGGACCGGGCGACACGTCGCTCGTCATCCACCCGACGGGCTTCATCATCACCATGATCGTCGGCGTGCTCGTGACCGTGGTGTGCGCCATCGCCCCGGCCATCCGGTCGGGTCGGGTGCCGCCGCTCGCTGCCATGCGCGACGTGGCCATCGACCAGGCCGACGTCAGTCGTACCCGCAAGATCCTGGGTGCCGCTTCGTTGGTGTTCGCCGTGGTGTTCGTGTGGCTCGGCCTGCGCGGCAACACCACTGCGTTGGGCGGAGCAGCCATCATGCTGTTCCTCGCACTCATCACGCTCGGCCCGTTCCTGGCTGCCCCGGTGGCCCGCCTGGCCACCCCGGCGCTCACCGCCACCCGCGGCGCGTCGGGCACCATGGCCGGCCGCAATGCTGCCCGCAACCCGAAGCGCACAGCGCTCACCGCTGGTGCGCTGGCCGTGGGTCTGTCGCTGCTCATCGGCGTCGCCACCCTTGGCGCGTCGGCCAAGGCCACCACTCGTGACGTCGTCGGTCAGTCGTTCAACGGCGACTACGTCGTGTCCGCCAAGCAGAGCAACAACGGTGCCAGCATCCCCGCGACACTCGCCGACGACCTGAAGGCCGCCGAGGTGGGCGACGTGATGGGTCTGTCGGCGACGGCGCTGCAGTTGTCGGAGAACGGCGTGTTCAGGTCCAAGCAGGTCGTTGCGCTGAACCCCGCCGATGCGGCGAAGGTGTTGGAGATCCCGTTCGTGGAGGGTGACTTCTCGTCACTCACCCCTGAGGGCATCCTCGTGGCGAAGGACAAGGCGGACCGCGACAACCTCCTCGTGGGCGACGTCTTCGACGCCAAGCTGCTCGACGGCACCGAGCTGCGGCTCACCATCCAGGGCATCTACGACTCGCAGGTGTTCGGCAACTTCATCGTCGACCGCTCCGTGTTCGACGGTTCGCCCGTGCCGATCTTCGACCTGGGTGTGTTCATCCGCACGCCCGACGGGGTGACCGAGGCGAACACGGCGGCCATCCAGGCGGTCGTCGACACCTACCCGTCGGTGAAGCTGCAGAGCCGCGACGAGTACATCGATGCCCAGAGCGGGCAGATCGACGGCTTCCTCAACTTCATCTACGCCCTGCTGGGTATGAGCATCTTCATCGCCATCATCGGCATCGTCATCACGTTGATGCTGGCGGTCTACGAGCGGCGGCGTGAGCTCGGCCTGCTGAGGGCCGTCGGCACCACTCGCCGCCAGGTGCGCAGTGCGGTGCTGTGGGAGAGCATGATCACGGCCGTCGTCGGTGTCATCGCCGGCACGGTGCTGGGCGTGTCGTTGGGTTGGATCATCGTGAAGGCGCTGGAGGACCAGGGCCTCAGTGTGTTCTCGCTGCCGATCTCGACGATCGCGGTGGCGGCCATCGGTGCGTTGGTGTTCGCCGCTGGGGCCGCCGTGTTCCCCGCCCGTCGTGCCGCCAAGGCCGACATCCTCGAGGCGATCGCGACGACGTGATGTACCCGAATGGACGCTCCCCGGGCACCGGGGCAGGATGAACTGATGTTCCGGTTGGCGCTCCGCAGTGTTGCCGCGAGGTGGGGACGACTCGTCCTCACCTCGTTGGCGATCGTCGCCTCGACGGCGTTCCTGTCCGGCACGTTCGTGTTCAAGGACACGATCGAGCGCACCTTCGACGCCCTGTTCGCCAACGTGTACGAACGCGTCGACGCGTACGTGCAGAGCGCGAACTCGGTGGAGAACCTGTTCGGCCTCGAGACCCGCGACCGCTTGCCCGAGTCGATCGTCGACGAGGTGAAGGCCGTGCCCGGTGTGAAGGACGCCCAGGCATCGGTGAGCGGCGATGCGGTGGTGATCGCCAAGGACGGCAACCCGATCGAACGTCCCACGGCGCCCACGTTCGGCGCGACGGTGAACGAGGGTGACCTGTCGGTGTGGCGGGTGAAGGAAGGCCGGCTGCCCTCCGGCGGCCAGGAGATGGCGCTCGACACGCTGACCGCGTCGGACGGCGGTTACGTGCTCGGCGACACGGTGCAGGTGAACGCCGACAACGGCAAGCGGCGATTCACGCTCGTCGGCATCGTCGAGTACGACGACATCATCTCACCGGGCAACGGCACGTGGGCGCTGTTCGACGCGCCGACCGCCAGCGAGTTCATCGCCAAGGCGGGGTTCATCGACGCGGTGCTGGTGCAAGGTGACGGCTCGGTGCCGCCCGACGTGCTGGTGGAACGCATCCGCGGTGCACTCGATTCGGATGTCGCCGAGACGCTGACCTCCGCGGAGATCACCAAGCAGGCGCAGACCGAGGTGCAGAAGACGCTCAGCTTCCTGACGGTCTTCCTGGCGATCTTCTCGTTCATCGCGCTGGGCGTCGGCATGTTCGTGATCTACAACGTGTTCTCCATCACCGCCGCGCAGCGCCAGCGCGAGAACGCGCTGCTGCGCGCCCTCGGTGCCAGCCGCCGACAGGTGACCTGGTCGCTGCTGATCGAAGCGGCAGTGGTGGGCATCATCGGTTCGCTGCTCGGACTGCTCGGTGGCGTGGCGCTGGCGTCGGGCATCAAGGCGTTGCTGACTGCGCTCGACTACGACATCCCGGCACGCGGCCTCGCCGTGGAGACGCCGACGATCGTGATCACCGTCATCGCCGGCCTCGTGGCCAGCCTGGTGGCGGCCCTCGGCCCGGCCATCGGCGCCGGGCGCGTGCCGCCGGTCGCCGCGATGAGTGACGCGGTGCTCGAGAAGGTGAAGAACGTGCGCGGCCGCGTCATCGTCGCGGCGGTGTGTTCGGTGGTCGGCGTCGCCGCGATCGTCGCCGTGATGGTGGGCGGCGACGCGCAGTTGCTGGGGCTCGGTGTCGTCGGCCTGTTCGCCGGCGTACTGCTGCTCGGCCCGGTGATGGCCAAGCCGATCGCCCGCTTCATCGGTGCACCGGTCCAGTGGTTGCGCGGCATCACCGGCGCAATGGCCCGCGGCAACGTGCAACGCAACCCGCGACGCACCGCGCGCACTGCTGCACCGGTGCTCATCGGCGTGGCACTCGTGACCGGCGCGTCCGTGTTCGCCGCGTCGATCAAGGACCAGATCCGCACCGCCGTCGGCGAGAGCTTCATCGGTGACTACGTCATCAACTCCAGCCGCGGTGGCTCGGTGAGCTTCGGCCAGGACTTCGTCGACCAGCTCAACGAGATGCCCGAGGTGGGTGTCGCCACCGGCCTCGGGTTCGCCCGCGGTGTCGCCGACGCCGAGGGCAGACCGGCGTTCGGCGCGGTGGTGGACCCGGCGACGATCGGTGGGCTCATCGACATCACCTTCCTCGCCGGCGGCGTGTCGCAGTTGTCGCCCACCGGCGTGCTGATCAGCGAGGGCGAGGCGAAGCGGCGCGACATCGGTCTCGGCGACCCGCTGGTGCTGCGCGTCGACGGTACGCCGCTGCCGCTCACGGTCGCGGGCATCTTCGAGACCACCGACATCATCCGCACCTCGCGCATCTACGACCGCGACACGTTCAAGAACACGAGCATCACCACGCCTGCGGGCTTCGTGTCGTTGACCAAGGCGTCGGGGGTGAGCGACGAGCAGTTCCGCGCCAACGTCGGCAAGGCCGCCGAGGACTACGGCATCGGCACGTTGCAGGACAAGGGCGAGTTCATCGACAGCCGTGCCGACCTCGTGGACCGCAGCCTGGCGTTCATCTACGGGCTGTTGCTGCTGAGCATCATGATCGCGACGTTCGGCATCATCATCACGTTGCTGCTCGCCGTCTACGAACGGCGGCGCGAGATCGGGCTGCTGCGCGCGGTCGGTATGACGAGGGCCCAGGTACGCACGACCGTGCGGTGGGAGAGCGTCATCACGTCCGTCTACGGTGCGTTCGTGGGCGTGCTGATGGGGCTGGTGCTGGGCTACGTGGTGATCGTCGCGCTGCGCGACCAGGGTCTCACCCAGTACGCGGTGCCGGTGACCGACATCGTGATCATCATGGTGCTGGCCTTCGTGGCGGGTGTCGCCGCGGCGGTCATCCCCGCCTGGCGAGCCACGCGACTGAACGTGCTTCGAGCGATCGCGGCCGACGGATGATCGAGTTCTCGCCCGCCCTGCAGGAGTTCCTCGCCGAGCGCCATCTGGCCGTGCTCGTCACCCAGCGCGCCGACGGCACACCGCACGCCGTGCCCGTCGGGTTCACACTTCGCGGTACCAATGCCCGGGTCATCACCTTCGCCCCATCGGTGAAGGCGAAGAACGCGGCGCGGGGTGGTCGCGCCAGCGTCACGCAGATCGACGGTGCCCGATGGGTGACGTTGGAGGGGAACGTGCGGTTGCACGACGACCCGGCCACCGTCGCCGACGCCGTGGAGGCCTACGCTCGTCGCTACCGGCCGCCGAAGCAGCGCGTGGACCGGGTGGTCATCGAGATCGAGGTGGACCGGGTCATGTGCAACAACGGGTTGAAGTGAGCGCCGGCGACAGCGGCTCGCCGCTCACCAAGAAGCTCGGTATCGTCGGCGACGCCGTGTACGTGCTGATCAACGAGCCGGCCGGTTTCGAGGCAACGCTCGGCGACATCGGCGACGCGGTGCGCCAGCGCAACCTGATGCCGCCGATCGACGTGATCGTCGCGTTCTTCACCGAGCGCGCCCGACTGGAAGCCAAGTGGCCGCAACTGATCGACGCCGCCCAGCCGGATGGCGCGGTGTGGGTGGCCTGGCCGAAGAAGACCAGCGGCGTGACCACCGACATCACCGAGGACGTGCTGCGCGCCGTGCTGTTGAAGACCGGCTGGGTGGACAACAAGGTGTGCGCCATCGACGACACCTGGAGCGGTCTGCGCTTCGTGCAGCGCAAAGAGCTGCGCCGTCCTCGGGACAACGCCAAGCGCCGCTGAGCCGTGCAGGCGCAGCTCGCATCGACACGGTGCTGCGACGTCCTCGGGACAACGCCAAGCGCCGCTGAGACGCGGAACACCCCGCCACCCGAGGGTGACGGGGTGTCCTCGAGGTGTGCTCGCAGAACGTGAGTTCTGCGGGTCACTTGTTCGGCTGGGGCAGCACGCGCAGGTACGGCTTGACCGTGGTCCAGCCCTGCGGGAACAGCTGCTTGGCCTCGTCGTCGCTCACGGCCGCACCGATGATGACGTCGCCGCCGTCGGTCCAGTTGGCCGGCGTGGCGACCTTGTAGTTGGCGGTCAGCTGCAGGCTGTCGATGACGCGCAGGATCTCCTCGAAGTTGCGACCGGTGCTGGCCGGGTAGGTGAGCGTCAGCTTCACCTTCTTGTCCGGGCCGATCACGAACACGGAGCGGACGGTTTGCGTGTCGTTCGCGTTCGGGTGGATCATGTCGTACAGGTCGGCGACCTTGCGCTCCGGGTCACCGATCATCGGGAAGTTCACCGGGGTGCCCTGGGTCTCGCCGATGTCACCCTCCCACTTGAGGTGCGACTCGACGTCGTCGACCGAGAGGCCGATGACCTTCACGTTGCGCTTGTCGAACTCCGGCTTGATCTTGGCCACGTAACCGAGCTCGGTGGTGCAGACCGGGGTGAAGTCCCTCGGGTGGCTGAACAGCACACCCCAGGAGTCGCCGAGCCACTCGTGGAAGTTGATCTCGCCCTGCGTCGTGGGGGCGGTGAAATCGGGGGCGACGTCGCCGAGGCGGACGGTCATGGTTGCTCCTTGGGTGTCTGGGAAGCGGTTGCTGGTGCGGGGGACAACCTATCCGAAATCCCGACTATTCCGGTCGGACATTGGTGCTTGACATGTGACCGAATGGTCACGTATGGTGCGACCCGTGGATGACGTGTTCAAGGCGCTTGCCGACCCCACCCGGCGGGCGATCCTCGACGCGTTGTTCGAGCGTGACGGGCAGACCGTCCAGGTGCTCTGCGACCGCTTCCCGGCGATGACCCGCTTCGGGGTGATGAAACATCTCGCGGTGCTCGAGGACGCGAACCTCGTCACCACTCGCCGCGACGGCCGCTCGAAGCTGCACTTCCTGAACCCCGTCCCCATCCAACAGCTCGCCGATCGATGGATCGGCAAGTACGCCCAGCCCTACACCCGCGCCCTCGTGGATCTGCACGCCGATCTCGAGCGCCACACCGCCTGAGGAGCCGACATGGCCGTCACCCGTCACCAGTACCGCATCTACATCAAGGCGCCCATCCAGCAGGTGTGGAGTGCGCTGATCGAGCCCGAGTTCACCCGTCGCTACTTCCACGGCTCCACCTTCGACGCACCACCCGTCGCCGGTGAGCCCTACCGCACGTCGATGGGCGAGCAGCCGGCGGTGGACGGCACCATCGAGGTGCTCGAGCCGCCGTACCGTCTGGTGCAGACGTGGCATGTCCTGTACCACGCGGCGTTGGCCGACGAGCCGCCGAGCCGCGTCGAATGGACGCTCAGCGAGGCGGGTGAGGGGCTGACGCAGGTGGACCTGATCCACGGCGACCTGGCGCGCAGCCCGCTGACCTGGGCGCACGTGCGCACCGGCTGGGTGTGGATCCTGGACGGGTTGAAGACGCTGCTCGAGACGGGCGAGGAGTTGCCGCCCGCCGACGGCGCGCCGCAGGACGCGATCGACGACCCGTCGGCAGAATGGCATCGAGCACAGGGCATCGAGTGCAACAACAGCATCTGGGACCTGGTGGGCGAGCCCGCGTCGCCGGAGCGCGACGAGGAGTTGCTGCGTCGTGCGTTCGCGTCGGCGTACCACTGGCAGCGAGCTGCGGGCACCGGTCCGGTGAACGAGGTGCGGGCCCGCTACATGCTGGCCAAGGTGCACCACCTGACCGGTCAGCCCGACCGCTCGTTGCACTACGCCGACAGTTGCCTGGCGATGTGTGAGGACATCGGCCTGGTGGACTTCGACCTCGCCTACGCGCACGAGGCGCGGGCGCGTGCCTTGAAGGGCCTCGGCCGCATCGACGAGGCGCAGCAGGCGTGGGATGCGGCGCTCGCCGTGCCGATCGCCGACCCCGAGGACAAGGCGATCGTCGACGGCGACATGGCGGATGGGCTGTGAGTGTCGCCGTCACGCTCGACGAGTTGCCGGCCACGTTGGCCGGGTATCCATGGGGCTATCTGGTGACGGTCGGCGACGCCGGACGGGCGCACTCGCTCGCCGTGCCCACCGACTGGCGTGACGGCGCGCTGCACGCCACCGTCGGCCGAGGCACCGCTGCCAACGTCGCGGCACGGCCGGAGGTGACGATGGTGTTCCCCGGTGCCGACGGCACGACGTACAGCCTCATCGTTGACGGCACGGCGTCGGTGGTGGACGGACGCGCCGCGTTCGTGCCGTCGTCGGCCGTGCTCCACCGCCCGGCCCTCGGCGCCTGACCAGCTCGCAGAACTTCAGTTCGGCAGGAGAGCGCCGCTCGCTCGCAGAACTTAAGTTCGGCGGGAGGGGTCAGCCGGCATCGCGCAGGTCGAGGCCGAAGGCGGCCTGGAAGGCGTCGTAGTAGTCGTCGTCGGTGGTGGCGAGGCCCATCGCCACCCACTGCTCGTCGGTCATCGCCGCGCGGCCGTCGATGATCTGCTGCGCACCCCAGCTGACGGCGTAGCGCAGCTTCGGCGCGTCGGTGGTGACGGCGTGGTGTACGACGGCCGCCACCTCGAAGGGATCGGTGGCGTGCGCCAGGCCGGCGGCATACATCTGGAACATCCGCCGGTACTGCGCGTCGTAGGCGCCGGTGAGGTTCGGCATGTCGATGTTCTTGGCGAAGATGGCGCTCTTGGTGACACCGGGCTCGACGATGGCGACACGGACGCCGAACGGCGCCAGCTCCTGGGCCAGTTCCTCGCTGTAGCCCTCGAGCGCCCACTTCGACGTGACGTACGGGCTCTGCGCCAGCGCGGCGATGCGGCCGACGACGGACGTGACGTTGACGATCGCACCGCGGCCGCGCTCGCGCATCCCCGGCAGCACGGCCTGGGCGCAGCGGACGGCGCCGCACAGATTGATGTTCATCACCTCGAGGTGCAGGGCGGGCGAGCACTCCTCGGCCGTCGCGTTGCCACCGACGCCGGCATTGTTGACGAGCACGTCGACCACGCCGCCCGTCTCGTCGAGCACCTGTGCGAGGCCGGCGCGCACCGACTCGTCGTCGGCGACGTCGAGTTCGACCAGTCGCACCGTCACGCCGGCGGCTTCCGCCATCGCGAGGAGCTTGGTTGCCTTGTCGAGGCTGCGCACCGTGCCGTACACGGTGTGGCCCTGCGCGGCGAGGTGAATGGCGGTGGCGCGGCCGATGCCGCTGTTCGCGCCGGTGACGACGGAGATGGTGGACATGGGCGGGCATCGTACGCCCCGCTGCGTCGGCGGGCGGAGCAACGGCGGGGGCCATCGCCGCGACGCGTGGTCGCGACGATCGCCGCCGGTACGGCAGTGCCGGCACACCGGAGGGGAGCGAACCTCGTGGCCGTCGCCCGCAGCCTCTCCGCCGTTGCTTCGGAAGGTCCCCCGGAACTCCCGTCCGGATCCGCCCGCCGTGCAGTTGAACTGTCACTCACTGTGAGCGCGCGACCGCGTGTCAAGCAAGGCCCAACATCGGTGGCATCGGTCACGAAATGGAACACTCATTCGTGGGGCGTTCAGACGGTGGCCGGGAACTCTTCGAACCACACCGGGTCGGGGTCGCAGCCGATGGCCAGACTGCGCACCGCGTCGCCGTCGGTCACCAGCACGTCGAGCAACAGCAGTCCCTGTGCCATGTGCATCCGCCGGAACGCCTGGTAGCCGTGGCGGTCGGCGGCCGTGGGCGGACCCGTGCGCACGGTGTCCTGCAACACCACCGACAACGTCTGGCAGAACGGCGCCCCCACCCCCGGCAGGTCGGCGTGTGCGACGAACAGGCCCACCTCGGCGGGCGGATCGAGCAACACCGAGGTCACCAGGCGCTGCTCGTCGAGCAGCACCAACGCCTCGTGCTGCATCGGGAGCACTTCCGGCAGGTCCATCGCCAGCGCGACGGCGTCACCGAACTCGAGCACGCGCAGCGGCTCGTCGGGGTGCGGGGTGAACAAGAACCACTCCTGGGCTTCGGAGCGGTACGACAGCAGCGGTTGCCGCCGGCGGGGCAGCTTGAGTCGCGGCACGAACGACATGGGACCTCCTGGACGCGGAACGCGTGGACGGAGGGGAAGCCGTGCGGCGGAACCTATCGGTTCAGATGAGGTCGGCCACCTTGGTGCGGATCTCTTCGGGCGTCACCATCGGGCTGCACCGCTCGGCGACGTTGCCGCTGCGGTCGATGATGAACTTCTCGAAGTTCCAGGAGATGTCGTCGCCACCCGACTGCTCGCGCAGCCAGGCGTAGAGCTCGCAGGCGCCGTCGCCGTTCACGTCGATCTTCGAAAAGAGCGGGAACGTGACGTCGTACTTGCTGGTGGCGAACTCGAGGATCTCCGCATCGGTGCCCGGTTCCTGGGCGCCGAACTGGTTGCACGGGAAGCCGAGGACGCTGAAGCCCTGGTCGGCCAATTCGTCGTGGAGCGCACGCAGACCTGCGTACTGAGGCGTGAGGCCTCAATAACTCGCGACGTTGACGATGACGAGCACCTTGTCGCGGAAGTCCGCCAGCGGCACGTCGTCACCCGTGATGGACTTCACGGTGAAGTCGTAGAGGTGGCTCATGCGTGCGACCTTACCGGGCGGGCGTGCCACCGTTCGCTCACACGGCTGCCCAGCACCAGGAGCGGCCATGCGGCGACGGCGAACGCGATGCCGACCAGGTACGCCCACCACTCGGTGAGCGGCAGTTCGAACAGGTCCCGGCTCCACGGCAGCAGGAAGGCGCCGTAGAACAGGATCGTCATCGTGATCACCACCGCGCCACGCAGCCGGTTGAGCGGCATCGCGGTGCGCAGCAGGTTCATCAGTGCCACCGATCCGGCGACCAGTACGGCGATGCCCTTGGCCTCCGCTTCCGTCACTGCCTCGGACACCTGCACCAGCGCGAACACGCTCATCGTGGCGATCGCGATCACCAGGCCGGCCGGCACTGCACGGCCGAGGACACGACGGAGGAAGCCGTCCTCGACGCGCTGGTCGTTCGGCTCGAGCGCCATGAAGAACGCCGGGGTGCCGATGGTGAGCCAGCTGAGGATGGTGAGGTGGATGGGCTGCAACGGGTATGCCAGTGCCACGACACCGGTCATCAGCGACAGCACGACGGAATAGACGGTCTTGCTGAGGAACAGGCTGGCGACGCGCTCGATGTTGTTGATCACGCGCCGGCCCTCGGCGACCACCTTCGGCAGCGCGGAGAAGTTGGAATCCAACAGCACCAGCTGCGCCACCGCGCGGGTGGCCTCGCTGCCCGACGCCATCGCGATGCCGCAATCGGAGTCCTTCAACGCGAGCACGTCGTTGACGCCGTCGCCGGTCATCGCCACGGTGTGACCCTGCGCCTGCAACGCCTTCACCATCGCCCGCTTCTGGTGCGGCGTCACGCGGCCGAACACGGTGTTGGTGGCGACCGCGTCGGCGAACTCGGGCGTGTCGTCGGCGGGCAACGTGGTGGCGTTGATGTTGGCGTCCCACCCGTCCAGGCCGGCGCGGCGCGCCACCGCGCCGACGGTGACGTTGTTGTCGCCGCTGATGACCTTCACCGTCACGTCCTGGTCGGCGAAGTAGCGGAGCGTGTCGGGTGCGTCGGCGCGAACGATGTCCTCCAGCAGCACCAGCGCCTCCAGCCGCACTGCGGGCAACGCCGACTCGCCGTCCTCGAACTGGGCGTCGGTGCTCGCCAGCACCAGGACGCGGCGGCCGTCGCGTGCCTGCGTCTCCACGCGCTCGCGCAGATCGCCGGCGTAGGCATCGGTGAGCACGTTCTCTGGTGCGCCGAGCACCCAGTTGCCCTTGTCGGCGAAGCTCATCGCGCTCCACTTGCGGGCGGACGAGAACGGCACGCGGCCCGTCACCGTCCAGCCGGCCCCCGCATCGGGGTAGTAGTGCTTGAGCGCCTGCGACGTGGCGTTCGGGTCGGGGTCGAGATGCGCGAGTGCCGTGAGCGCACCGTCCACCTGTTCCCTCGTCGCACCGTCGAGCGCCTGCACCTCGGCGACGGCGAGCGCGCCCTCGGTGATGGTGCCGGTCTTGTCGGCACAGAGCACATCGACGCGGGCGAGCACCTCGATGGCCGGGAGTTCTTGCACGAGGCAGCGGAACTTGCCGAGGCGTTGCACGCCGACGAAGAACGCCACGCTGGTCAGCAGCACCAAGCCCTCGGGCACCATGCCCACCAGACCGGCGACGGTGCTGATGATGGCGTCCTGCCACGAGGCGTCCCGTCGCCAGAACTGACTGCTCGCCAGCAGAAGACCGACCGGGATGATCAGGTAGCCGACCCACGTGACGATGCGGTTGACGTCGTTGCGCAGCGGCGAGTTGACCAGCGTGAACCGGCGCGCCTCCTCGGCCAGCTTGGCCGCGTAGTTCTCGGCGCCGACCTTGGTGATCACCATCCGTCCGGTGCCGGCCACCACGGCGCTGCCGCTGAGCACGTCGTCGCCGTCCTGCTTCACCACGGGGTCGGCCTCGCCGGTGAGGAGTGACTCGTCGATCTCCAGGTTGTCGTGCACCACCACTGTGCCGTCGGCCACCACCTGTGCCCCCGCGCGGAGCTCGACCACGTCGTCGAGGACCAACTCGTGCACCTGCAGCTCGACCACCTCGCCGTCGCGTACCGCATGTGCCCGCGGTGCGTTGACGACGCTCAACCGGTCGAGCGTGCGCTTCGAGCGCAGCTCCTGGTAGATGCCGATGACGCTGTTGTAGATGATGACGAGGCCGAACAGCGCGTTCTTCGGTGACCCGGCGGCGATCACCAGGCCGGCCAATACCGCCATCACCAGGTTGATGGGCGTGAGCACGTTGCCGCGGATGATCTGTCCGACGGTCCGCGTCGGCGCCTTCGGCACGTCGTTCACCTGGCCGCGAGCGATCCGCTCGGCGACCTCGGCGGACGTCAGCCCTCGACCGGGATCGGGCGTGTCCGTGCGGGTGGCGACAGCAGGATCCGACATCCGCCCGACGCTATCCCGATTAGCGTGTGCGGCCATGTCGATCACCGACGAGACCTATGTGCTGCTCACCACGTTCCGCAAGAACGGCGAGGGTGTCGGCACCGCGGTGTGGATCGCCGCGTTGCCGGACAGCCGTTGCGGATTCACCACCGAGTTGAACAGCGGCAAGGTGAAGCGCATCCGCAACAACCCGGCGGTCACGCTGCAGCCGTGCGACATGCGCGGCAAGGTGAAGGACGGCAGCGCCGTGGTGCACGCGACCGCCGAGGTGTTGGTCGGCGCCGACGCGCGTCCGGTACGCGACGCCATCCACCGCAAGCACAAGGTGATGACGAAGATGTTCATCATCAGTGATGCCTGGCGGAAGTTGCGCAAGCAGGACACCACGGAGTGCGCGATCCGTATGACGGTACGGCCGTGACCGCAGCGGGAGGCGTCGATCTGCCCGATCTCGAGCAGGTCGAAGCAGCGATCGGCAGCGCGATCCGCACCCGAACCTCCCACGGGGTGCGCCTGCTCGGCCATGGCGAGATCAGCATCGTGCTCGGTTGGCCGGCCGAGCAGCCACAGCATGCGCTGAAGCGTGTCCCTCCGTTCCGCACGCAGGCCGCGGCAGAGCAGTACATCGCGGTGTGCGAGGCGTTCCTCGCTCACCTGTCGGGCGCGGGTGTGCCGATCCTGCACACCACGCTGCACACGACGACTCGGGCCGACGGCGCGGTGGTGGTGTTCCACCGTCAGCCGGTCGCCGACTCGGTGCACTTGGGCACCAACGTGCTGCGGTCCACCGCTCCCGACGCGGACCACCCGTTGCTCGCTGCCATCGTGAGTCATGCGCAGGCGGTGGTCGAGGACCGGCGCATCGGGTTCGACGTGCAGGCGGCCAACTGGCTGTGGGACGGGCAGACGGCACGACAGCTGGACTTCACCTCGCCGTTCGTGTTGAACGACACCGGCGACGATCTGCAGTTCGACACCACGGGGTTCCTGCGCGAGTACCCGGCGGCACTGCGCGGCTACCTGAAGAAGGAACTGCTGGCGCTCATCCTCCGCTACACCCGGCCCGAGGGTGCCATCGGCGACATGGTGGGCAACCTGTTCAAGGAGGACCTCGAGCCGTGGGTGGACCCGGCCATCGAGGCGGCGCGTCGTGCGGGCGTGGTGATTCGCCGGGAGGACGCACAGAAGATGTACGACGACGACCGCAAGCTGTTGCCGCTCACGTTGCGCATGAAGAAGGGCCAGCGCTGGTGGTTGCAGCACACCGGTCGCCGCTACGACTCGATGCTGCCGGAGCGCACCACCTACGAGCGGTAGGCGGTGCCACGGGCCGAGCTGATCACCTGGGAGTGATGTTGCCGGCGTCGAAGACGGGCGCCAGGTAGCCGACGGCGATGTCCGTGGCGTGCGCGGCGACCTGCTTGGCGCTCAGCCGGCCGAAGCGCAGGGCGAGCACGGCATCGACCGCAGTGGTGAGCGCGATGGCGATCACCTTCGCGTCCTTCGGTGCCATGTCCGGTCGGCGGTGGACGATCGCGGCGGCGACGTCGCGGTGGATGCCGCCGAGCACTTCGTCTTGCAGCTGTTGCAGTTCGTCCGACGGCGGTGTGGCGCGGCGCAGCCCCTCCATGCCGGGCTGCAGGCGGCGGACGCGGATCGTCTCGTCGATCAGTTCGCGCACCGCGCTGCGCCAGTCCTCCCTGGTCGCGACCTGCTCGAGCAGCGCGGCGAGTCGGGTGCCGTACTGGTGGTCGTATCGGGCGGCCAGCGCCCGGGCTAGCGAGATCTTGTCCGGGAAGTAGCGATACAGCGTCGCGATGTTGACGCCTGCCCGTGCGGCGACTGCCTTGGTGGTGACCCTGTCGTAGCCCACCTCGTCGAGCAACTGACCGGTCGCCTCGAGGACGGCGTCGATGGCCTGGCGCGCTCGCGCCTGCTGTGGTGCGACCCGCAGCTCGACGTCGGGCTCGTCCTTCTGTGCCATACCGTCGAAACTACTGTGTGGGCTGTGGCCCGTGTCGTCCGAGCCGCGGGGTGACGCTCAGTCGAGCGGCGAGGTGAGGTCGATCTCCAGTTCGCGCACACCGTCCTCGGTGCGCGCCGTGATGCGGTAGCCGCACTCGCGGAACACCCGCATCATCGGGCTGTTCTCGAACAGCACCGACGCGGTGAACGCGGTGAGCCCGTACTCGGGTGCCAGTTCGATCAGCATCGACAGCAGCAGCGTGCCGATGCCGCGGCCCTGCTGGTCGTCGGCGGTGATGAACGCCACTTCCGCGTCCGGTGATCCGTCACGCGGTCGCATCCACCGCCCGACGGCGATGATGCGGTCGTTCTCGATCGCCACCAACGCGCAGCGGTTCACCACGTCGACGTCGGTGAGCCATGCGACGTCGCGGTCGCTGAGTTTCGGCTTCGCCGCGAAGTAGCGCAGCCGTGTCGACTCGAGTGACAGCCTGCTGTGGAACTCGCGCAGTCGGTCACCGTCGGCCGGCGTGAGCAGCCGGATCTGCACGCTGGTGCCGTCGCGCAGCACGCGGTGCACCCCGGCAGGGTGCAGCAACGCAGCGTCCGCGGTCATCGCGTCCAGTCTGGCGCGTCAGGTGAGTGGCGTGAGCGACACGAGATCGGCGCGCAACGTCTCCCGGTAGACGACGTCGCCGACGAGACCGCTGCTCGAACGGTTCTCCTTCGTGGACGTCATCCGCACCGGCAATCCGTGGTCGTCGAACCAGTAATCCGCGGTGATGTGTTCCCAGTATTCGTCGTCGTCCTGCACGGTCATGCGCACGTGGGTGACGTCGACCGGGGCGCCCTCGACGTCGATCGACTCGCGGCCGATCACCTGCCACACGGGAACCCAGGGGTTGCCGGCTTGCACGCATGACAGGGTGTCCGCCGGCCGGGGCGCGCCGTCCGCAGGGACGAGCGGCGTGGTGCGGTCGCACTGGACGGCCTGCTCCTGCCCGTGCTGGAAGAACTCGTGATAGTTGCGGCTGGACTGCTGCAGTTCGATGCCGTCGGTGGTGGCGCACACGGCCATGTCCTCCCACCGTTCCTCCAGCAGGTCCCACCGCATCCGCACACCGCAGCCCTCCGTGGTCACCGTGAGGAGTGTCTCGGCGGGGTAGTCGTGGCGCGTGCCGCCGAGCACGTCGATCGCCTCCGTCCCGATGGTTGCGTAGCGGTAGACGCCGGGGGTCGCGAGTGTCGCGAGTGGCGGGACCGTGGTGGTGGTGCCCGCTGACGACGTGGGTCCCTCTGCGTCGACGGCGGCCGTGGTCGACGAGGCGACGGCGGCGTCGGTGCTCGCCTGTTGGTCGTGGAAGCGGTCGATCGCGTCCTGCGCGTCCACCACCCGCGCCGTGTCGGTCAGCCACAGCTGGCGGGCCACCAATCCCGCGGCCGCGAGCGCGCCGAAGCACACCGATGCGACGACGATGCGTCGGCCTCGACGGCTGACCCCCATGAGGGCACGCTAGTGCGTGTGGGAGTGTCGCGGGTTCAGCGGGCGGCGCGGGCGAGGCGCACCGCGTCGACCACGGTGATGCGGCCACGTGACAGCGTGATGCACCCTTCGGCCACCAGCGCCTGCAACACCTCGTTCGCTGTCTGGCGAGTGGTGCCGCACA
>JBMOGW010000054.1:0-16590 GCA_049318165.1 Ilumatobacteraceae bacterium
CACCCGCCGGCCCACTGGAGTTGGTGGTCGAGGCCGCGTCGAACCCGGCCTTCCCGATGCGCGGCACGCGCCGCGGCGAGCTGGGCTCGCTGCGCACCGCGGGCGACACGCCGCTCTACACGCTGCGCCAGGCGTCACTCGCCCTGCGCGACGACGAGGTGTTCCACCTGCTGCTCGACGTGGAGGTGTTGCTGGGCCTGATGGCCGCGTTGCCCACCGCCGACAAGCGCCGTCAGCGACTGCTGCGTCAGCTGGCGGCCGCGTTCGACGTGATCGACCTGTACGACGTGTCCGGCACCGCGGCGGCCGCGCGTGCCGTGCTGCAGCCGGCCCTTGCGTTGCACGCCCGCGACGGCGCGCACCACGTCATCGGTGTCGGCCATGCGCACATCGACAGCGCCTGGCTGTGGCCGATCCGCGAGACGGTCCGCAAGTGCGCGCGCACCTTCGCCTCCGCGACGCGCCTCATGGACGACTACCCGGAGTACCGCTTCGTCTGCTCGCAGGCCGTGCAGTACCACTGGATGGAGACGCAGTACCCGGCCGTGTTCGAACGCATCCGCGAGCGCGTGCAGCGCGGCCAGTGGCAGCCCGTCGGCGGCATGTGGGTGGAGGCCGACATGAACCTGCCGAGCGGCGAGAGCATCGCCCGCCAGTTGGTGCACGGCCAGCGCTACTTCGAGAGCCGGTTCGGCATTCGATGCACCGAGGTGTGGATCCCCGACGTGTTCGGTTACCCGGCCACGCTGCCGCAGATCTTCCGCGCCGGTGGCTGTGACCGCTTCGTCACCCAGAAGCTCAGCTGGAACAAGCAGAACCGTTTCCCGCACAGCACGTTCCGCTGGCAGGGACTCGACGGGTCCGAGGTGCTCACCCACTTCCCGCCGGTCGACACGTACAACGCGATGGTCGTCAGCAACGAGATGGTGTTCAGCGAGCAGAACTTCAAGGAGCACGGCTGGAGCGACTGGTCGCTGATGCCGTACGGACACGGCAACGGTGGCGGTGGCCCGACCCGCGAGATGGTGGAGCGGGCGCGCCGCCTGGCCGACCTCGACGGCGCGCCGCGCCTGACGCTCGGCACGACGCACGACTTCTTCGATCATGTGGAGGCGGAGGTCGGTGCAGGTGCCCCGGTGCCGCTGTGGAGCGGCGAGCTGTACTTCGAGATGCACCGTGGCACGCTGACCAGCCAGTCGAAGACGAAGGTCGGCAACCGTCGCTGCGAGGTGCTGCTGCGCGAGGCCGAGCTGTGGTGGGCGACGGCCGCGCAACGGCTCGGGTCGATCCCTGCTGCGGTGACCGATGAACTCGACACGCTGTGGAAGGACGTGCTGCTGCAGCAGTTCCACGACATCATCCCCGGCTCGAGCATCACGTGGGTGCACGACGACGCGGAGGCAGCGCACGCCCGCGTCGCAGCGCGACTGGAGGAGCTGATCGCCGACGCGCTCACCCATCTGGCGCCGGCGGCACCGTCGCTGGCCAACGCGGCCACGCATGCCCGCCGCGAGGTGGTGGCCGTCGAGGGCGGTGTCGCCGCAGGCGATGGCCCGACTCAGTCGCTGCACGACGGCCGCACGGCGATCGTCGCCACGGTCCCCGGCAGTGGCATCGCGCTCGTGGCAGCCCAGCCGGCGGCCGATGCCGTGGTGGTGACCGAGCACTCGTTCACCAACGGCCACGTCGCGGTCACCTGGGACCTCGAGGGCTCGATCACGTCGATCATCGACGTCCGCGCAGCCCGTGAACTGCTGCCCGTCGGCCGTTCGATCGACGTCGAACTCGCGCCCGATCATCCGGTGGAGTACGACGCGTGGGACGTCGAGGCGTGGACCCGCGGCCTGGGCGCGCCGATCGGCGGCGTCGATTCGGTTGCCGTGCTCGACGCCGGTCCGCTGGTCGCGACGCTGGAGGTGCGCCGTCGCTTCGGCCGGTCGACCATGACCCAGCTCGTCACCGTGCGCGCCGGCAGCCCACGAGTCGACATCACCTTCGACATCGACTGGCAGGAGGACGAGCAACTGCTGTCGTTGATGATCCCGCTCGCCGTGCATGCCCGCGAGGCTGCGTGCGACATTCAGTTCGGCCATGTGATGCGGCCGACGCACGCCAGCACGTCCTGGGACGCGGCGAAGTTCGAGGTGTGCGCGCACCGTTGGGTGGACATGGCCGAACCCGGCTTCGGTGTCGCGGTGCTGAACGACGGCCGTTGGGGCCACGGCGTGCAGGACGGGGGCGTGCGCGTCTCGCTGCTGCGTGCGGCCAAGTTCCCCGACCCGGTGCAGGACCACGGCCGCCATCGCGTCACCGTTGCCGTGATGCCGCATCGCCATGGCCTGGCCGAGGTGGTGCGCGAGGCGGAGGCGCTGAACGTTCCGCTGCGCGCCGTGCAGGCGGGCGAGCAGGCAGAGGTGCCGACGCCGTTGGTGACCGTGCATGGCGACGGTGTGGAGGTGTCGGCCGTGAAGCGTGCCGACGACGGCAGCGGCGACGTGATCGTGCGTCTCTCCGAGACGCTCGGCGCGCGCTCGCCCATCACGGTCCGGCTGCCGTTCCGCATCGAGGACGCCCGCCGCTGCAACCTGCTGGAGGAGCCGCAGTCGGCCATCGACACCGGCGACGGCATCGTCGCCGTCACCCTGCAGCCCTTCGAGCTGGTCACCCTCCGCCTCCGCTGACCCGGCGTCTCGTCCCTGGTCCGGGCATCGCACTTCGGACGCCGCGTCGCTCCGGACGCGGCATGGGTCGGGCGCGTTCGGCGACACTCCTGTCGGCACGCGCGCCCATGGGTGCGGAACGCGGCGGATGTGTTGGTGAATCGCGCCCGTGGGCGCGCGACCCGACGGATCGTCGAGCAGCCGGGTCAGCTCTGGGTGAGGTGGCGGATGGCGGTGGCGGCGTACACGCTCATGCCCTGCACCATCGCCTGCTCGTCGAAGTAGACGCGGTTCGAGTGGTTCGGCGCGGCCTTCGACAGGTCGCGGTCCATCGGTGTGCCGCCGAGGAACATCATCGAGCCGGGCACGCGGTTGAGCACGTAGCTGAAGTCCTCGGCGCCCATCACCGGGTTCGGCATCTCCACCACGGCGTTGGCGCCCAGCACCTCGCGGGCGACGTCGAGCGAGAAGCTCGCCGAGCCCGGGTTGTTGACCGTGACCGGATAGCCGTCGCGGAACTCCACGTCGATCTGCGCGTCGTGCGCCGCGCCGACGCCCTCGGCAACGCGACGGATGCCGTCGCGCACCTTCGAGCGGGTGCGCTCGCTGACGGCGCGGATGGTGCCTTCGATGTAGGCGGTCTCGGGGATCACGTTGTTGGTGGTGCCGGCGCTGATGCGGCCGACGGTGACGACCGACGGGTCGAAGACGTCGATCGTGCGGGTGATCATCGTCTGCAGCGCCTGCACGATCTCGCACGCGATCGGGATCGGGTCGAGCGCGGCGTGCGGCTGGCTGGCGTGACCGCCGCGGCCGGTGACCGTGATGTGCATCGTGTCGGCGGACGCCATGATCGGGCCGCCCTTCGCGGCGATCCAACCGCTCGGCAGGTTGCTGGTGATGTGCAGCGCGTAGGCGCCGGTGACCGGTGACGCCGAGCCGTCGGCCAGCGGCGGCAGGTCCAGCAGGCCCTCGTCGAGCATGAATTCGGCGCCGCCGAAACCCTCCTCGCCGGGCTGGAACATGAACAGCACGCGGCCCGGCAGGTCGGCGCGGCGGGCGCTGAGCAGCTTCGCCGCGCCGACGAGCATCGCGGTGTGCGTGTCGTGGCCGCAGGCGTGCATCGCGCCGTCGATCTTCGACTCGAACTCGAGGTCGGTGTCCTCGTGCAGCGGCAGCGCGTCCATGTCGCCGCGCAGCAGCACCGTCGGGCCGGGCTTGCCGCCGTCGAGCACCGCGGCGATACCGCTCGTCGTCTCGTGCAGGGTGATGCCCAGCGGCAGGCCCTCCAGCGAAGCGAGCACGTTCTCGCGGGTGACGGGGAGGTCGTTGCCCAGCTCGGGCCACTGGTGCAGCGTGCGCCGCAGCGTCACGATCTCGCCCAGCAGGTCGGTGGCCTCTTCGCGCAGGGTGCTGATGTCCATTCGCGCATGCTAGGCACGCGCACATGTCCGAGCCGTCAGGCGCCGTACCGGCCGAGGAACTGGTCGACATCGTCGACGCCGACGATCGGGTCGTGCGCACCGTCACCCGCGCCGAGATGCGCGCGCAGCGCCTGCTGCACCGTGCCGTGTCGATCGCCGTGCTGTCGTCCGACGGTCGCCTCCTGGTGCACCGCCGGGCCGACACCAAGGACGTGTGGCCCGGCATGTGGGACATCGCCGCCGGCGGTGTGGTGGGTGCCGGCGAGACGTACGACGTCGCCGCCCGGCGGGAGTTGGCGGAGGAACTGGGCGTCGAGGCCGACCAGTTGGTCGACCTCGGTGGTGGGCGGTTCGAGGACGACGCGGTCGCCCTGCTGGGACGTGGCTACCTGTGCACGCACGACGGCCCGTTCACGTTCACCGACGGCGAGATCGCCGAGGTGCGCTGGGTCGACCGGGCGGACCTGGAGCGGTTGATGGCGGTCGAGCGGTTCGTGCCCGACAACGTGGCGCTGCTGCTGCCGCTGGTGCTGCCGCGCATCGCCGACGGCCGCTGACGAATCCTGCCGATCGCGACTTCTCGCCGTACCCAGTGTGGGTGAGCGTTGCACCGTGCGGCGCAGCCAAGGAGCACATCCCCCATGACCATGTACGGCGCCAACCCCGAGCAGCTCGCCCATCTCGGCCGCTCGCTCAAGCAGCAGATCACCAGTATCGAGCACGTGCTCAGCACGGTCACGTCCGCACTCGGCGGCACCACCTGGGTGGGCCCGGCCCGCGACCAGTTCGAGGAGGCCTGGAACACGTCGTTCCGCTCGGCGCTGCACAAGCTGAACCAGGCGTTCGACGCCGCTGGCAGCGACTGCATCGCCCGCAGCCAGGAACTGCAACGAGTGATGGGTCGCTGAACAAGCTGTACAGATGGGCCTCATTGATCTGTACAGTGCGGACATGGACGTGTCCGTCACCGAACTCCGCGCCAACCTCGCTGCCTTCCTGGATCAGGTGCAGGGCGGTGAGGAGATCACCATCACCGACCGAGGTGAACCCATTGCTCGCATCGTGCCGGCCGGCTGGGCCCGCCGGTTCAAGGAGTTGGAGGACGCGGGGGTCATCTCGATGCCGACCGCTCCCAAGCGACGGATCTCGGACGATCGGCCGCCCCGGCTGCTGGGGCCCGGACCGTGGTCGGTGAACGACATCCGTGACGAATGGCGCTGAGGTGCTCGTCACCTACTTCGACTCCAGCGCGCTGGTGAAGCTGGTGCTGCCCGAGCCGGGCAGGGAAGCAGCGCGTGCGCTGTGGGATGCGTCTGGTCGTTGCGTGACCAGCCGCCTGAGTGCTGCGGAGGTCTCTGCAGCCCTCGGTGCCGCTCGCCGCGCACGGAGGATCTCCGGCGCGGGTCTGCAGCGTGCGCGCAGTGTTTGGGCAGATCGACACGCTGAGGTGACCTACGTGAATCTCGATCGTGAGGTGGCGGATCTCGCCGTCGAGACGACCCTCCGACACGCACTGCGTGGTGCAGATGCGGTGCAGTTGGCCAGTGCACTCGTCCTCGGTGTCCATGTGGTGTTCGCCTGCTGGGATGAACGGCTGCGTCTGGCCGCGGCAGCGGAAGGTCTGATCCTGGCACCGGCGGACGTGCGCGAGGCTTGAGGGCATGTACGAGACCGACGACGACCTGATGTGGCTGCAGGACGTGCTCGACCGGAGCGCCGCTGCCGGCGGCCGGCACCTCAAGGACGTGATCACGAAGGAGCGGCGGCTCAGCGCGGAGGGGGTGTGCCATCACCTCCAGGGCATGTGCCTGTTGGTGCTGGCCACCGTGAGTTCCGACGGCCGCCCGATCAACAGCGCCGTGGACGGCATCTTCCACCGTGGCCGGTTCTACTTCGGGTCGGCCCCGGATTCGCTCCGCTTCCGTCACATCCGCCACAACCCGGCCGTGTCCGCCACTCACCTGCCGGGGGAGCACCTGCAGGTCACCGTGCACGGCAGGGCGGAGGTGATCGACCCGCTGGCGCCCGAGCACGCGGCCTTCGCCCGCCAGGTGTCCGAGTACTACGACGCCCGATACGGCGAGGGTTGGCTGAAGGCGATCACCAGCACCGGCGCGCTGTTCGCGCGCATCGAGCCGCAGCGCATGTTCACGTTCTTCATGCCCGACGCCTGAACGGCCAGGCCCTGGGCCTCGCTACCATCCCTGCAGTGCTGCTGCTGGAGTTCACCATCGAGCCCTTCCACGAGGGCAAGCCCGGTCCGCACGTGCGCGCCGCCGTGGCCGCGGCGGAGGCGCTCGGCGCCACCGTCGAGTTCGGGCCGTTCGGTTCGTCGTGCACGGTGTCGGAGGACCAGGTGGGCGCGGTGTCCGGTGCGGTGCTGTCCGCCGCCTTCGCCAACGGTGCCACGCACGTCAGCCTGCACGCCGAACGGCTCGGGGAGGGCGCGTGAGCGGCAAGCTGCCGCGGCACCCGCTGGTGCTGTCGGTGAAGCCGATCGTCGAGGCCCTCGGTGCGACGCTCGTGCCCGCCGAGGAACGCGAGGCCGGCGATCTGCCCCTGAAGTGGGAGGGCGTGCTGGTGGCCGCCGTCCGCCCTGCGCCGCTGCACGGCGCGCTCGACCGGCTGATCGAGACCGTCGAGCGCGAGCTCGGCGCCCCGCTGCCGACGTTGAGCCGCGAGGACAAGCAGCGCGCCATCCGTCTGCTCGACGAGCGCGGTGCGTTCACGTTGCGCCGCGCGGTGGAGGACGTCGCCGACGCCATGGGTGTCAGCCGCATCACCGTCTACAACTACCTCAACGCTCTCCACCGGTAGGCGGCCGTGCGCGACTTCGATGTGATCGGCTTCGACGCCGACGACACGCTCTGGCACAGCGAGGACGGGTTCCACTCCGCCGAGATGCGGTTCGTGGAACTGGTGTCGCCGTACGTGGCCGAGGGCATCGACGTGAAGGCCGCGCTGACGGCGGTCGAACGCAAGAACCTGCGCACGTTCGGCTACGGCGTGAAGGCGTTCGGCCTGTCGGCCGTGGAGGCTGCCATCGCCATCAGCGAGGGCCGCGTGCCCACGGCGGTGATCGGCCAGATCGTCGAGCAGGTGCGCGCACAGCTCACCGAGCCGGTGCGCCTGCTGCCGCACGTGCCCGAAACGCTGGCCGCCGTCGGCCGTCACTATCGGCTGGTGCTGATCACCAAGGGCGACCTGATCCACCAGACGCACAAGGTGGAGACCAGCGGCCTGGCACACCACTTCGAGCACGTCGAGATCCTGCTCGAGAAGGACCCGGAGACCTATCAGCGCATCCTCGACGACCGTGGCATCGACCCGGCGCGGTTCTGCATGATCGGCAACAGCGTGCGCAGCGACATCCTCCCGGTGATGGCGTTGGGCGGCACGGCCGTGCACGTGCCGTACCCGTTGCTGTGGGAATTGGAGCACGTGGAGCACGACGAGCACTTCGCCGAGCTCGAGTCGATCGCCGACTTCCCCGCCTGGTTGGGCATCTGACCCACGCCGGCGTCGAGGTACGTCAGGGCATCCAGATCTGCTGGATGCCGGTGACGTTGCCGGCGGCCACGGTGACCAGGAACGGGTAGGGCTGGAAGGCGAAGCCGTCCGGCGCGTCGGACGAGGGCGCGTCGCCTGCGACCAGCCGTACGAACTCGTCGGCGGGCACCGCGAAGTTCTCGCGGTCCTCGCTGACGACCGACAGCGGGCTCACGCCGGTCGGCGCGACGAGGATGTCGCGACTTGGAGTTTCCTGCACGCCGACATCGCCGTCGCAGGCGTCCTGACCGAGAGCCACCACGCAGGTGGGCCCGAAGAACGCCTGCGTCAACGTGAACTTCACGGCCGGGCCGTCCACGCCGGTGGCCGTCGCCCAGTACTGGCCGGCGGGCAATGGTGCGTCGGCGGCCGGCAATGCCTGGGTGCGATCGGGCACGGCCGGCACCGGTGCCTTGTCGTACGGCGACACCGCTTCCTCGTCGCTCCCGCACCCGGTGAGCGACAGCACCGCGGCCATCGCAGCCAGGGCGATCAGTGCACGCCGCATCACAACCGTCGCAACGAGACGTCGGTGACGCGGTGGTCGGCGCCCTTGCGCAGCAGCAGGCCGGCGCGGTCCTTCGTGGGAGCGATGTTCTCGCGCAGGTTCTTGCCGTTGATCTCGCGCCAGATGAACTTCGCGGTTTCGACGGCTTCCTCGTGCGTGAGGTGCGCGTAGTGCTGGAAGAACGAGTTCGGATCCTTGAACACGGTCTCGCGCAAGGTCAGGAAGCGCTGCACGTAGAACGCTTCGATGTCGGCCTCGTCGGCGTCGATGTAGATCGAGAAGTCGAAGTAGTCGCTGACGAACTCGGGCCGGGTGGAATCCACGCCGCCCACCTGCAGCACGTTGAGGCCTTCGAGGATCAGGATGTCCGGCTGGCGGACCACGACGCCCTCGCCTTCGACGATGTCGTAGACGACGTGGCTGTAGACGGGTGCGTGCACCTCTGCGGCGCCGCTCTTCAGTTCGCGGAGGAACTGCAACAGCCGCCGCGTGTCGTAGCTCTCGGGGAAGCCCTTGCGGTTCATGATGCCCCGCTCCTCCAACACGTGGTTGGGGTGCAGGAAGCCGTCGGTGGTGACGAGGTCGACCTTGGGGTGGTCGGGCCAACGGGCCAGCAACGCCTGCAGGATGCGGGCGAAGGTGCTCTTGCCGACGGCCACGCTGCCGGCGACGCCGATGACGTACGGCACCTTCGGCGCCAAGGTGCCGAGGAACGCAGCGGACGCCTTGTGCAGGTTCTGCGTGGCGGCGACGTAGAGGTTCAGCAGGCGGGTGAGCGGCAGATAGACGGCCGCGACCTCGTCGAGGTCGATGTGGTCGTTGATGCCGCGCAGCTGCTCCAGCTCGGCCTCGCGCAACGTCAGTGGCGTGGCCGCGCGCAGGGCGGCCCACTCCTCCCGATCGAAGTGCAGGTAACGGTCGGACGGGTCCGGTGCGGTCACGGGGCCAAACCCTACGCTGACCGTGTGAGCGAGGCCCAACGTGAGCCGAGTCGGCGCAAGCAGCTGGGCGCCTGGTACACCCCGCCGGAGCTCGTCGACGCCGTGGTGCGCGAGGCCGTCTTCGACGGCGCGGCGTCGGTGCTCGACCCCGCGTGTGGTGACGGTCGCTTCCTGCGGGCCACCGGCCTGCCCGAGCAGACGGGCGTCGACATCGACCCCGACACGACGTTCGAGCACGGCGACGCGTTGCAACGCGACTGGGGTGATCGGCAGTTCGACGTGGTGGTCGGCAACCCGCCGTTCCTCAACCAGCTGTCGTCGCTCACCACCCGCGGCGGCAGTTCCGCGTTCGGTGGCGGCCCCTACGCCGACTCGGCGGCGGAGTTCCTTGCGCTCGCGATGCGGCTGGTGCGGCCCGGTGGCCGGGTGGGCCTGGTGCTGCCGCAGTCGCTGCTCGCCGCGCGCGACGCCGCAGCCATCCGGCGGCAGGTGGAGGACGTCGCAGCGCTGCGCTGGATGTGGTGGAGCGACACGCACATGTTCGACGCCGCCGTGCGCGTGTGGGCCGGTGTGTGGGAAGTCGGCGGCGCGCAGCGTCAGGTGCGCCGCGCGTTCGGCCCGCGCTTCGACCCACGCCCCCCCGTCGCCTGGCCGCCGAAGGGAGCGGTGCGGTCGTCGTGGTCGTCGCTGCTCGCCGACGAGCCGGTGCAGGTGCCCAGCCCTGCCGGCGCGGTGCTCGGTGACGTCGCCACGTTCGCCGTGGACTTCCGCGACCAGTACTACGGCCTGATCGGTGCGGTGGGCGACGACGTGGACGGGCCGCCGTTCGTGACCTCGGGCCTCATCGACCCAGGCGTGTGCCACTGGGGCACGCGTCCGGTGCGCTTCGCCAAACGGCAGTACGTCGCGCCCCGCGTGGCCGTCGAACGGCTGACGCCGCCGCTGCAGCGTTGGGCGGCGCTGCGGTTGGTACCGAAGATCCTGATCGCGAACCAGACGAAGGTGGTCGAGGCGGTGTACGACGAGGCCGGGGTGTGGCTGCCGGGAGTGCCGGTGATCACCTGCGTCACCGACCGGCCGCAGGCGGTGCTCGACGTGCTGGGGCACGACGACACGACGCGCTGGATCCATCACCACGCCGCGGGCAGCGGACTCGGTCGCGGCACCGTGCGGCTCAGCCCGGCGCTGCTCGCCCAGGTGCCACGCTGAGGTCGACGTGTCGATGACGCGGTGCCGTCAGCTCCAGGGTGAGACGGGGCGTTCCTGCAGCACGCCGTCGACGACGATGTCGACCTTCTCGTTGAAGAAGCACAGCAGCCCCTCGATCTTCGGGATCTCGGGGATCGGCGCGGGGTAGTGCCACACGATGTCGGAGTGCGTGCCGCTGGGCAGCACCACGTCGTGATACGACGCCGTGCCCTTGTACGGGCACACGCTGTGCGTGTCCGACGGGCGCAGCAGGTCCACCCGCACGTCGAGCTTCGGCAGGTAGTACCGCACGGGCAGTCCGGTCTCGAACAGCAGACGCGGCCGCGTGCTGTCGGCCACGGTGACGCCGTCGATCATCACCTGCACGTGACGTGACGACTGCAGCACGTCGATCCGCTTGTACGGGTCGCGGGCGTGCTTGAACACCTCGTCGTCCTCCTCGAACCACGCGTCCACGCGGTCCCACCAGAACGCCACGTAGCCGGCCAGTTCGGCCACCGAGTCGAACGGCTCGGGGTAGGCCCACACCGCGTCCTCGCGGCGCTCGTCGCCCACGACCACCGTCCAGTACGTCGCATTGCCCTTGCGCGGGCAGTGGGTGGACGTGGTGGTCGGCTCGAGCAGGTCGAACCGCACGTCGTCCCGAGGGAAGTAGTACACGGGCAGGTGGCCCTGCTCGAACACGTAGACGGCCTTGGTGGTGTCGGCGACGAACACGCCGTTCACCATCACGCGGATGCGGCGTGCGCACGGCTCGGTGCGCACCAGCGCGGTGCTGCCGGTGGCGACGGCGTGCAGATCGGGGATGGACATGGTGCCTCCTTACGCTCGGGACGCGATGCTCTCACGCCGACGCTGGGGCCGTGCTCGGCACGCCGAAGCGCAGGGTTGCGAGGTGCAACCACCGACGCCAGTTGACCGTGGCGCGCATGGTCATCCAGCACATCTGCGCGCCCCACAGCCCTGCCAGGCCGAGGCGCGGCCAGATCACCGTCGCCGCAGCGAGGGGCACGAAGGCCACGAGGTTGCGGATCGCTTGGCGCGCAAGCCATGCCATGTCGCGCGCGCCGATCAGCGCGCCGTCGAGCGCGAAGGCGACCGCGCCCGGGAACTGCATCGCGGCCAGCACGAAGAGCGCGCCGACCAGGCGTGACTGCACGGCCGGGTCGGTGGTGAAGATGCGCTGGATGACCGGCGTGAGCGCCAGCAGCGCCAGGCCCAGCAGTCCCGCGGCCCACAGCGACAACCGAGTGCTCACCCGGCCGATGCGCTCGGCGTCGTCGGGGTGGCCGGCGCCGAGTTCCTCCGCCACCAGCGAGTGCAGTGGCACCGCGAGCGCGTCGAGGATCAGCGCGAGGAACATGAACAGTTGGGTCATCACCTGGTTGGCCGCCAACGTGGGCGCATCGAGGTGCGCGGCGATCACGGTGCTCACGTTCCACACCGTGTACATCGCGACCGAGCGCACGGCCATGTGTGCGCCGTTGTTGAGGATCGGCCGGTAGTGGCGCCACGCCGGTTCGACCTTGGTCAGGTGTCGGCGCATCGCGACCAGGAAGGCGATCGCAGCAGCGGCCTGCACGACCACCGTGCTGGCCGCCGACCCGGCGATGCCCATGTCCCAGACGTACACGGCGAGGATCTCGAGGATCAGGTTCGCCACGTTGGCGACCACCACGATCTTCAGCGGCGTGATGAGGTCGTTGTGCCCGCGCAGCACGCCGTGGCCGAGGAAACCGATCAGCACGAACGGCAGGCCGATGGCGCTGATGGCCAAGTAGGTGGCGGCGTGGTCGAGCACGTCGCCGCGACCGCCGATCAACCAGCACAGGGGCCGGGCGACGAGCGCGAGGAGCGCACCGGACGGCACGCCGATCAGCACACTGAGCCACAGCCCGTGTGCCGCGGTCCGCCGTGCGGTGTCCATGTCGCCGGCGCCGCGGGCGCGGGCGATGTCGGGCGTGACGTACTCCAGCACCGACAGCACCGCCACGACGTTGAGCAGCACGATCGACGCGATGCCCATGCCGGCCAGCTGCGGCGTGCCCAGGCGACCGACGATCGCCGTGTCGACGAGCACGTAGACGGGCTCGACGGCCAGTGTGCCGAGCGCCGGGATCGCGAGGCGGACGATCCGTCGCTCGAGGTCGTCGCGCAGGAACGGCATCCCCCGATGTTCCCACGCCCGGCCGGGCCCAGAACGAGGGTTTCGTGAGCCCCCGGGTCTCACGAAACCCTCGTTCTGAGGGCGGCCGGGTCCGAGCGGCTCCTGCCCGCTGGCTACGTTCGGGGCATGACGCAGGAGACACGGTCGTTCATCCGCCATCACGTGGAGGGCAAGGTCGGGGTGATCACCATCGACCGCCCGGAGAAGCGGAACGCGATGACCTACGCGATGCTCGGCGAGTTCATCGAGACCGTCGGCCGCGCCGACGAGGACCCGTCGACCGTCGCGCTCGTCATCACCGGCGTGCACGGGGCGTTCTGCGCCGGCACCGACCTGGCGGATCTGGCGACGGTGCCGGGCGAGACCCGCGGCCTGCGCGGCTCGGCGGAGGAGCGACACAAGTGGTGGCCGATCGCCCAGGCGAAGAAGCCGACGATCGCGGCCATCGACGGACCGGCCGTCGGCATGGGTGCCGAGTTCTCGTCGCAGTGCGATCTGCGCCTCGCCAGCTCGAACGCCCGCTTCGCCTGGAACTTCGTGCACCGCGGCCTGGTGCCCGACACCGGCGCCGGCACCTGGCTGCTGCCGCGCATCATCGGCCTGCAGCCCGCACTGCGCTTGCTCTACACCGGGGCGATGATCGGCGCCGACGAGGCGTTGGGCCTCGGCTACGTGCTCGACGTGCTGCCGAGCGACGACCTGCTGCCCGCCGCGATGGAACTGGCCGGCACGATCGCCGCCGGTTCGCCGCACAGCCTGGGCTTGATCAAGTCGCTCGTCCACCAGGGCCTCACTGCACCGGTCGGCGAGCACATGGAACGGCACACCGCGGCGATGGCGGCCTGCTTCAAGAGCGACGACCACCGCGAGGGCGTGGCGTCGTTCCTCGAGAAGCGCCCGGCCAACTTCACCGGCCGCTGACCGTCACGCGCGGGGTCAGCGGCGCCAGGGGGCGCTGGGGCTGACCGAGCCGGGCGCGGTGAGCACGTCGACGCCGTCGTCGGTGACCAGCAGCGTGTGTTCGAACTGCGCCGTGCGCTTGCCGTCGGCCGTGACCGCGGTCCAGTCGTCGTCGAACACCATCTTGTGCTGCCACGTGCCGAGCGTGATCATCGGCTCGATCGTGAAGGTCATGCCGGGGCGCATGATCATGCTCGCCCGCTCGTCGTAGTAGTGCAGCACCTGGATGTCGGTGTGGAACTGCTCGCCGATGCCGTGGCCGATGAAGGCCCGCACCACGCCGAGCCGGTTGGCCTTGGCGTGGTTCTCGATGGCACGGCCGATGTCACTGAGCGGACGCCCGGGCTGCACGGCCTCGATGCCCTTCCACATGCACTCCTCGGTCACCTTCACCAGGTTCTGGCTGACCGGGTCGACGTTGCCCACGAAGAACGTGGCGTTGGTGTCGCCATGCACGCCGCCGACGTAGCAGGTGACGTCGAGGTTGACGATGTCGCCGTCCTGCAGCACCCGGCTGTCGGGGATGCCGTGGCAGATGACCTCGTTCACCGAGGTGCAGACGCTCTTCGGGTAGCCGTGGTAGTTGAGCGGGCTGGGGTAGGCGCCGCGCTCGATGGTGGCGTCGTGGACGAACACGTCGATCTCGTCGGTGGTGATGCCGGGGCGCACCATCTCGCCGGCCAGGCGCAGCACCTCCGCGGCCATCGTGCAGGCGTGACGCATCCGCTCGATGATCTCCGGCGACTTCACCCGCGGCTCGGCCCAGCGTGGGGCGGACCCGGTGAGGGCGTACGGCGGCCGCTCGATGTGGTCGGGGACGCTGCGCATCGGGCTGACGATGCCCTGCAGCACCCGGCCTTCCAGGGGCTTGTGGCAGCGCTTGTACTTGCGGCCGCTGCCGCACCAGCAGGCGTCGTTGGCCTGGGGGAGGACAGCGGGCGGTTGGGTCTGCAGCACGGACGGCATTCTAGGACGCCCTCGTGCGGTTGTGACCTTGTGACAAAGTGACGAAGGTCCCTGACAAGAGGCCGCTCCCTGTGATTGCCTGGTCGGTCATGGATGAGTCCCCGAAGCCCATCTCCGTCTTCCTGCTCGACGATCACGAGATCGTCCGCCGTGGAGTGCGCGAGCTCATCGAAGCCGAGCCCGGTCTGACGGTGGTCGGCGAAGCGTCGACCGCTGCCGAGGCGATGCAGCGGATCCCGGCGGTCCGCCCCGACGTGGCGGTGCTCGACGTCCGTCTGCCCGACGGCAGCGGTGTGGAGGTGTGCCGCGAGGTGCGCAGCCAGCTGCCCGGCCTGGCGTGTCTGATGCTCACGTCGTTCAGCGACGACGACGCGCTGTTCGAGGCGATCATGGCCGGCGCGTCCGGGTACGTGCTGAAGCAGATCCGCGGCAACGACCTGGTCACGGCCATCCGCCGCGTCGCCCGTGGCGAGTCGCTGCTCGACCCGACGGTCACCAGCAAGGTGCTGCACCGCCTGCGTCACCCTTCGGAGGAGGACGAGCGCCTCGCGAAGCTGACGCCGCAGGAACGCAAGATCCTCGACCTGATCGCCGAGGGCGCCACCAACCGCCAGATCGGCACCGAGTTGCACCTGGCCGAGAAGACGGTGAAGAACTACGTGTCCAACATGCTGATGAAGCTGGGCATGAGCCGTCGCACCGAGGCAGCGGTGTTCGCCGTCAAGGCCGGGGCCGGCCGCACCGCGCCGCCGCCCCAGGGCTGACGCGCACAGACCACGGCGGGACCGCAGAACGTCAGTTCGGCGGGACCGCAGAACTTAAGTTCGGCGGGAACGTCCGTCAGTCGTTGATCGGGATCGTCCAGCGCACCGTCGTGCCGGTGCCCTCGATGGACGTCACGTTGCAGTTGCCGCCCAGCCGGTCGGCGCGGTCGTGCATGTTCAGCAGGCCGCTGCCCAGACGGTGACTGCCCGGGATGCCCTCACCGTCATCGGCCACCACCAGGGTGAGCTCGCCGTCGGCGTGCTTCAGGGTGACCTCCACCTTGCGTGCCCGGGCGTGGCGAGCCACGTTGCTCAACGCCTCGCGGGTGACGGCGGCCACCTCGGCCGTGGTCTCCTCGTCGACGGTGTCGAGCACGCCCGACATGTGCAGCGTCGGCCGGAACCCGAGGACGCGGGCCGACTCGTCGACCAGGTCGTTCACCACCACGCGCACCGTTCGACCGGCGCTGCGCTTGCTGGCCAGACCGAAGATGGCGGTGCGCAGCTCGCGGATGGCGTCGTCCTGGTCGTCGAGAATGCGCTCGATCTTCACCTTCGCCGTCTCGGGCACGGTCGGCAGCACGCTCTGCAGCGACAGGCCGGACGCGAAGAGGCGCTGGATGACCGTGTCGTGCAGGTCGCGTGCGATGCGCTCGTGGTCCTCGGCCAGCAGCACGCGTTCGCGGGCGATGGCGAGATCGGCGTCGGCCTGTTTGTTGGCGGTGACGTCGCGCACGGTGGCGATCACCACCTTCTCGCCGCTGATCTCCGTCGGTGCGAGCGAGATCTCCACCGGGAACACCGAGCCGTCCTTGCGCTGAGCGCTGAGGTCGAGCCCGGCGCCCATCGCGCGGCGGTGCGGGTTGTCGTTGAAGCCGCTGCGGTGCGAGTGGTGCACCGTGCGGATCTCGGCGGGCAGGAGCATCTCGACGCGCTGCCCGAGCAACTCGTCGCGCGAGTAGCCGAGCAGTCGCTCCATCTCGCGGTTCACCAGGCGCATCTCGCCCTCGACGTTGACGATGACGACGCCGTCCGGCATCGCCTCGACCACCTCGAGCAACCAGCGGTCCTCGTTGATCGACTCAGCTGCCATCGGCGAGAGTCTCGCAGGTGCGACACGCAGCGGCGGTGTCCAGGGACGACGCGCCGATCAACTGAGTGGGCGGTCAGGTACGGGCGGCGCCCACGGCACGGTCGCCGACGGCCCAATCGGCCATCGTCCGTTCGTACGCGGCGCCCACGCAGAGCACCTCGACGTCGGCCCGCGGTCCGCCGATCACCTGCATGCCCATCGGCAAGCCGCGCTCGTCGAACCCGACCGGCACGCTCAACGCCGGCAGTCCGGCGAAGGTGGCGTAGAGCGTCACCTCCATCCAGCGGTGGTAGGTGTCCATCGTCCGTCCGGCCACCTCTGCGGGCCAGCGCTCGTCGATGGGGAAGGG
>JBMOGW010000055.1:0-16487 GCA_049318165.1 Ilumatobacteraceae bacterium
ATCGAGATCAAGAACAGCGAGTGGTTCCGCAGCGACAAGTGGCACGAGGAGATGTCGCCCGCGCCCGGTGCCACGAAGGACCCGCTCACGCAGGTGCGCCCCGGTCACGCCGATCTGGTGGGCATGCAGAAGTACGGGTTCACCGACGCCCGCGACGTGCTCGAGCGGGCCAGCGCCCGCGAGACGGCGGCCCGAGTCGCCGCCGGCGCGCTCGCCAAGAAGCTGCTCGCGCAGGTCGGCTGCTCGGTCATCTCGCACATCGTGCAGATGGGCCTTGTGCGCAACGAGACCGGTGTGCGTCCGACCCCCGCCGACCTCGATGCGGTCGACGCCAGCGAGGTGCGCTGCTTCGACGCCGCCGCCGGCGACGCGATGATCGAGGAGATCAAAGCGTGCGCCAAGGACGGCGACTCGCTCGGCGGTGTCGCCGAGGTGTTGGCCTACGGCGTGCCGATCGGCCTCGGCAGCCATGTGCACTGGGACCGCAAGATCGACGCCGCGCTCGCGCAGGCGATCATGTCGATCCAGGCCGTCAAGGGTGTCGAGATCGGCGACGGGTTCGAGGTCGCAGGCCGCCGCGGCAGTGTCGCCCACGACGCCATCGCATGGGACACCGAGGCCAACGACTACCGACGCGAGAGCTCGCTGGCCGGCGGTACCGAAGGCGGCATGACCACGGGTGAGATCCTCGTCGTGCGCGCAGCGATGAAGCCGCTCGCCACGCTGAACCGTCCCACGCTGAAGACCGTCGACGTGGTCACGAAGGAGGAGACGGTGAGCTTCAAGGAGCGCACCGACGTCACTGCCGTGCCCGCGATGGGCGTGGTGGCCGAGACCATGGTGGCCCTCGTGCTCGCCGCGGAGGCACAGCGCAAGTTCGGTGGCGACAGCGTCGCCGAGTTCGTGCGCAACGCCACGTCGTTCCGTGAGTCGCTCCGGTAGCCGCATGCCGGTCGGCGCGTCCACTCACCTCGTGCTCGTCGGGATGATGGGGGTCGGGAAGACCACCGTTGCGCGCGTCCTGTCCGAGCGGCTGCAACGGCCCGTGCTCGACAGCGACGCGATGATCGAGGAGCGCACCGGTCGCACCGTGCGCGAGATCTTCGCCGCCGACGGCGAGCCCGCCTTCCGAACAGTGGAGACCGAGGTGCTGCGCGACGCCCTCGCCACTTCCGAGCCGGCGATCATCGCCGCCGCCGGTGGTGTGGTGCTGAGCGCCGAGAACAGGGCGCTGCTGAAGGCGTCGGGCGCACGTGTGGTGTGGTTGTGCGCACAGCCGTCGACGCTGGTCGAGCGTGTCCGCGGCGGCGGCCATCGCCCGCTGCTCGACGACGATCCGGAGGGTACGTTGCAGCGCATGTTCACCGAACGCGAGTCGCTGTACCGCGAGGTCGCCGACGCCATCGTGTTGGTCGACCAGCGCTCCATCAGCGACGTCGTGGAGGCCGTGCTGCGATGATCACCGTCCGCGTCCCCCTCGGCGACCGCAGCTACGACGTGCTCGTCGGCCACGGCACCCGAAGCGAACTGGCGGCGCTGTTGCCGGGCTCGGCGCGGCGTGCTGCCGTGGTCACCCAGGCCGGCATCCCGTTCGACGTCGATCCCGGCATCCCGTTCGAGCGGTTCGAGATCGGCGACGGCGAGGACCACAAGACGCTCGCCACGATCGAGCAACTGGCCCACGGTTTCGCCGCGATGGGACTCACCCGCAACGACGTGGTCATCGGCGTCGGCGGCGGGATGGTCACCGACGTCGCGGGCTTCGCCGCCGCCAGTTGGCACCGCGGCATTCCGGTGGTGCACGTCAGCACCACCCTCGTCGGGATGGTCGATGCGGCGATCGGCGGCAAGACCGGCGTCAACCTGCCGGGTGGCGGGAAGAACCTGGTCGGCGCCTACTGGCAGCCGAGCGGCGTCATCTGCGACCTCGACGCCCTGGCCACGCTGCCGCAGCGCGAGGTGCGCTGCGGCCGCGGCGAGATGGCCAAGTACCACTTCCTCACCGGCGACGACCTGCTGGCGATGGACGAGGTGGCCCGCGTCGCCCGCTGCGTGGAGATCAAGGCCGAGATCGTCGGCAGCGACGAGCGCGAGGGTGGCCGCCGTGCGCTGCTCAACTACGGCCACACGCTGGCCCATGCGCTCGAGATCGCCACCGATCACTCGCTGGCACACGGCGAAGCCGTGGCCATCGGCCTGGTCTACGCCGCGCACCTGGCGCACCACCTCGGCCGAATCGACGCTGATCGCGTGCAGCAGCACTACGAGGTCGTCGGCGGCACGTACGAGCTGGGTACCGGGCTGCCGTCCGGGCTGTCGGCCGAGCAGCTCGTGGGGCTGATGGGCAAGGACAAGAAGGTGCTCTCCGACGGCCTCACGTTCGTGCTCGACGGCCCGGCCGGCGTGGAGGTCGTCCCCGGCGTCGACCCTGCCGACGCGCTGTCCGCCCTCACGGCCATGTCCTGAATCACCCCAGCCGCGGGGGAGCGGCGTGGCACGATAGGAGCGTGGCCATCATCGCCCTCCTCCACGGACCCAATCTGAACCTGCTCGGGCAGCGCGAGCCGCACGTGTACGGCACCGCGACCCTCACCGACTACGAGGCTGCGGTCGCGGAGGCGGCCGAGGCACATGGGCACACGGTCACCGCCTTCCAGAGCAACCACGAGGGTGCGCTCGTCGACGCCATCCACGCAGCCCGCGGCACAGCGGCGGCGATCATCATCAACCCGGGCGCATTCACCCATTACGCCTGGTCGTTGCACGACGCGCTCGCAGCGTTCGACGGGCCGGTCATCGAGGTGCACATCTCCAACCCCAACGCCCGCGAGCCGTGGCGGCACACCAGCGTCGTCGCCCCGGTGGCCACCGGGTCGATCATGGGCCTCGGCATCCACGGCTACCGCCTGGCCGTGGAAGCCGTGGCGCAGCGCCTCTCGGCGGCCGCCGGATGACCGGCCTCGCCGGGCGTGCCGACCGGGTGCGGCGGCGGCTCACCACCGCCGATGCGCTCCTGGTGAGCGACCTCACCAACATCCGCTGGCTCACCGGGTTCAGTGGTTCGAACGGTTGGGTGGTGCTCGGCCCGGACTCGCTGACGCTCGTCACGGATGGCCGCTATGGCGACCAGGCCGTACAACAGATGGCCGCCGCCGGAGTGCGGGGGGAGGTGCTGGTCGGCACGTCCGGGCCAGGCACCATGGGGCATCTGGTCACGGCCTGTGCGCCGTTCAGCACGGTCGGGTTCGAGGCTGCCCACGTCACCTACCTGCAGCACACGCAGTACCGCGACGCGATCAGCGCCGAACTCGTTCCGGTGGTCGGCGCGGTGGAGGCCGAGCGGCGCACCAAGGACGAGGCGGAGATCGCCGCAATGGCTCGGGCCTGCGCCATCGCCGATCGAGCGCTCGCCGAGGTCGCACCCCACCTCGGCGACGGGCTCACCGAGGCCGAGGTGCGCAACCGGCTCGAGCTGCGGATGCGCGAGCTGGGGGCCAGCGGCCCGAGCTACGACACCATCGTGGCCACCGGGCCGCACCACGCGGCGCTGCCGCACCATCGGCCCACCGCCACACGCATCGAGCCCGGCCACACGGTGATCATCGATGTCGGCGCCCTCGTCGACGGCTATCACAGCGACATGACCCGGTCGTTCGTGATCGGCGAGCCCTCCGCCCAGCAGCGGGAGCTGTACGACCTGGTGCTGGCCGCGCAGTGCGCCGGCGTGGCGGCGGTGCGCCCCGGCGTCACCTCGAAGGAGCTCGACGCGGTGTGCCGCGACGTCATCACCGAGGCCGGCTACGGCGACTGGTTCACGCACGGAACCGGGCACGGCGTGGGCCTGCTGATCCACGAGGACCCGTTCATCAGTCGGGCCGGGGATGCCGCTTTGCAGGTCGGAGACGTCGTAACCGTCGAACCTGGCGTCTATCGTGATGGCTTCGGCGGCGTCCGAGTCGAGGATCTGGTGGTCGTCACCAGCGACGGATGCCGCGTGCTCACGACATCTCCGAAGGATTCTCCGTGCCTGCCATCACCACCAACGACCTGAAGAACGGCATCACCCTCGAACTCGACGGCGTCCTGTTCCAGGTCGTCGAGTTCCAGCACGTCAAGCCCGGCAAGGGTGGTGCGTTCGTGCGGTCGAAGATCCGCAACCTGCGCACCGGCGCCGTCATCGACCGCACGTTCAACGCCGGCATCCGCGTCGAGCAGGCCATCCTCGACCGCAAGGACATGCAGTTCCTGTACCGCGACGGCGACGAGTACGTGTTCATGGACCTCGAGAGCTACGACCAGCAGCACGTGTCGCCCGTCGCCCTCGGCGACGCCGCCGACTACATGGTCGAGAACTCGGTCGCCATCATCGCCTTCTACAACGGCGACATCGTCACCGTCGAGATCCCGGCCTCGGTCGAGCTCACCATCACCGAGACCGAGCCCGGCATCCAGGGCGACCGTGTCAGCGGTGCCCGCAAGCCGGCCACGCTCGAGACCGGCAAGGTCGTGCAGGTGCCCCTGTTCGTCAACATCGGCGACAAGATCAAGGTCGACACCCGGTCCGGCGACTACATCACGCGGGTCTGACGCATGGCCCGCCGACCGTCGCGCCCGGCGCGGCCCGCCGACGACGATCGCAGTGACGCCCGCGAACGGGCGCTCATCATGCTGTACGAGGCCGAGACGAAGGGCATCGCGCCCGGCGAGGTGCTCGCCGCGCAGATCTCCCCGGCCGACGAACTGACCGCGGTGCTCGTCCGAGGCGTCGAGGAACACCTCGAGCAACTCGACGCCGCCATCGCCGCACACGCCAAGGGCTGGACTCTGCAACGCATGCCGGCGATCGATCGCAACGTGCTGCGCGTCGGCGCCTTCGAACTGCTCGGGCGTCCGGACGTGCCGGTGGCCGTGGTGCTCGACGAGGCCGTCGAGCTGGCGAAGCGGTTCAGCACCGACGATTCGGGACGTTTCGTCAACGGTGTCCTGGCGGCACTCGTGCCGGTGCTGCGCGCCGCCTGACGGCATGACGGCCGTTCCCCCTCGCCGTCGGCAAGACTGACCCGTCGTGGACCGGCTGCGTGACTGGCGAGATCGCTTCGTTCGGCAAGTGTCGACCGCCCACCCGGCGGCCTGGCTGACGTTCGCCGGCATCATCATCTTCGCGTCGGTGTTCGGCTCGCTCGGCGTGCAGAACCACAACAACTTCGGCACGTGGTCGTACGACATGGGCATCTACGACCAGGGCTTCTGGTTGGCATCCCGCTTCGGCGACACGTTCATGAGCGTGCGTGGCCTCGACTTCTGGGGCCACCACGTCAACCTCATCGCCTACGCCTTCGTGCCGTTCTACTGGCTCGGCGCGGGTCCGTCGTTCCTCTACGTCGTGCAGGCGTGTGTGCTGGGCCTCGGTGCCGCGCCGGTGTACCTCATCGCCCGCGACAAGTTCCGCACACCCTGGATGGGCTTCTGCTTCGCCGTGGTGTTCCTGCTGTACGCGCCGCTGCAGTGGATCAGTTGGGCGATGTTCCACCCTGAGGCGTTGGTCATCACTCCCTTTCTGTACGCGTGGTGGTTTGCGACGAAGGAGCGGTGGGGCTGGTGCTATGCGATGGTGCTCATCGCGCTCAGCTGCCGCGAGGACACTGCGCTGGCGGTGATGATGATGGGCGTCGTGCTCGCCATCACGATGCGGCGTGCCCCGGACATCCGCCGCGTGCTGCGCATGTGCGCCGGGCTCTTCCTGCTCGGTGCGCTGTGGTACGTCGTGGCGACGAAGCTCGTGATCCCGTGGTTCAACGACGGCAAGGACCCGTTCTACGTCCAGATGTTCTACGGGCCGTACGGCTCGACGACGCCGGAGATCCTGTCGACGATCCTGCGCCACCCCGATCGTGTCGTGCACGATGCGGTGCAGCACGACCGCCTGTTGTTCTACAAGCAGCTCTCGTGGCCGGTCGGATGGGCGTACATCGGCAACCCGCTCGGACTGCTGATGGCGCTGCCGCAGATGCTCGCCAGCGTCATCGGGCTCAGCCCGTACTCGCGCATGATCCGCTACCAGTACACGTCGGTGATGATCGCCCCGATCTTCATCGCGTCGATCCAGGGCGCCTTCACGTTCTGGAGGTTCCAGGTCGCGAAGATCGTCCTGCCGCTGTGGCTCGTCGGCTGCGCCTACGTCACCAACGTGGCCTGGTCGCCGTCGCCGCTGAACGAGAAGGACTCCCAGGTGTGGGCCGTGCCCGGCCCGCGTCACGATTCGCTGCGCAATGCGCTGGCGGTGGTGCCCAGCGACGCGTCGGTGGCCGCCACCTACCAGTTGCTGCCACATCTGTCGCATCGTCGCGAGATCTACGACTGGCCGAACCCGTTCACCCCGGCAGTGTGGGGCAATGACGACTGTGCCCGCTTGCCCGACCCGCGCACCGTCGAGTACGTCGTGCTCGACAAGACCCAGATCGGCACGAACAACCAGGCGCTGTACGACGCGATGCGCGCCCCGGGCGGGCCGTTCCAGCCGCTCTACGAGGACGACAACGCCGTGGTGCTCAAGCGGGTGGGGACGTCACCGGAGGTCGACGTCCAACCGCAACGAGATTCTTGCCAAGTGCTGGCGCTCCGACACGGTCTTCAACCAGCCGGCTGATCCGCACGATCACCGAGTCGTAGAACTTCGACGAACCCGAGTCGAGGGTCTGCACGTCGAGCATTCGGTACATCAGGAAGTAGGGGATCACCCCGGCGATGTCCATGTGGTGCAGCCGCTCGACCTCGAACCCGGCACCGGTGACGGCGCTGCGCAGCAGCTCGCGGTCGTAGCGGCGGTAGTGCCCCGACTTGAAATCGAGGCTGCCGTACAAGGCGGGCATCGCCGGCACGAACAACGCGACGGTGCCGCCCGGCTTGAGGAGTTCGAAGGCGGTGCGCAGTTCGTCGACGTCGTCGCGGATGTGCTCGAGCACGCTGACGTAGACCACGGAGTCGAACGTCCCCGCCGCACCCTCGGCGAGCAGTTGCTGCGACGTGACCTTGCGGGCCTGCACTCGTGCCACGCCGGCGCAGCGCCGCTCGAGTTCGGGATACACGTTGTCGGCGGGCTCGATCGCGGTCACGTCGTGGCCGGCGGCGGCGAGCTTGGTGGCGATCGCCCCGACGCCGGCGCCGACTTCCAACACCTTCGGTCCGAGCGCCGGCTCGATCGTGTCGCTGATCCACGAGAGGAAGCGGTCGGCGTCACTGAGGTTGGCCAGCTCGTCCGTGGCGCCGAAGACCGACTCGCCGGTGGCCTCCTGGGCACGCAGCCGCGGGTTGCGTTGCGCCCAGATCGCCTGGTTCGAACGCATCTCGGTGCGGATGTCGCCGACGTGGCGGCGAACCTCCGGGAGGCTGTCGGCGAACTCCTTCAGGTCGGCGCGGCCGAGCTCGCCGCCACCCGAGTACCGCGGCCGGTAGGTGATCGGCACCTCGTCCACCGCGAACCCGTGGGCCTGGACGACGGCGACCATCGCCGAGAAGAAGCCGTACGTGTCGGACGGCAGGTGCTCCTCGATCAGCAGGCGGGCCACCTCGGGCGAGTACACCCGAAACGAGGTGGTGGAGTCGCTGACGCCGCGGGCGCCGGTGATGGCTTTCACGACGGCGTTGCCCGAGCGGCTGAGCAGGGTGCGCACCACGCCGGTACCGGGGGAGGAGCCGCCGCGTGTCCAGCGCGAGCCGATGGTGAGTCCGCTGGCGTGCGCCAGGTGGCTGCGCACCAGGTCGGGGATCTGGCGGGCGTCGTGCTGCCCGTCGGCGTCGAGCGAGACGATGGCATCGGCGCCGCCGTCGAGCGCGTCGCGGAAGCCGGCGCGTAGCAGACCGCCGAAGCCGTCGGCGTCACTGCCGATCACGGTCAGCGGGAGGCCCAGGCGTGCGGCGAGGCCGGTCAGGTCGTCCGGCCGACGCGGTGCGCCGAGCAGCGAGGCCTCGAGCATCACACCGCTGGGTGCCAGTGCTCGACGCGCCTCGTCCAGTTCGGCCAGCACCGGCTCGCCGGCGATGAAGCCGTGCTGGGATGCCAAGAGCACGCGGACCTGCATCGTCGTGACGCTAGTGGTCGAAACGGCTAGAGTGCGGTCCTGACCGTGAAACGGGTCCCGTGAGGCCCGTACGGGAAGGAGATCATCGGTGAACCGCGTTCCTCTGCATGCCGCGCCCCCGTTCGGGGGCGTTTTTCATGTCTCGACCCATCGCCTGCTGGATGATCATGCGCTAGGGTGCATGATCATGCGAACGATGACGACGCCGGCGGCGACCACGACGACACAGGTGCGGTCATGATGCGCGAGGCAGCGCTGGTCCTGGCCGACGGCAGCGTCTTCGAGGGCGAGCTGCTCGGCGCCGACCCCGTGGGCGGCGTCGCGAGCGGTGAGGTGGTCTTCAACACGGTGCTGTCCGGGTATCAGGAGGTCATCACCGACCCGAGCTACGCCGGCCAGATCATCACCTTCACGTACCCGCACATCGGCAACTATGGCGTGAACGACCACGACTTCGAGTCGGCCAGGCCGTTCTGCCGAGGTGTGATCGTGCGCGAGATGGCACGCCGGCACAGCAACCAGCGCGCCGAGGACTCGCTCGACGCGATGCTGCGTCGGTTCGGCATCAGCGGCATCGCCGGCATCGACACCCGCCGCCTCACTCGCGTGCTGCGCGACACCGGTGCGATGCCCGGTGCCTTCGGCACTGCGTCCGAGGCAGCGCTGCGCGCGGCCGCGCAGGCCGAGCCGGGCACCGACGGCATCGACCTCGTCGCCCAGGTGACCACACCCGAGGCGTACGTCGTCGGCTCCGGCGGCCGGCGCATCGTTGCGTTCGACTTCGGCATCAAGACCACGATCCTGCGCCACCTGGCCGAGCTCGGCACCGTCGAGGTCGTGCCTGCGTCCACGTCGGCTGCCGACGTGCTCGCCCGCCGCCCCGATGGCGTGTTCCTCTCCAACGGCCCGGGCGACCCCGCAATGGCCGGCTACGCGTCCGACACGATCGCCGCACTGGTCGGCGAAGTGCCGCTGTTCGGCATCTGCCTCGGTCACCAGTTGCTCAGCCGTGCGCTCGGCGGCGAGACCTACAAGTTGCCGTTCGGTCACCACGGCGGCAACCACCCGGTTCGCCACGAGGCCACCGGCCACGTCGAGATCACCAGCCAGAACCACAACTTCTGCGTCGACCCCGCCAGCCTCCAGTGCAAGGTGGAGGTGACCCATCTGAACCTCAACGACCTCACCAACGAAGGGATGCGCGTGCTCGGAGCGCCGGCGTTCAGCGTGCAGTACCACCCCGAGGCCGGGCCCGGACCGCACGACAGCCGCTACCTGTTCGGCATGTTCGCCGAACTGATGGACGCGAAGGTGGGTGCCTGATGCCGCGCCGCACCGACATCCACTCGATCCTCATCATCGGCTCCGGCCCGATCGTCATCGGCCAGGCCTGCGAGTTCGACTACTCCGGCACCCAGGCGTGCCGCGTGCTGAAGGAGGAGGGCTACCGCGTCATCCTCGTCAACTCGAACCCGGCGACGATCATGACCGACCCGGACTTCGCGCACGCCACCTATGTCGAGCCGATCACCCCCGAGGTCGTGGCGCGCATCATCGAGCGCGAACGTCCTGACGCCGTGCTGCCGACGCTCGGCGGTCAGACCGGCCTGAACACCGCCATGTCGCTCTACGAGGCCGGGGTCATCGGCCACCCCGGCACTCCGGAGATGATCGGCGCCAACGCCGTGGCGATCGCCACCGCCGAGGACCGCGACCAGTTCAAGCAGGCGATGATCGAGATCGGCCTGAAGGTGCCGGCCAGTGGCATCGCCCACGACATGGACGAGGCGCGCACCGTCCTGCAGGAGATCGGCCTGCCGTGCATCATCCGGCCCGCCTACATCCTCGGCGGCCGCGGTACGGGCATCGCGTCCACCGCCGAGGAGTTCGAGTCCGTGGCCGCCAACGGCCTCCAAGCCAGCCCGATCAGCGAGATCCTCATCGAGAAGAGCATCGCCGGCTGGAAGGAGTACGAGCTGGAGGTGATGCGCGACCGCGCCGACAACTGCGTGATCATCTGCTCGATCGAGAACGTCGACCCGATGGGTGTGCACACCGGCGACTCCATCACCGTCGCCCCGGCGCAGACGCTCACCGACGTGGAGTACCAGGAGATGCGCGACGCCGCATTCGCCTGCATCCGCCGCGTCGGCGTCGAAACCGGCGGCAGCAACGTGCAGTTCGCCGTGAACCCGCAGACCGGTGAGCAGGTCGTCATCGAGATGAACCCGCGCGTGTCCCGGTCCTCCGCGCTCGCCTCCAAGGCCACCGGTTTCCCGATCGCCAAGATCGCCGCGAAGCTGGCCGTCGGCTACACCCTCGACGAGATCGCGAACGACATCACCAAGGCCACCCCGGCGAGCTTCGAGCCCTCCATCGACTACGTCGTCACGAAGATCCCGCGCTGGGCGTTCGAGAAGTTGCCCGGCACCAAGGGTGTGCTCGGCACGCAGATGCAGTCGGTCGGCGAGGCGATGTCGATCGGACGCACGTTCACCGAGAGTCTGCAGAAAGGTCTCCGCTCGCTCGAGCAGGGCCGCCTCGGCCTGGGCTGCGACCCGGCGGAGGCCCAGTTGGCCGACCGCACCGACGACGATCTGCTCGCCCAGGTGGCCATCGCCACGCCCGAGCGCATCTTCCAGGTCGGCGAACTGCTGCGACGCGGCGTGTCGGTCGAGCGGATCCACGACGCGTGCCGCATCGACCCGTGGTTCCTCGACCAGATGCAGCAGATCATGGAGGAACGCGCCGTCCTCGGTGAGCTGCTGCCCGAGCAGGGCGTCGTGCCGTCGCTCACCCGTCGCCAGTGGCGGCGAGCCAAGCAGTTCGGTTTCAGTGACGCTCAGCTGGCGTTCCTGTGGAGCGCCGACGAGCTGACCGTCCGTGCGGCACGTGAAGCGGCCGGCGTGATGCCGACCTACAAGACCGTCGACACCTGCGCCGCCGAGTTCGCCGCGCTGACGCCCTACCACTACAGCACCTGGGAGGACGAGAACGAGGTCCGCCCCAGCGACCGCCCGCGCGTCGTCATCCTCGGCAGCGGCCCGAACCGCATCGGTCAGGGCATCGAGTTCGACTACTGCTGCGTGCACGCCTCGTTCGCGCTCCGCGATGCCGGCTTCGAGACCGTGATGGTCAACTGCAACCCCGAGACCGTGTCGACCGACTACGACACCAGCGACCGCCTGTACTTCGAACCGCTCACCCGGGAAGACGTCCTCAACGTCATCGCCGCGGAGACCGCTGCCGCCGGCGGCGTGGCCCCGAAGGTGATCGTGTCGCTCGGCGGACAGACCCCGCTGAAGCTGTCCGGGCTGCTGCCCCCGGCGATCATCGCCGGCACCGCCCCGGCGTCGATCGACCTCGCCGAGGACCGCGAGAAGTGGAACGCACTCTGCGACCAGCTGCACATTCCGCAGCCGCCCGGTGGCACCGCGACGGATCTCGAGCAGGCGCTCGAGATCGTCGAGCGGGTCGGCTTCCCGGTGCTCGTGCGGCCCAGCTACGTGCTCGGCGGCCGTGCGATGCAGATCGTCCACGACCGCAACCACCTCGCCCGAGCGATGGCCGAGCTGGCCGGCTTCGGCAGCCTCGGCAAGGAGGGCGGCCTCTCCGCCGAACGTCCGGTGCTGATCGACCGCTTCCTGGAGGACGCCACCGAGGTCGACGTCGACGCCATCCGCGATCACACCGGCGAGGTGCTCATCGGAGGCGTGATGGAGCACGTCGAAGAAGCCGGCGTGCACTCCGGGGACTCCGCCTGCGCCATCCCGCCGCAGACCCTGCCGAGCTGGGTGGTCGAGGTGATCGAGCGCTACACGACGGCGATCGCGAAGGCGCTCGACGTGCGCGGACTGATCAACGTGCAGTACGCCGTGATGGGCACCACGGTCTACGTCATCGAGGCCAACCCGCGCGCCAGCCGCACCGTGCCGTTCGTGGCCAAGGCCACCGGCGTGCCGCTCGCCAAGGTGGCGTCCCGAGTGATGCTCGGCGCAACCCTGGCCGAGCTGCGCGACGAAGGCCTGCTGCGCCCGCCGAGCGACCACGGCCACGTGGCGATCAAGGAAGCCGTGCTGCCGTTCAACCGGTTCCCGGAGGTCGACACGGCCCTCGGCCCGGAGATGCGCAGCACCGGCGAGGTGATGGGCATCGACATCACCTTCGGTCGGGCGTTCTACAAGGCCGAGCTGGCCGCCGGCACCGTGCTGCCCACGGACGGCACCGTGTTCCTGTCGCTGGCCGACGGCGACAAGCCGGCCGGTCTGGTGGTGGCACAACGGCTGCGCGACCTCGGCCTCGGCATCGCGGCCACCGGCGGCACCGCGGCGTACCTCGAGCGGTTCGGGCTGACGGTCGACCAGGTGGTCGGCAAGATCTCCGACGGCCACGGCATCAACGCGGTGAAGCTGATCGAGAGCGGTCAGATCGCGTTCGTCATCAACACCCCGCAGGGCCGTGGCGGCCGCACCGACGGCGAGCAGATCCGCAAGGCGGCGAACAGCCACCGAGTCAGTTCCGTCACCACCGTCGAGGCGGCGCTCGCCGCAGTGCAGGGCATGCAGGAGATGGCCGGGCAGGAGATCGCCGTACGCAGCCTGCAGGAGTTCCATTCGTGATGGTCGGCACTGGCCTCGGCTTCGCTTCGGCTGCTGCCTCCCGGGCCTGTCGGCGCCTGCGGCCGATCGCGCCGTGAACCAGAGCGTCCTGATCGGGTCGGTGGAGCTGCCGGCGGCGGTGATGACGGCGTCGGGCACGGCGGGTCACGGCGCGGAGCTCGCCCGCTACTTCCCGCTCGCCGACCTGGGCGCCGTCGTGGTCAAGTCGCTCGCCGCATACGAGTGGCCGGGTAACCCGGCCCCGCGAGTGCACCCTGCGGGAGCGGGCATGATCAACGCCGTCGGCCTGCAGGGACCCGGCGTCACTCGTTGGATCCAGGACGAGCTGCCCGCGCTGCTCGCCACCGGTGCACGGGTCGTGGCCAGCATCTGGGGCCGCAGCGTGGAGGACTACCGCCTCGCTGCCGAACAGTTGGCCGGCGCTCCGGCCGGCGTGGTGGCCGTCGAGGTCAACCTGTCCTGCCCCAATCTGGAGGGTCGACGAGGCATCTTCGCCCACGACGCCGAGTTGTCGGCAGAGGTGATCCGCTCGACGACGGCCGCCGGCCGGCCGCGGTGGGCGAAGCTCAGCCCGAACACCGACCGGGTCGTGGAGGTGGCCGCCGCGGTGCACGAAGCCGGCGCCGAGGCGGTGACCCTGGTGAACACGCTGCTGGGCATGGTGCTCGACCCCGACACCGGTCGCCCGGTGCTCGGCGCCGGTGGGGGTGGCTACAGCGGCCGCCCGATCCACGCCGTCGCCGTGCGCACGGTGCACGACGTGCATGCTGCGCTGCCGGACCTGCCGATCGTCGGCGTGGGGGGCGTGTCGAGCGGCTGGGACGCCGCCGAGCTCTTGCTCGCAGGGGCCGCTGCCGTGCAGGTCGGCACTGCCACGTTCGCCGACCCGCGGGCGTCGCACCACGTGCTGAGGGAGCTGCACGAGTGGTGCGCGGTCCGTGGTGTGACACCTGCCCAGCTCTCCGGGCTGGCCCACCAGGGCGGATTGCCACCACAGGGGTGACGAAGGGGAGTAGGGTCATCCCATGGCAACACCTCCGCAACTCACCCCTGAACAGCGTGCCCAGGCCCTCGCCAAGGCTGCCGAGGCTCGTGCGGCTCGTGCCGAACTCAAGAACCAGCTCAAGATGGGCTCGGTGACGTTGGCCGAAGCGCTCGCGTCCACCGACTCCACCGTGGGCAAGCTGAAGGTCGTCTCCCTGCTCGAGTCGCTCCCCGGCGTCGGCAAGGTCAAGGCCCGCAAGATCATGGACGAGATCGGCATCGCCGAGAACCGTCGCGTGCAAGGCCTTGGCCAGCAGCAGAAGCAGGCGTTGCTCGAACAGCTCGGCAAGTGAGGCCCTGACGGCCTCGACCGTCGTGACGTCGTCACACATCTTCATCGTGTCCGGCCCCGGTGGTGTGGGCAAGGGCACGATCGTCAGTGCTCTCGTGGCGCGTGACCCTCGGCTGTGGCTGAGCAGGTCGTGGACCACGCGGGTGCAGCGCCCCGGCGAGTCGAGCACGGCGTACGTGTTCACCGATCGGGACGCCTTCGAGCGCCGCATCGAGGAGGGAGGCTTCCTCGAGTGGACCAACTTCCTCGGCAACTACTACGGCACCCCGCGCCCCGACGCCATCGAGGGCAGCGACGTCGTGCTCGAGATCGAAGTCGACGGTGCGCGCCAGGTGAAGGCACTGCACCCCGAGGCAGTCCTGATCTTCGTGCTGCCGCCGTCGCGTGAGGAACAGCAACGCCGGCTGCGTGGACGGGGCGATCCCGAGGACAAGGTCGACCAGCGCCTGCAGAAGGCCCTCGACGAGGAGCCCGTCGGGTTGGCGATCGCCAACCACGTCGTCGTCAACGACGACCTCGAGCGCACCTTGCAGGAGATGGCCGGCATCATCCAGCAGTATCGGCAGTAGTCCCGGGTAGACTGCGCCGCTGCCTTTTCGGTCGCTGCTCTCAGGAGGCACTCGATGACCACGCGCTCGTACGACACCATGATCAACCCGCCGATCGAGGAGCTCCTCGATCGCGTCGACTCGAAGTTCAGCCTGGTGACGCTCGCGGCACGCCGTGCCCGCCAGATCAACAGCTACTTCAACCAGCTCGGCGACGGTCTCGGTCAGATGGTGCCGCCGCAGGTCAGCTCGGTCGCGCGCAAGCCGCTGAGCATCGGCTTCGAGGAGATCGCAGCCGACAAGATCCAGCGCGTCGAGGTGGCCGAGGACGACGACGCGGCGGCCGAGACCGACGCCACCGCCTGAGGCTGCGCGCACCCCGATGCTCGCCGGCAAGCGCATCGTGCTCGGTGTCACCGGGGGCATCGCGGCCTACAAGGCCGTCGAGGTCTGCCGTCGTCTCGTCGACGCCGGCGCGCACGTCGTGCCGGTGATGACCAAGGGCGCCGAGCACTTCATCGGACGCACCACGCTGTCGGCCCTGGCCAGTGAGCCCGTGCAGACCAGCCTGTGGGATGAGGACACCCCGATCCCGCACACCCGTCTCGGCCAGTCGGCCGATCTGATCCTGGTCGCGCCCGCCACGGCGCGCCTGCTCGGTGCCTACGCGGCGGGCCTGAGCACCGACCTGCTCACCAACACCCTGCTGGCGACGCGTGCGCCCGTCGTGGTGTGCCCGGCGATGCACACCGAGATGTGGGAGCACCCCGCAGTGCAGGCAAACCTCGCCACCCTGCGCAGCCGTGGTGTGCATGTGGTCGATCCCGAGTCGGGCCGGCTCGCCGGTGGCGACATCGGCCACGGCCGCCTGGCCACCCCGGAGACCATCGTCGCTGCCGTCGAGGCCGTGCTCTCGGCCGGCCCGATGTCGGGACTGCACGTGGTCGTCAGCGCCGGCGGCACCCGCGAGCCCATCGATGCGGTGCGCGTCATCGCCAACCGCAGTTCCGGCAAGCAGGGCTACGCGATCGCTGCCGAGGCCGCGGCCCGAGGCGCCCGAGTCAGCCTCGTCACCACCTCCGACCTGCCGGTGCCAGATGGTGTCGCGATCGTGGCGGTCGAGACCGCGGCACAGATGCAGTCGGCGCTCGAGGGTCTCGCACCGTCGGCCGACGTCGTGGTGATGGCCGCTGCCGTCGCCGACTTCCGCCCGGTGATGGCCGCCGAGGGCAAGATCAAGAAGGACCAGGGAGTCCCGCAGATCGTGCTCGAACCGACGCCCGACATCCTCGCCGGGCTCGGCTCGGCCAAGCCGCACGGGCAGGTACTCGTCGGTTTCGCCGCCGAGACCGCCGACCTGATCGCGAACGCGCAGGCGAAGCTCGAACGCAAGCGCCTCGACCTGATCGTCGCCAACGACGTCGGCGCACCCGGCGTCGGGTTCCAGCACGACACCAATGAGGTCACCCTGCTGCGCGCCGACGGGCAGCGGCGCACGGTGGCGCTCACCGACAAAAGATCCATCGCCAAGGCGGTTCTGGATACTGTTTCCGAGATCCGTGGCACGACCCAACCAGCATGAGGAGCCTCACCGCGTGAGCCGCTACACGTTCACTTCCGAAAGTGTGACCGAGGGTCACCCCGACAAGATGGCCGACCAGGTCAGCGATGCTGTCCTCGACGCGATCCTGACGGAGGACCCGCACGGGCGCGTCGCGTGCGAGACCCTGCTCACCACTGGCCTGTGCGTCGTCGCGGGCGAGATCACGACCGAGGCGTACGTCGACATCCCCAAGCTCGCCCGCCAGGTCATCAACGGCATCGGCTACGACAACGCGCTGTACGGCTTCGACGGCAACACCTGCGGCGTCATCGTCAGCATCGACGAGCAGAGCCCCGACATCGC
>JBMOGW010000056.1:0-16316 GCA_049318165.1 Ilumatobacteraceae bacterium
CTGGTCCTGCTCGTCGGCTTCGGCGCCGGCATGACCGCCGCCAGCGCCATCCTCCGGTGGGGCGGCGACTCGGCCTCGCCGACGGTGCTGGCATGAGCCGCGTCGTCCTCGTCACCGGCGGCTCGCGCGGCATCGGCCTCGCCTGTGCCCAACGATTCGCCGCGCTCGGCGACAAGGTGGCCGTCACCTACAACTCGTCACCGCCGCCCGACGGCTTCTTCGGCGTGCAGTGCGACGTCACCTCCGCCGAATCCGTCGACGCCGCGTTCGCCGCAGTCGAAGCCGAGTTCGGCCCCGTCGAGATCCTCGTCTCCAACGCCGGCATCACCAAGGACGGCCTGCTGCTGCGGATGAAGGAGGACGACTTCACCTCGGTCGTCGACGCCAACCTCACCGCCGCGTTCCGCGTGGTGAAGCGCGCCTCGCAGGGCATGCTGCGCGCCCGCAAGGGCCGCATCGTGCTGATGTCGTCGGTGGTCGGTCTGCTCGGCAGTGCCGGCCAGACCAACTACGCCGCCTCGAAGGCCGGCCTCGTCGGCTTCGCCCGCTCGGTGGCCCGCGAACTCGGCTCGCGCAGCATCACGTGCAACGTCGTCGCCCCCGGCCCGGTGGCGACTGACATGACGGCTGCGCTCGGCGAGGCCCGCCTGGCCGAGCTCACCGCCGCTGTGCCGCTGAACCGCATGGCCTCGCCGGACGAGATCGCCGGCGTCGTCGCGTTCCTCGCATCGGACGACGCGGCCTACATCACCGGCGCCGTCATCCCCGTCGACGGCGGCCTCGGCATGGGTCACTGACGGCGCCCCGCCCGGGCACCGACACCCCGTCACACCCTTCACGTTCACTATCATCAACCCGTCGCCGACGATGGCGACGCCCCGCATCAAGGAGATCAATCCAGTGGATCAGGAACTGTTCGCTCGCTTCCGCAAGTGCGCCGTCGACGTGCTCTCCGTCGACGAGGCGAAGGTGGTCCCGGAGGCCAAGTTCGGTGACGATCTGGACGCCGACAGCCTCGACCTGGTCGAGCTCGTGATGGCGCTCGAGGAAGAGTTCGGCATCGAGGTGCCGGAGGAAGACCTCGAGGGCGTGGAGACCGTCGGTCAGGCGTACGACCTGGTCGTCGGCAAGCTCTGATGCCGGCCGCAGCGCCGGCACTCCGCTCGCAGGGCCGCCGCGTCGCCATCACCGGCTTCGGCGTGGTGGCGCCCTGCGGCCTCGGCAAGGACGCGTTCTGGCAGGGGCTCAACGGCCCCGGCCTCACGTCCGGACGAGCCATCGAGATCGCGGACTGGGACCCCAGCCCGTACTACGACAACCCGAAGGAGAGCCGGCGCGCCGACCGCGTCGAGCAGTTCGCCATCGCCGCGGCCGCGGAGTGCTTCGCGCACGCCGGCCGCCCCGACGTCGACGACACGCGCATCGGCACCATCTTCGCCACCGGCGTCGGTGGCCTGCGCTCCACCGAGGAGCAGATCGGCAACCTCATCACCAAGGGCGAGCGGCGCGTGTCGCCGTTCACCGTGCCGATGATGATGCCCAACGCGCCCGGTGCGGCCATCTCGATGAAGTACGGCCTGCGCGGCCCGAACGAGACCATCACCACCGCCTGTGCGGCGTCCACGCACGCCATCGGCTATGCCGCCCGACTGATCGCCTGGGGCATGATCGACGCCTGCGTCACCGGCGGCAGCGAGAGCGCCGGCGGGCCCATCGGCCTCGCCTCGTTCGGCAACATGACCGCCCTCAGCACGTCGGGCACCAGCACCCCATTCTCCCCCGACCGTGACGGCTTCGTCCTCGGCGAGGGCGCAGCGGTCTTCATGCTGGAAGAGTGGGAGTCCGCGGTCGCTCGCGGGGCGAACATCGTCGGCGAGGTGCTCGGCGCGGCGTCCAACGCCGACGCCCACCACATCACCGCCCCGGCCCCCGGCGGTACGGGTGCGATCCGCTGCATGGAACTGGCGCTGCACGACGCCGGCCTCACCACGGCCGACATCAAGCAGATCAACGCGCACGGCACCAGCACCCCGCTGAACGACGCCGCCGAGAGCGCCGCCATCACCGCGGTGTTCGGTCCCGGCGCGGTGCCGGTCACGTCCACCAAGGGCGTCACCGGCCACGCGCTCGGTGCCGCCGGCGCGCTCGAGGCGGCCGCGGTGCTGCTGTCGATGCAGCACGCCGCCATCCCCTACACCGCCAACACCACGGTGCTCGACGAGGGTTTCGAGATCGACCTCGTCACCGGCGGGCCGCGTCCGTGGACGCCCGGCCCGGCGCTGAGCAACAGCCTCGGCTTCGGCGGCCACAACGGCACCATCATCCTCGGCCCGGCCTGACCGAACTGAAGTTCTGCAGACCCACGGACCACAGAACTTAAGTTCTGCAGGCCCAGGGACCGCAGAACTTAAGTTCTGCAGGCTAGGCGTCGACGAGGACGAACATCAGGTCGCACTCACAGGCGACCTCGCCGTTCAGCAGCGCCTTGCCACTGCCCTTGCCGGCACGAGCCGACATGCGGCCCAGTTCGACGCGCAGTTCCAGCGTGTCGCCGGGGCCCACCTGACGGCGGAAGCGGGCACCGTCCAGGCCGCCGAACAGCGGCAGCTTGCCGGCGAAGCGCTCGTCCATCAGCACGGCGATGGCACCCACCTGCGCGATCGCCTCGCACATCAACACGCCCGGCAGCGTGGGCCGGCCCGGGAAGTGCCCGGCGAAGAACCACTCGTCGCCCGTCAGGTGCCACCGACCGACGGCCGACTGGCCGGGGACGATCTCGACCACCTCGTCGACGAACAGGAACGGCGGGCGGTGCGGGATGATGTCGGCCGGGTTCGGCAGGCCGCTCGTCGACTCGCTCACGTGGCCGCCTCCAGCGCCTCGAGCAGCTTCACCGGGGTGTCCTTCGGGCTGATCTTGTACCAGACGTGCTCGAGCTTGCCGTCGGCGCCGACCAGGAACGCCGAACGCACCACGCCCATGTACGTCTTGCCGTAGTTCTTCTTCTCCTGCCACACGCCATAGGCCTCGGCGACGGCGTGCTCGGTGTCGGCCAGCAGCGGGTAGCCGAGCGTGTACTTGTCGTCGAACTTCTTCTGCGCGGCGCTGGAATCCGGGCTGATGCCGATGATCGCCGTGTCGCCCACCTGGCCGGCCACGTCGCGCAACGCGCAGGCCTGCTGCGTGCAGCCGGGGGTGTTGGCCTTCGGATAGAAGAACACGAGCACGCGGCGGCCACGGTACGCACGCAAGGTGACCTGCTGACCGTGTTGGTCCGGGAGCGAGATGGCGGGGGCGGATCGACCGGGCGTGAGCATGCCGCGAGTGTAGTCGCAACACCCCTGGTCGAATCCCACGCAGCGCGTTCGTATGACTACCCCAGGGAATTCTTCAAGACTCTTGCAAGGATCCTCACCGGTCGTGATATCGTGACGGAGCGTGACCAATCTTCGCAGTCCTTGAGACTTCGTTGCCGGTCACGTGAAGAAACTCCCGCACCAACCATTCTTTGCACTCGAAAGGGCAGCTCGACATGCACAAGGTCCTCGGCGGCATCAAGTGATGTCAGCCACGGCGCAGTCCGTGGCTTGAAAACCCAGCACGTGGACGAGCGTGCGCGTGGAAGTGCGTCGGTATCGATCGCATGTTGAGATCCACCCAATGCTCGAACTCGAAGTGGGTCTCGACAACTCGGCTCAACTGAGCCAGCAATTCGACCCGAACCTCCTCCGGGGGGTTCGGGTCGTGTCGTTTCCACACCACCATCGGCACGAAGCACGACTCGCACTCGGCCACCCAGCAGACGTCGTCCTCGTACCAGCGCTCGGTCAGCGGCGCCGCCTCGCACAGCTCGCACGCCGGGTCGAAGGGGACCGGCTCGCCTTGCTCGTCGGGGCGTCCTGCGTCGTCGGGGGCGTGGCTCACTCCCCCATTGTCGCACTGTGCCGGGACGCGACGAAGGGACCCCGAAGGGTCCCTTCTCGCATGCCCACGAGGGGCGATGAGTGCCGTCGACCACCCGACGGAATGGGTGGTGCGACCGGCTGTCCCAGGGAACTCAGAGGCCCGACACGTCCAGGCCCGGCGGGAGGATGACGGCGTCGATCACGTGGATCACACCGTTCGACGCAGCGACGTCGACCGCGGTCACGGTGGCCGAGTCGTTCAGCTTCACGGTGCTGCCGTCCACCGTCACGGTGATCGGCGAGCCCTCGACGGAGGGGACCTCACCGGGCTTCACGTCGGCAGCCATGACCTTGCCGGCCACCACGTGGTAGGTGAGGATCTTGACGAGGGTGTCCTTGTTCTCCGGCAGGAGCAGCTTGTCGACCAGACCGGCCGGCAGTGCGTCGAACGCTGCGTTCGTCGGAGCGAACACGGTGAACGGGCCGTCACCCTGCAGGGTCTCGACCAGGCCGGCGGCCTGGACGGCGGCGACGAGCGTCGAGAAGTCGGGGTTGCCGACAGCGACGTCGACGATGGTGCCGGCGGCGGCAGCGGTCGTCTCGGTCGCGGGGGCGCTGGTCGTCTCGACGGCGGCGTCATTGCTGTCGCTGCCGCACGCGGCGAGGACGAGCGACGCAGCCAGTGCGGTCACGACGAAGGCACGCATCTTCATGGGGGGTTCTCCTCAGGTGTTCACGGTCCCGGCGGGGGGTGCGGGACTGGTACTGCTTCGGAGCCGAAGCCCCGATGGATGGGAGATTTATCACTAAATTTTCGTCCGCACGCGGTCGAGCTGTCGATCCGTCGGCTTCTCGGTCTGATCCGTCTCGAAAAGCGAGATTTCTCAGCCCCAGAAGCCGATTCGGGACGATCCAGCCCGAGAAACCGGGAGGGTGATTCGGCGCGGCCTGCGGCAACCTGCCGCGGCGGTGCGGCAGGCGGGTCACATGGCGTCGAGGGCGGCGCGGACCTCGGCGACGTAGTCGCCGGCGGCGTCCGGGCCACCTTCCAGGATGCGGCGCACCACGCTCGCACCCATCACCACGCCGTCGGCCACGCGGCAGGCCTCGACGGCCTGCTCGGCGTTCGACACGCCCACACCCACCAGCACCGGCACCTCGGTGACGGCCTTCAGGCGACGAGCCAGCGCCGTGGCGGTGCCGGCCAGCGCCGACCGCTCGCCCGTCACGCCCAACAGGCCCACCGAATACACGAACCCACGGGCCCGGGCGCACACACGCGGCAGACGCTCGTCGGGCGCCGTCGGCGCGGCCAGCATCACGGTCTCGACGCCCGCGGCATCGGCCGCGACCGTCCACGGCCCACTCTCCTCCAACGGCAGGTCGGGCACGATGCACGCCACGACACCGGCGTCACGCAACGACGCCGCGAACCGCTCGTGGCCGGCGTGGTGCACGGTGTTGTAGTACAGCATCACCGCGAGGGGCACCTGCACGTCGAGCGTGCGCACCTCCTGCAGGATGCTCACCGGCGTCGCGCCCTCGTCCAGCGCCTGCTGCGACGCCTGCTGGATCACCGGACCGTCCATCACCGGGTCGCTGAACGGGATGCCGATCTCCACCGCGTCCGCGCCCGCGGCCACCACGGCACGCACCGCGTCCTGCCAGCCCGACAGGCCGCCCGTCACGTACGGCACCAACAGCTTGCGGCCCTCCGCACGCTTGGCGCGGAAGGCCGTCTCCATCACACCGAATTCGGTCACGACGCGCCCTCGAAGCCGAGGACGTCCATCATCTGCGCGACGTCCTTGTCGCCGCGGCCGCTGAGGTTCATCAGCACCGTCTGGCCCTGCATCTCGGGCGCAGCGCGCACGATCCACGCCAACGCGTGCGCGCACTCGAGCGCGGGGATGATGCCCTCGGTCTTGGCGAGCAACTGGAACGCCTCGATCACCTCGGCGTCGTTGACGTTCGGGTACTCGGCGCGGCCGATCGACGACAGGTACGAGTGCTCGGGGCCGACGCCCGGATAGTCGAGGCCGGCCGAGATGCTCTGCGCCTCCTCCACCTGGCCGTACTCGTCCTGCATCAGATAGCTGCGCATGCCGTGCACCACGCCCGGCATGCCGCGGGTGACCGCCGCGCCGCCCGCCGGCTCGACACCGATGAGGCGCGAACGGTCGTCGACGAAGCCGCTGAAGATGCCGAGCGCGTTCGAGCCGCCGCCCACGCACGCGACCACCACGTCGGGCACGTCGCCGAGCATCTCGATGCTCTGCTCGCGGGCCTCGTTGCCGATCACCCGGTGGAACTGGCGCACCATGAACGGGTACGGGTGCGGGCCCATCACCGAGCCGAGGCAGTAGTGGGTCGTCTCGACCGTGGCCACCCAGTCGCGCATGGCCTCGTTCACCGCGTCCTTCAGCGTGCGGCTGCCGCTGTGCACGGCCTCCACCTCGCTGCCCAGCAGCTTCATGCGGAACACGTTCAGCGCCTGACGCTCGACGTCGACCGCACCCATGTACACCTTGCACTCCATGCCGAACAGCGCCGCTGCGGTGGCCGACGCGACGCCGTGCTGGCCTGCACCCGTCTCGGCGACGAGGCGCTTCTTGCCCATCCGCTTCGCCAGCAGCGCCTGGCCGAGCACGTTGTTGATCTTGTGCGAGCCGGTGTGGTTCAGGTCCTCACGCTTCAGCACCAGGCGGATGCCCAGCCGCTCGCCGAGGTTCTTGCACTCGGTGAGGATCGACGGACGGCCCGCGTAGGTGCGCAGCACGTGGTCCAGCTCGCCCCGGAACACCGGGTCGCCCCATGCGTCCTCGAAGGCGGCCTCGAGCTCCTGGCAGGCAGGCACGAGGGTCTCGGGGACGAAGCGTCCACCGAACTCTCCGAACCGGCCTTCTGCCGACGGTTCAGCCATCAACGACATGCATCACGCTCTTTCATCTTCGGGGGGATTTCCTGCGACCGGCGTGGCGCCGGCCGATCGACTCACTCTTCGTCGTCAGCCCAGTCGTAGGGCATCCGGTCGGGGCCGAGGTGGTGCGCCGGCGCTGCCGCCCTGGCCCGCTCGATGAAGGCCTTCACCTTCAGCGCGTCCTTGCGCCCCGGCGCCTTCTCTACACCGGACGACACGTCGACACCCCACGGGCGCACCAGGCTGACGGCCTCGGCGACGTTGTCCGGATCGAGGCCACCGGCGAGGATGATCCTCGGGCCGGCGGCCACGTCGTCCATCAGCGACCAGTCGAACACCTTGCCCGAGCCGGGCGACGACGCATCCACCAACACCATGTCGGTGCCGAACTGGTCGGCCCGGCGGGCGTCGTTGGTGCCGGCGGCGACGGCCTTGATGACCCAACGGATCTGCTGCGCGACCTCCGCCACCTGGTCGGGCGTCTCGTGCCCGTGCAACTGCGCGGCCTTCAGGCCGGCGCGGTGGACGGTCTCGATCACCCGGGACGGCACCTCGTCGCGGAACACGCCGACGGTGAGGATCTCGGGTGGCAACCGGCGAGTGATGTCGTACACCTGTTGCACGGCCACCTGGCGGGTGGACGGGGCGAACACGAACCCGACCGCGTCGGCACCCATGGCGACGGCGAAGAGGGCGTCGTCCTCATTGGTGATCCCGCAGATCTTCACGAACATGCACCACCACGGTACCCCTCACCCGTCCCCCCACGCCGCATCGATATCCGGATTGCTCGCATCCGGGTGGGTGGCCACCATCCGAGGTGGCGACGTGACACTCGGTTCGCGATCCGGCGCGGTTCCGGGGCCGACTACGGTGCGCTGCATGACGGGGACACCCGATCTCGACGTCCTTCGGGCCCAGTACCGCGCTGCGGTGGACAGCGAGCAGCGCCGCCAGCGGGCCGATGCGGCGATCCGCAACCTGCAGGACCAGGAGTTGGAGGCCTCGGCGCTGCTCGACCGCCATCGCAACGAGGCCAACCTGGCGCAGGCCGAGGCCGACGCCTGGGCCGGCAAGGGGTTCAAGGCCGCGCTGTGGGGCATCATCGGGCGACTCGACGAGCGCCGCGAGCAGGAGACGGCAGAGGCGATCGCCGCGGCCGCGCAGTTCGCCGCTGCCCGTCAGCGACTCGACGAGGTTCAGGCCCGGCTGGCCACCACCCGCGCCGAACGCCCCGCACAGGTCGATCCACAGGTGGCGCTCGACGCATTGCGGGCGGCGATCGCCGTCGCCGACCCGGCCGAGCACCAGCGCATCGTGGAACTGGAGCAACACGCGGCCGACACCGCCGCAGCCATCCGCGAGCACGACGAGGCGATCGCCGCGCTCGACCGGGCCGCCGACGACGCGTCGACCGCGCTGCAGCGACTGGACTCCGCACGCTCGATGGGCGCCTGGGACATCATGGGCGGCGGCATCGTCGCCTCGGCCGTGAAGCGTGAACGCGTGCGCGACGCCGTCGACGCCATCGGCCGCACCGGCACCGCGCTCGACCGGCTCCGGCGCGAACTGGCCGACATCCCCGGCACGGTGGTGCTGCCGCCGGGCCTGGAGATGGGCAGTCTGGCGTGGACCTTCGACGTGTGGTGGGACAACATCATCAGCGACCTGAACATGCAGGGCCGCATCCGCGACACCCAGGCGCAGGTGGAACAGGTGGCCGACACGCTGTCCGCCGTCCGTGTGCGCCTGGTGCAGGCCCGCACCGCCGCGGTCGCCACCGCCGACCAGGCCGCCGCCGCCACCGACGCCGCGCTCCGCGGCTGACGGTCAGCCGATGAGGGACTGGATGGCCGCGGCCGGGTCGCCGCTGGTCACCAGGGTCTCGCCCACCAGCACGGCGTGATAGCCGGCGGCACGCAGGCTGGCCGCGTCCTCGGCGCCACGCACGCCGCTCTCGGCCACCTTCACCACGTCGTCGGGCATCACGCCCGCCATCCGCACCGCTCGCTCGTGGTCCACCTGGAACGTCACAAGGTCGCGCTGGTTGACGCCGATCAGCGTGGCCTCGGCGGCCAACGCCACCTCGAGCTCGGCTTCGTCGTGGATCTCGACCAGCACGTCGAGGCCGATGCTCGTCGCCAGGTCGTGGAAGGCGATCAACTCACTGCGCTCGAGCGCGGCGGCGATCAGCAGCACGCAGTCGGCGCCCATCAACCGGGCATCCAGCACGTCGCGCTCGCTCACCGTGAAGTCCTTGCGCAGCACCGGCAACGCGCACGCAGCGCGAGCCGCCTGCAGGTCGGCCACCGAGCCCCCGAAGAACTCCTCGTCGGTCAGCACCGACAGGCACGACGCACCACCACGCTCGTATTCGACCGCCAGCGCCGCCGGATCGAGCCCGATGTTCAGGTCGCCCTTCGACGGCGAGCGCCGCTTCACCTCACTGATCACGCCCAGCTTCGACCGCCCGGCGAGCGCGGCCCGAAAGCCGCGCGCCGGCGACATCGCCAACGCGTCGTCGATCAGCGCACCCAGCGGGCGCGTGTCGCCCGCCGCCACCTCGCGGTGACGGACGAGGATCTTGTCGAGGTAGGTCGCCATCCGGGGGTCGGTGTCCTGCGGCCGGGCTCAGAAGCCCTTGCCGCCGACCGGGGTGACGAACTGCATGCTCGGACGACCGGCCAGCACCGGGCCGAGCTTCGGGCCGAACGCCTTGAACCAGTCGGCCGTGCCGTGTGCGGTGAGCGAGTCGTTGTCGGCGTACTTCTCGTAGAAGTACAGGACGTTCTCGTCGCTGGGATCGGTGTGCAGCAGGTACAGCTCGGTGCCGTCCTCGGACTGCACGGCGTCGAGCGCCTCCTGGATGATCGCGACGGCCTCGTCACGCTTGCCCGGCTGCAGCTCCAACTTCACCCACACCGACACCTTGCTCATGAGCACTCCCCGAAATCCGTGCATCGCCGGCGGCGATGTCCGCCGGGCACCGTACCAGCGTGGCACCATGGCGGACGTGGCCGAACCGGGAGAGCGGAACGTCGTCGTCGTCGAGGACGACCCGAACATCGCCGACCTGCTGGACGCGTACCTGCGCGACGCCGGCTTCCGCGTGCTGCAGGCACCCACCGGCAACCGCGGCCTCGAGCTGGTGCAGCAGCATCGCCCGGTGATGGTGGTGCTCGACATCGGCCTGCCCGACATCGACGGCTTCGAGGTGTGCCGCCGCATCCGCGCCACCTCCAGCGTGCCGGTGCTGTTCCTGACGGCCCGCGACGGCGAGATCGACCGCGTCCTCGGGCTCGAACTCGGCGCCGATGACTACGTCACCAAGCCGTTCTCGCCCCGCGAGCTCGTCGCCCGGGTGAAGGCCATCCTGCGCCGCGGCCAGGCCGAACCGGCCACGGGCGCCACGGCCACCGTCATCACCATCGGCGACGACTACGAGATCGACCTGCCCCGCCGAGAAGTGCGCCACCGCGGCACCGCCGTTCCCCTCGCCACCCGCGAGTTCGAGCTGATCGCCCACCTCGGCGCCAACCAGGGCCTCGCCCTCAGCCGGCAGCAACTGCTCGACGGCGTGTGGGGCGCCGACTGGGTGGGCGACGACCGCACCGTCGACGTGCACGTGCGCCAGCTGCGCAAGAAGCTCGGCGACGACCTCCCGCTCGCCACCGTGTGGGGCATCGGCTACCGGTTGGGCTGACGTGGCCTTCACAGTTCCTTCACACTCCCCCGCCAGGCTGCGGTCATGACCCGACGGCTGGCACTCGTGATCGTCGGCGTGGTGCTGGCCACGCTGCTGATCGCGGGCGGTGGCACCCTGGCGCTGGCCGCCGTGCGGGCCCGGCACACCACCGAGGCCGAACTGCTCCAGCAGACCGAGGCGTTCGCCGCCAACATCGGCGAGTTCCTCGACACCGGCCAGCCCGTCGACACGCCCGCCGGCCTGCGCGAGCTACGGGCACGGCTGCGCACCCTGCAGCGGATGAAGTCGATCGTGCCGCTCGACGTCTACACCGTGATGGTGGCCGACAAGCAGGGCGTGTTCAACCCCGCCGATCTGCCGCCGGGCCTGGTGCTCACCACCGACGAACTGGCCTCGCTCAGCCAGGGCCAGACCGTCTCGGGCCTCGAACGCCGCACCGCCTACGCGGGCGCCACCGCCTCGACCCCCAACGGGCGGCTGTTCGCGGTGGTCGCCACGCGCCCCGTCGACGCCGGCCTGGGGGCGGCGGTGCGCCTGTTCCTGTGGGCGTCCGTCGCCACGATCGTCCTCGCGCTCGGCGCCGCCACCCTGCTCGGCCGACGCCTGTCGAAGCCGGTGCGCGACACGTCGGCCGCCGCGCAGCGCATCGCCGGCGGCGACCTGTCGGTGCGCCTGCCCGACCACGGCGGCAGCGACGAACTGGCCCAGCTGCAGCGCAGCGTGAACCACATGGCCGACTCGCTCGACGCCAGCCGCACACTCGAGCAGCAGTTCCTGCTGTCGGTGAGCCACGACCTGCGCACCCCGCTGACGTCGATCCGCGGCTACGCCGACGCGATCGGCGACGGCACCATCGAACCGGCCAGGGCGGCGGGCGTCATCCGCAGCGAGTCACGCCGACTCGAACGGCTGGTGGCCGACCTGCTGGAGCTGGCGAAGCTGCAGGCCCGCTCGTTCACGTTCCGACCCGAGCGGATCGACCTGTCGGAATCGGCACGCACCGCGGTCGACGGCGCGGCCGGTTCGGTGGACGGCGTCACCGTGCACGCCGTCACCACCGCACCGGTGATGGTGACCGCCGACCCCGACCGCGTGGCGCAGGTGCTGGCGAACCTGGTGGAGAACGGCGCCAAGTACGCCGCGGGCAACGTGTACGTGTCGTGCCGCAGTGAGGGCGGCTGGGCCGTGTGCACCGTCGACGACGACGGTCCGGGCATCCCGGCCGAGGCGCTGCCGCACGTGTTCGAACGCCTTTACACGGCCCGCCAGCGTCCGGAGCGCGCGGAGAACCCGAGCGGCCTCGGCCTGGCGATCGTCAAGGAACTGGTGACGGCGATGGGCGGCGACGTCGCCGCTGGCGCCCGCCCCGGTGGCGGCGCACGGTTCACCGTCCGCCTGCCGCTCGCCTGACCCCGGCGCGGCTGACACCGGCCCGCTCGCCGGTTTCCGGGGCTGTCACGTCGCGTTTTTCGAGACGGATCCGACCGAGAAGCCGTTTCGGGACGAATCAGCCCGAGAAGCCAGGTGGGTGATCCGGCGCGGGTCTGGCGTGGGTCAGAAGCCGAGGCGGCGGAAGAGCTCCATGTGCAGGTCGGCGATCGGCACGCGGATCTGCTCGGTGGTGTCGCGGTCGCGCACGGTGACGGCCTGGTCCTCGAGCGAGTCGAAGTCCACGGTGACGCACAACGGCGTGCCCACCTCGTCCTGACGGCGGTAGCGCTTGCCGATCGACTGCGTGTCGTCGTAGTCCACCATGTAGCGATCGCTGAGGCTGGCGAAGATCTCCTTCGCCAGCGGCGTGAGCGTGTCCTTCTTGCTCAACGGCAGCACGGCCACCTTGTACGGCGCCAGGCGCGGGTGCAGGCGCAGGATGGTGCGCGACTCGCCACCCACCTCGTCCTCGTCGTACGCGGCCAGCAGGAACGCGGCCATCGCACGGTTCACACCAGCGGCCGGCTCGATGACGTACGGCACGTAGCGCTCGTTGGTGGCCTGGTCGAAGAAGTCGAGCTTCTGGCCGCTGTGCTGCGCGTGCTGGTTGAGGTCGTAGTTGGTGCGCTGGGCGATGCCCTCCAGCTCGCCCCAACCCCACGGGTACATGAACTCGACGTCGCTCGTGCCGGCCGAATAGTGGCTCAGCTCGTCGGCGTCGTGCGGGCGCAGGCGCAGCATCTCGGCCGGGATGCCCAGGTCGACGTACCACTGGAAGCGGGCGTTGCACCAGTACTCGTACCACTGTGCGCTCTCGGCCGGGGGCACGAAGAACTCGCACTCCATCTGCTCGAACTCGCGGGTGCGGAAGATGAAGTTGCCGGGCGTGATCTCGTTGCGGAAGCTCTTGCCCACCTGGGCGATGCCGAACGGCGGCTTCTTGCGGCTCGTCTGCAACACGTTGAGGAAGTTCACGAACATGCCCTGCGCCGTCTCCGGCCGCATGTACACCTCGGCGCCGCTGCCCTCCACCGGGCCGGCGTACGTCTTGAACATCAGGTTGAACGCACGCGCCTCGGTGAACGAGCCCTTGCTGCCGCAGTTCGGGCACACGTCCGGGTCGGTGAGGTGGTCCTCGCGGAAGCGCTGCTTGCAGTTCGTGCAGTCCACCAGCGGATCGGAGAAGTTGGCCAGGTGACCCGACGCCTCGAACACGGCCGGCGGGGCGAGGATGGCGGCGTCGATCAGCACCACGTCGTCGCGCTGCTGCACCATCGTGCGGATCCATGCCTCGCGCACGTTGCGCAGCATCAGCGATCCGAGCGGGCCGTAGTCGAAGCTGGAACGGAATCCGCCGTAGATCTCGGCCGACGGGTACACGAACCCGCGGCGCTTGGCGAGGTTGACGATCTGATCCATGTCGGTGGCAGCCATAACGCAGCAAAGGCTACGGCCCAGCCCGGCCTGTCCCGCAGAACTTAAGTTCGGTGGCGAGCGCCCTGGGTCAGTGGGTTTCGAACATGGCCACCGTGCGCAGCCTGCGCTCGATGTGGTGTTCGAGCGCCCGCGTGGCGTGCTGGGCCACCTCGTGCGTGGCGGGCGACGCCGGCACGGACAGTGCGTCGTTCAACCGCCCGCCGAGGATCATCCGCATCAGCTCCAGCGCCTCGGGACTCATCGGGGCACCGGTGCGGCAGCTGCGGCACAACGCGCCACCCTGGTCCATGTCGAACGCCACCAGCGGGCCGTCCTCGCCGCAGCGGACGCACATGTCCAGCTCCGGGCGCACACCTTCGGCTGCGAGCAGCTTCCAGTAGAACGACGGCACCACCAGCGGGCCGCTGCGCTCGCCGATCGTGCGCAGCGCCCCCACCACCATCCGGTACAGGTGCGGGACCGGCTCGCGGTCGAGCGCCATCTGGTCGGCGGCCTCCAGCACGGCGATGCCGTTGGTGAGGTGGTCCAGGTCCTGCAGCATCGGCGCCAGCGTCTCCACGCTCTCGGCCTGGCTGACGATGTCGAGCTCGCGCCCCTGCGACAGCAGCAGGCGGACGTGGCTCATCGGTTCCAACCGGGCGCCGAACTTCGACGTGGTCTTGCGCACGCCCTTGGCCACCGCGCGGATCTTGCCGTGCTCCTCGGTGAGCAGCACGACGATGCGGTCGGCCTCACCCAGCTTGTAGGTGCGCAGCACGACAGCCGTGTCGCGGTACAGGTGCGACGCCATGTCAGCGGGCCACGGTCAGTCGTCGACCCCGCCGAAGCGGCGGTGCCGTTGCGAGTACGAGTCGATGGCCCGGTCGAGGTGACCGGCGGCCAGATCGGCCCACGGCACGTCGATGAACACCAACTCGGAGTAGGCCAGCTCCCACACCAGCGACGGCGGCAGGTGATGCGGCGGGCCGAGCACCACCACCAGGTCGGGGTCGGCGAGCGCCGGCGCGTTCAGCTTGCCGGCCAGCGCATCCTCGGTGATCTCCTCGCCCGCGGCGTCGAGTGCCGCAGCGGCCTCGGCCACCCGCGCCTGGCCGTCGGCCTGCGGGTCGGCGCACACCCGGCAGTGGCCGATCTCGACCACCCGCTCGGGGCCGAACTGCACACCGGGCGAGCCCGAGTACGGGCGCAGCGTCAGCCAACTGGCACCGACGTGGTCGGCCACCTTGCCCAGCTCGTCCAGCCGGTGGGCCCACTGCTCGGCCGACATCGCCGCCCAGTCCGCAAGGCTGCCACCGACCACGATGATGTGGCGGAGCGCGCTGGTGTCGGCGACGGCGTTCATCGCCCCCATTGTCCCACGCGGGAGGTGGTTACGACGTCATGCCGTTGAGGCCCACGAGGCCGCGGGCGAGCTCGATCTCGCCCATGTGGCGCAGGCCGTGCTGGTAGATCCAGCACTCGGTGGCGTCGAGCAGCGTGATGCCGTCGGGCCCGGCGACGCGGGCGCTGTAGGTGCTGGCGATCTGCGGCGGGAACGGCCGGGTGATGACCACCCGGTCCAGTTCGGCGGGGTCGAGCTGGTCGAGCCAGTCCTCGGTGCGCTGGAACACGGCGCGCATGTACTCCTGGAACGCCTCGTAGTCGCCGATGCGCTGGTGGATCATCTCGTCGACCGTCTTGTGCTTGCCGTGGTCGTTGACGGTCATCTGCACCCGGTCCTGCCACTCCTGGTTCCAGATCGGCGGCGTACCGGTCATCATCATGAACGACACGTCGATCATGTTGGTGATGTGGAACAGGCAGAACGCGATGGGCAGCACGCCCTCGCGCTCGAAGTGGTTGACGTGCTCGAGGTCCATCGTGTCGACGGCCTGGTGGTACAGCGAATGCATGGCGCGCATGCGCCGGCGCAACGAATCGAGCACGAGCGGAGAACTCTGGTCCATGCGCCGACCCTAGTGCTGTCAGAGTCACTGTCAATACATGAGCGGCGCCGCGACGGCGAGTACCGTGAGGGACGTGAGCCCCTCCCCCGCATCGTCGCCGCGCCGCGCGCACGTCGCGTGCATCATGGACGGCAACGGCCGCTGGGCGAAGGCCCGCAACCTGCCCCGCACCGAGGGCCACACCGAGGGCGAGGAGAACCTCGCCCGCCTGGTCCGCGTCGCCGTCACCCGCAACGTCGGGTGGCTCACCGTCTTCGGTTTCTCCACCGAGAACTGGGTGCGACCGCGCACCGAGGTGCGCCACATCCTCGGTCTGCACAAGAAGCTGTTCGGCCGAGTCGCCGAACTGAACGAGCTGAACGTGCGCATCCAGTGGATGGGCCGCCCGTTCGACAGCCCCGAGGCGCGCACGCCGAAGTACGTGCAGCGGGCCATCCGCAAGGCGATCGCCGACACCGCCGGCAACACCGGCATGGTGCTCACCGTCGCCTTCGACTACGGCAGCCACGCCGAGATCGTGCACGCCGCACAGGCCGCGGCGGCCGGCGGCGACCTGACCCCCGAGGCCATCCGCGCCCACCTCTACCTGCCCGAACTGCCCCCGGTGGACGTGCTGGTGCGCACGTCGGGCGAGCAGCGGATCAGCAACTTCATGCTGTGGCAGAGCGCCGGCACCGAGGTCTACTGGACCGATCGCGCCTGGCCGGAGTTCGACGGCGCCGAGCTCGACGCGGCACTGTCGCTGGTCCGCGCCTGATCGCCGTCAGCCGGCCACCAGCAGGCAGCGCCCGACCGCCGGGCATTCCACCCGGAACCGACCCAGGTCGGATCACGCGCCCATGGGCGCGCAACACGACCGATCTGGTGGCACACCGCGCCCATGGGCGCGAAAACCGACAACGCTGGCGGGAACCGCGCCCAACCCGATCGAGCACTGGCGGGTGCCGCGCCCAACCTGGTTCGGCGGGGAC
>JBMOGW010000057.1:0-16284 GCA_049318165.1 Ilumatobacteraceae bacterium
CCCGGTTCGAACGGCACCACGGCCTGGCGAGCGGTGTCGTAGAGGCGCATCGTCACGGCTGCGACGCTACCGCCTCGACGTCGGCGCCCTGCGGCTCCGTCGTGGCTGCCGCCGACTGGGTCGAACGAGGGTCACGCTTGATGCCGGTCAGCTTCGGTGCGACACGGGTCTTGTAGCGGACGTTCAACTGCAGCAGCACCGCCGTGAACGCTTCGATGGCCGTGGCATTGGACAGCTCGCCGGAGTCGAGTGGGCGACAGCCGGGGATCTTGGTGACGATCTCGCTGATCAGCCGCACGGCTTCCGGATCGTCGCCGCAGATGAGGACGTCGCTGTCGATCGGCTCACCGATGTGGCCCAGTTCGGTGGCCGGCAGGTGGTGGAACGCCGCGACGACACGGCAGTTCGGCACGGCCGCCTGCACGTGGGCGGCCACGCTGCCGCGAGGCGGCACGAGCGGTTGGAACTCGTGACCCACCCGCACGAGGGCGTTCGCCATGCTGACGACCACCTTGCCGGCGAGCAGGTCCTGGTTCTCCTGTGCGGTGGTGGCGGCACCGTCCCACGGGGTGGCGATCACCACGACGTCGCACGCCGCGGCGGCAGCGTTGTCGCCGTAGTGCAACAGCGGCGCCAGCTCGGGCCACTTCTCCACCTGGCTGTCGCGGGCCTCCATCGCCCGGTACTTCGACCGCGATCCGATGACCGCGTCGTAGCCGACGGACGCCAACCGGGCGGCGAGTGCCGAACCGGCCGGACCGGTTCCTCCCAAGATGCCGATGCGCATCGGGCCAGCCTTGCACAGCACACCCGTGCGTCTACGATCCGTTGCATGGGTCTCCTCGACGGCAAGAACATCGTGATCACCGGCGTCCTGACGGATGCCTCGCTCGCCTACGGGGTGGCCGCGCTCGCGCAGCAGGAGGGGGCCGACATCGTGCTGACCGGGGCCGGCCGTGCGCTGAGCCTCACGCAGCGGACGGGCCGCAAGCTGCCCACGCCGGTCGACGTGTTCGAGCTCGACGTCACCAACCCCGACCACCTCGTGGCGGTGCGCGAGGCGCTCGCCGCGAAGTGGGGCCGCGTCGACGGGGTGCTGCACAGCATCGGCTTCGCTCCCGAGGCCTGCCTCGGTGACGACTTCATGGCGCCGCAGTGGGACGACGTCGCGGTGGCGCTGCACGTCAGCGCCTACTCGCTGAAGGCGCTGGCCGAGGCGTTCGTGCCGCTGATGACGAGCGGCGGCAGCATCGTCGGACTCGACTTCGACAACCGCGTCGCCTGGCCTGCGTACAACTGGATGGGTGTCGCCAAGAGCGCGCTCGAGAGCGTCAGCCGCTACCTGGCGAAGGAGCTCGGCCCTCAGGGAGTTCGCTGCAACCTGGTGGCTGCCGGCCCGGTGAAGACCATCGCAGCGAAGAGCATCCCCGGCTTCAAGAAGTTCGAGGACGTCTGGGACGACCGCGCGCCGCTCGGCTGGGACGTCACCGACTCGTCGGCGGTCGCCAAGGCCGCGGTCGCGCTGCTCAGCGACTGGTTCCCCGCCACCACCGGCGAGATGATCCACGTCGATGGCGGATACCACGCCGTCGGTGCCTGAGGCTCACCGTGGATGAGCGCGGCGATCGCTCGCCGAGCGGTCTCGACATCCTGCACGCCGTCGCCGAGCACGATCCGACCGACGGACCGCTCACGTCGGCGCGCCTGGCGGCATCGGTGGGCCGCGACCGCGGCCTGGTGGCACGAGTGGTCGACGACCTGTGCGACCTCGGTCTCGTCGAGCGGTCGCAGGCCGATCGCTCACTGCGTCTCAGCTGGGGGCTCTACGCCGCCGCGGCGCAGGTGGTCGATCGCCGCCTGGTGACCCACGGGCAGCCGATCCTGTCGCGCCTCGCCCGCGACTGCGGCGAAACCGCCTACCTGGTCGTCCGTCGTGCGGCGCAATCGCTGACGGTGGCCGAAGCCATGCCGGCGTCGTCGGTGCGGGCGATGTCGTGGTTGGGCCGCAGCCAGCCGGTGGCGCGAGGTGACGCCGGACCGGTGTTGCTCATGGACCTCGACCCGACCGAATTGCGTCAACTCCTCGGTTCCGGTCCCCTGCCGCCCACGACGGGCTCGCGTGCACCGGCCACGGTCGAGGAGCTGGAACACGAGATCACCCGCGTACGAGCGACCGGCGTGTGCGTCCTCGTCGAGCACACCGAGGCCGGTGTCGCTTCCGTGGGTGCACCGGTACGCGACTTCCGTGGCCGCCTCGCCGGCGCCGTCGTGGTGGTCGGCCCCTCCGCCCGTGTCGACGCCGCGTCCGGCGCGCTCGCCGAGGCGGTGCGCGGAGCGACCCGCGAACTGGGGCTCGCGCTGGGCAACGGCTCGAGCGGGGGGCGGTGATGGGCGCGTACACCAACATCGGCCGCCGTCTGGAGCTGGTGGCGCAGCTGCTCGACCACGAGGCCCACACCGGGCGTGGTCTCGGCGTGGTCTCCGTGGCGACTCGGGCCGGTCGCGAGAAGTCGCAGATCTCCCGCGGACTCGCCGCGCTCGAAGCCGAAGCACTCGTGACGCGCGACGACGAGACCCTCGAGTTCGGCGTGGGCGCCGCGCTGCTGTCGCTGGCCGCCCGAGCGGGCACACCGGCCTTGTTGCGACGCGCCGTGCCCGTGCTCGAGCGCCTGGCGGCCGAGCAGGGCGAGCGAGCCGATCTGAACGTCCTCCACGACGGACAGGTCCTCACGGTCGAATCGGTGCCATCGGCGAGCACCGTGCAGTCCGTGGGATGGACCGGTCGGCGGACACCCGTGCACTGCACCGCGGCCGGCAGGGTGCTCACCTGTCGCCTCGGTGTCGACGACCTGGTCGCGATCGTCGGCCCCGACCCGTTGCCCGTCGCCGGGCCACGCAGCCCTGGCGATCTCGCCGAGCTGATCCGACGGCTCGACGACACGCGAGCTGCGGGCTGGGCGGTCGCCGACGGCGAGCTGGACGCCGACGTGATGGCGGTGGCGGCGCCCGTCCGCGACCGTCTCGGCGCGACCGTGGCGGCGATCACCGTCGCGGGCCCCACCGTGCGAGTGCGCAGCCGGATCGACGAGCTCGCCGCCGCCGTCCGCGCCGCTGCCGCCGCGGCGTCCGACACCGGCGACGACACCGACGACGACACCGACGCACCCGGGGGTTGACAGCCCCCGACGCGCGCGTTGTATAACAGCAACTCATGGTGCTCTCGTACAACACTCCGCGGCCGGTGGTCATCGGCGCCGGTGTCGTCGGGTGCTCCATCGCCCTCGAACTCGCCCGCCGCGGCCATGCGCCGCTCGTGGTCGACCGAGGCCACGCTGCGGGGGGCGGCTCGACGAGCGCCTCGTCCGCGGTCGTCCGGTTCAGCTACTCCACCCTCGACGCCGTGCGCCTCGCCTGGGAGTCCAAGCACCTGTGGGACCGCTGGAGCGACCACCTGGGGGTGACCGACGAGTCGGGCCTCGCCCGGTTCATCCGCACCGGGCTGATCATCCTCGAGTCCCCGGCCAGCCGGCTGTCGATGGTGCAGGAGCACTTCGACCTCGTGGGCGTGCCGTACGAGGAGTTGACCGCGGCACAACTCGAGCGACGGCTGCCCGACCTCGATGTGGGCAGGTACTGGCCGCCGCGAGCACTGGACGACCCGTCCTTCTGGGACGACGCCGACGGCGCGCCGCTCGGCGCCTACGACACACCGGACGCCGGCTACGTCGACGACCCGGCGCTGGCCGCGCACAACCTGATGGTGGCGGCGCAAGCGCACGGCGCCGAGTTCCGGTTCCGCACCGCGGTGACGGGCATCCACCGCGACGACCGCGTCCGTGCCGTCGAACTCGCCGACGGCTCGACCGTCGCGGCGTCGTTCGCCATCAACGCAGCCGGACCGCATTCATCGGTGCTGAACCGCCTGGCCGGGCTCCCCGACACCGGCATCCGCACCCGCCCGCTGCGCCAGGAGGTCCACGTGGTGCCGGCACCGATCGGCAGCACCGGGCCGCACGAGGTCGCCGTCAGCGACTCCGATCTCGGCACCTACATGCGGCCCCACCTCGGCGGCACGTTCATGATCGGCGGACTCGAACCCGAGTGCGACCCGCTCGTCTGGGTGGACGACCCCGACCATTTCGCCGAGCACCCGACGGTCGAGACCTGGGAGGCGCAGACCACCCGAGCCGCACGCCGGCTGACGTCGCTCCGCATCCCGTCGGCGCCGGCCGGCCTGGCCGCGCTCTACGACGTGAGCGACGACTGGATGCCGGTCTACGACCGCAGCGAGTTGCCGGGCTGGTACATGGCCATCGGCACCAGCGGCAACCAGTTCAAGAACGCCCCGATGATCGGACTGCTGATGACGGCACTGATCGAGGCCTGCGAGGCAGGACACGACCACGATCACGACCCGGTCGTCGTCCACGGACCGATCACCGGCGAACCCATCGACATCGGCCACTTCTCACGGCGCCGCGCCGTGCACACCACCACCAACAGCGTGCTCGGCTGATCGAGCAGCAGGACGAACCACGATGCCCATCACCGCCACCGCGAAGATCTGGATGAACGGCGAACTCGTCGACTGGGCCGATGCCCAGGTCCACGTCCTCACCCACACCCTGCACTACGGCACCGGAATCTTCGAAGGGATGCGGGCCTACCCCACCGAACGTGGGCCCGGCATCTTCCGGCTCACCGAGCACATCGAACGCCTGCACCGATCCGCCCAGATCCTGCTCATGCCGCTCCCATGGTCGGTGGACGAACTCGTGCAGGCATCGAAGGAGACCGTCAACGCCACCGGACTCGACAGTTGCTACGTCCGGCCACTCGCGTACTACGGCTACGGCGAGATGGGGTTGAACACCCTCCCCTGCACCGTCGACGTCGCCATCGCGTGCTGGGCGTGGGCGCCACTCCACGGTCTGGAGGTGCTGGAACGTGGCGTCAGCCTGAAGGTCTCGTCGTGGCGCCGACACGATCACAACACCATGCCCCCGGCGGCGAAGACCACGGGCAACTACGTCAACTCGTCGCTCGCACAGACCGAGGCGATCCGCGCGGGCTACGACGGCACGATCATGCTCAACCCTCACGGCTTCGTGAGCGAATGCGCCGGCGAGAACGTCTTCGTCGTGCGCGACGGTGTGGTGCGCACACCGCCCGTCTCGGCCGGCGCACTCGAGGGCCTCACCCAGCAGTCGGTGCGCACGATCCTGGCCGACATGGGCATCGAGGTGGTCGTGACCGATCTCACGCGGGCGGACCTGTACGTCGCCGACGAGATGTTCACCTGCGGCACCGCCGCCGAGGTGGGTTCGGTGCGTGCGGTCGACGACCGGCCGATCCCGTGCCCCGGCCCCATCACCCGTGCCGTCGCCGCGGCGTACTCGGCGGCGACACGGGGCGAGGACGCCCGCTATGCGTCGTGGGTGGAGCTGTGCCGATGAGCCGTTTCCGTTTGCCCGGTGAGTGGGTCCCTCACGAGCGCACCATCATGTTCTGGCCGTGCCGCCGCACGATGTGGGGCGAGTACTTCGACGAGGTGATCGCCGAGAGCCAACGCGTCGCCAACACGATCGCCGAGTTCGAACCCCTCACGATGGTGGCCGCCGACGAGGAGGGCGCCGCGGTGGCCCGACGCATGCTCACGGGGCACGTGGACGTGCGTGTCATCCCGATGGACGGGTCGTGGTCGCGCGACAACGGACCGATCTACGTGACCGACGGGACGGAGGTCGAGGCACGGCACGTCGTGTTCAACTCCTACGGCGAGCGCCACGCCAAGCGCGACCGGGACGCTCGCGCCGGTGCGACGCTGGCCCGTCAACTCGGTCATCGGGTGAGCCCGATCGACGTCGTGATGGAGGGCGGCGCGATCGCCACCGACGGGGCCGGCACACTCGTGGCCACCGAGCACTGCGTGCTGAACCCGAACCGCAACTGGCACCTCACCAAGGACGAAGTCGAAGCGCGCCTGCTGGAGGGCTTCGGGCTGGACCGCATGGTGTGGCTGCCCGGCGGACCGCTCTTCGACCGCGGGCCGAACAACTCCGACGGCCACACCGACCTCATCCTGCAGTTCGTCGACGAGCGACGCGCGCTGCTGATGGCGGCCTTCGGTCCTGACGACGAGAGTGCGGCCATCCACGCCACGAACAAGGCGATCCTCGAAGCCGCCGGGTACGAGATCATCGACGTTCCGTTGCTGGCCACCATCCATCACGGCGACGTGACCGTGCGGGCGTCGTACCTCAACATCTATCTCTGCAACGGCGCCGTGCTCATCCCGGTCCCCGAGGAGGACCCTGATCTCGACGCAGAGGCCGTGCGCATCATCGGGGGCGCCTTCCCCGACCGAACCGCCATCCCGCTGCGGATGCGTGCACATCCGGTGCACGGCGGCGCGATCCACTGCATCACCCAACAGGTGCCGGCCACCTCCGGCGGAGCGACACGATGAACCTGCTGCTCGACGACGCGCAACGTGCCGACATGGCACGGCAGTTGTACGAAGCCCGCCGTACCGGGCACGGCATCACGCCACCGAGCGAATTGATCGAGTTCACGCTCGACGACGCCTACCTGGTCCGCCGGGCGTTCGTGGACCTGATGCTCGCCGATGGCCGCACCCCCCGCGGCCACAAGATCGGGTTCACCTCGCCCGCGATGCAACAGATGTACGGCATGTCCGGCCCCGACTTCGGTCAGTTGCTCGACGACGTGTTCATCCCCGTCGGGCACTCCGTTCCGGCCAGTGCGCTCGCGGACGCTCGTGTGGAGGCGGAGATCGCATTCGAGATGGCCCGGCCGCTCGAGGGCCCAGGGGTCACGATCGACGACGTCCTGGCGGCGACGGCTCGGGTCCGTGCCGCGATCGAGGTCATCGACAGCCGCGTCGGCGCGATGCGCGCGAAGGCGGTCGACTCGATCGCCGACAACGCGGGCGCCGGCAAGGTGGTGCTCGGCGAGGTCACGCTGGATCCCCGAGCGGTCGACCTCGCTGCCATCACCATCGAGATGCGCGTCGACGGCGACACACAGGTCGGCCGCAGCGGCGACGTGATGGGCCACCCCGCGGCAGCCGTCGCATGGCTGGCCGACAAGCTGCACGCGATCGACGGACTCGGCGGACGGATCAACGCAGGCGACGTCATCATGTCGGGCTCGGCAGTGCGATCCGTCGCCGTGACCGCGGGTTCTCGCCTGCACGCATCGTTCGGACCCTTCGGCACCATCGAGATCGAGTTCACATGAAAGATCAGTACCGGGTCGTCGTCATCGGCGGCGGCATCGTCGGCGTCAGCGTCCTCTACCACCTCGCACGCGCCGGGTGGACCGACATCGCGCTGATCGAGCGCTCGGAGCTCACGGCCGGCTCGACGTGGCACGCCGCGGCCGGCTTCCACTCCATCAACGACGACCCCAACATCGCTGCGCTGCAGGACTACTCGATCGGCCTGTACAAGGAGATCGAGGCCGAGAGCGGCCAGAGCGTCGGGCTCCGGATGACCGGCGGCATCAGCCTGGCCGGCACACAGGAGCGCTGGGAGTTCCTCAAGGCCGCCCATTCGATGAACGCCACGCTCGACCTGCACAGCCGCCTCGTCGAGCCCGACGAGATCGCTGCGATGTGCCCGATCGTCGAGATCGACAACGTCGTCGGTGGCCTGTACGAGCCGAACGAGGGGCGGCTCGACCCGCACGGGAGCACCCATGCGTTCGCCATCGCCGCCCGGCAACGCGGCGCCGACGTGATCCTGCGCAACCGCGTGCTCGACCTCGTGCCCCATCCCGACGGTTGGACGGTGGTGACCGAACTCGGCACCGTGCGCGCCGAGCACGTCGTCAACGCCGCCGGCCTGTGGGCGCGTCGTGTCGGACGCATGGCGGGTGTCGACCTGCCGTTGTTGCCCATGGCCCACCACTACCTCGTCACCGAGGACGTGCCCGAGCTCGCCGGCGTCGAGGACCTTCCCGCGATCACCGATCTCGAAGGTTTCACGTACATGCAGCAGGAGCACGGCGGCGTGCTGCTCGGCGTGTACGAGACGAACCCACGTCACTGGATGCCACAGGGGGCACCCTGGGACTACGGGATGGAACTGATCCCACCGGACATCGAGCGGATCAGCCCCGAGCTGTCGATCGGCTTCGCCCGCTTCCCGGCTCTCGCCAACGTCGGCATCCGCCGCTGGGTGAACGGGGCGCTCACCGTCACCCCGGACGGGAACCCGCTCGTGGGACCCGTGCGCGGTGTGCGCAACTTCTGGCTCGCCACCGGCTGCATGGCGGGCTTCTCCCAGGGCAGCGCGATCGGCGTGTCGCTCGCGAACTGGATGGTGCACGGGCAACCGGGCTTCGACGTGTTCGGCATGGACATCGCCCGCTTCGGGCCGTTCGCGTCGAGCGAGGGCTACCTGCGCGACACGACCGCCCAGTTCTACGCGCGCCGCTTCATCATCGCCTACCCGAACGAGGAGCTGCCCGCCGGCCGCCCGCTGAAGGTCTCCCCCGCCTACGACGCGTTGACGGCCGAGGGCGCACGGTTCAGCGTCCTCTGGGGCATGGAGAGCCCTTCGTTCTTCGCGCCCGGCGATCCCGGCTTCGAGGAGACCCCGACCCTGCGCCGTTCGAACGCACACGAGCTGGTCGCGGCAGAGGTCGCGGCGACCCGCACGGCTGCCGGCATGTTCGAGACCTCGGTGTACGCCCGATACGAGGTCAGCGGCCCGGGCGCGCGGCAATGGCTGGATCGCGTGCTGGCGTGTCGCCTCCCCGCGGTCGGGCGGGTGCGGCTGGCGCCGATGCTCGGTCACGACGGCGCGCTGATGGGCGACATGTCGGTCACCTGCCTCGGCGACGACCAGTACTGGCTGGTCGGCTCGTATTCGTTGCAGGAGTTCCACCAGCGCTGGTTCGAGGAGCATCTGCCGCCGTCGGGTGTCCGGGTGGTCAACCGTTCCGACGATCACATGGGCTTCGCACTGTCGGGCCCGGCGTCGGCACAGATCCTGGCGGCGTTGACGAGCGCCAATCCGGCGGGTGATGACCTGTCGTTCTTCGCCGCCCGCCGCATGTCGGTGGGCAATGCCGACGCGTTGGTGGCGCGGATGTCGCTCACCGGCGAGCGCGGCTACGAGATCACCGTGCCGACCGTGCATCATCGGGCCCTGTTCCACGACCTGATGCGTGTGGGGCGCGACCTCGGCCTGCGCCCGTTCGGTCTTCGCGCGCTCGACTCCCTGCGCCTCGAGAAGGGCTACGGCATCTGGTCGGCGGAGTTCGCGCAGAACATCACCCCGGCGATGTCGGGTCTCGACCATCACGTGGACGGCGCGAAGGCGGACTTCATCGGGCGCGATGCGTTCCTCGCCGCACAGGACCGTGGCCCGGCGCAGCGGCTCGTGATCCTGCGGGTCGACGCCGCCGATGCCGATGCCACCGGGTTCGAGCCGGTGTGGCTCGGTGAGCGACGCGTGGGGTACGTCACCTCCGGCGCCTACGGGCACTCGGTCGGCCAGAGCCTGGCGATGGCGTACGTCGACGTGGAAGTGCTCGCCGATGCACCTGCCCTCGAGGTCGACATCGTCGGTGAGCGGCGGTCGGCCACCGTGCTCGACCGCTGTCCGTACGACCCGTCCGGAGACCGGCTGAAGGGCTGATCCGACGTCCCACAGGGCGCTTAGCATCCACACACCACCACCACCACCACACAAAGGGGAACACCATGAGTCGGCACTCGCAGCAGCGGATGATCGATGCCATCCGGCGGTCGCAATCCGAACCGGGGAATCACGTGATCGACGAGTTCGTCGCCGGACGGCTGTCGCGTCGCGACCTCCTCCGTCACGGCACCGTGATCGGGCTCTCGATCCCGACCATCGGCGCCCTGCTCGCCGCGTGCGGGAGCGACAGCAGCTCGGGCACGGCCACCACTGGCACGAGCGGCAGCACCGACACGGGCGGAGCGACGAGCACCACCCCACCGAAGAAGGGCGGCACGCTGATCATCGGTTCGGGCACGCCTTCGACCGCGTCGGCGAACCTCGACCCGGTCCTGATCAACGACCAGAACGGCCTCGTGCTGCTGAGCCAGGTGGGCCAGTTCCTGGCGATCTCGAACCCCGACCTCACGCTGTCGCCGTCGCTCGCCACGAAGTGGACCCCGAACGACGACGGTTCGAAGTGGACCTTCACGATCGACCCGCGCGCGACCTTCAGCGACGGCTCCCCGGTGACCGCCGCCGATGTCGTGGCCACGATCGAGCGCCTGGTGAACCCGGACAACAAGTCGAACGCGCTGTCCGCGTTCCAGATCGGTCGCCTGTCGCCCGGCGGCACGACCGCCGTGGACGACACGACCGTGCTGTTCACCCTCGACGGCCCGATGGGCAACTTCCCGTACATCGTGTCGTCCGACAACTACAACGCGGTGATCCTGCCGGCGTCCGTCACCGACACCACGCAGTTCGCGACGGCGAAGATCGCCACCTCGGGCGCCTACATGATCGACAGCTACAACCCCAACAGCGGTGTCACGTTCGTGCCCAACCCGAAGTACTGGGGTGCCGCTCCCCTGCTCGACTCGATCGAGTTCCGCTTCATCGACGACATCGGTGCGCAGGTCGCCGCGTTCACCACGGGTGAGATCGACGTGATCTCGCAGTTCTCGGTGACCGGCGGCGAGTCGTTGTTCGACAACCCCGACGTCACCGTCATCGAGCACCCGTCGTCGGCGCACCGCCAGATCCACATGCGCACGTCGAAGGGCCCGTTCACGGACAAGCGCGTCCGTCAGGCGATGGCGATCGCCATGGACCGCCAGGCCGCGATCGACGGGCTGTTCCAGGGCAAGGCCGCGATCGCCAACGACTCGCCGTTCTTCGACCTCTACCCGTCGACCGGCGACGCCCCGGACCGCGAGTTCGATCTGGCGAAGGCGAAGGCCCTGGCCGCCGAAGTGGCGCCCGATGGGTTCGACGTCGAACTGTTCGGCTTCTCGGCGCAGGAGATGCCCGACCTCGCGGTGTTGGTGCAGAAGGCCGCCAAGGAACTGAACATCAACGTGTCGATCTCGATGCGCGACGACTACTACGACAACTACTGGGTGTCGTGGGACCCGTCGGTGCCGGGTTCCGACCTGGGCATCACCGACTACGGCCACCGCGGCGTGCCGGATGTGTTCCTCGCCGCGCCGCTGAAGTCGGTCGACAAGGGCGGCGTGTGGAACGCCGCCGAGTTCTCGAACGCCGAGTACGACTCGCTCGTCGACACGTACACGTCGTCGCTGGACCTGCAGAGCCAGAAGGAAGCGTCCACGAAGATCCAGACGTTGCTGCAGGACGAGACGCCGATCATCTTCCCGTACAACTACAACTACCTGTCGGCCACGAAGCCCGGCGTCGCCGGTCTGGTGACCTCGGCCATGGGCCACGTGTTCACCGATCAGGCCTCCAAGGCGTGACCCGGATGGGAGGAGGCCCGACGGGTGTCGGGCCTCCTCCCGCCGGCACCGCATCACTACAGTTCGCACCATGACCGCCTCCATCGCCGAGATCGTCGATCTCGACCGCTACCCGCTGGATCAGATCGGGTCCCCGCAGTGGGAACGCCTGGTCGCCGACTGCCAAGCCGCGTTGCGCGATCACGGCATGTACGACCTTCCGGGGTTCGTTCGGCCGGCGGTGATCGCCGCCACCGCGACGACGTTGCTGCCGCGAATGGCCGACGAGTCGTATGCGGTCAACCGGACGCACAACATCTACTTCCTCGACCACATCGACGGCCTGGCCGACGACCACCCGGCGCTCACCAAGATGCTGACCGCCAACCACACGCTGTGCGGCGACCAACTGACCGACACGGCGCTCACCACGCTCTACGAGTGGGAGCCGTTCCAGGCGTTCATCGCGGCAACCGTCGGCAAGCCGAAGCTGCACCCGATGGCCGACCCGTTGGCCTGCGTCAACGTGCTCAGCTACCGCCCGGGCCAGTCGCTGAACTGGCACTTCGACCGCTCCGAGTTCACCACCACGATCGTGCTGCAGCAGCCGACAGGGGGTGGCGTGTTCGAGTACCGACGCGCCCTGCGCACGGCCACCGACCCGAACTACGAGGGTGTCGCCGCCGTCGTGCTCGAGCGCGACCCCGAGGTGCAGCGCATCGTCATCGAGCCCGGTGCGCTGAACGTGTTCCTCGGGAAGGACACGGCGCATCGCGTCACCACGGTCGCCGGCGACCTGGAACGGATGGTGGCCGTGCTGTCGTACTACGAGCAGCCCGGCGTCGTGTTCAGCGACACCGACAACCTGGGGTTCTACGGACGCACCGCCTCCTGAAGGCGGCGATACCGTGGGCGCCATGGCCCACCAGAACCGGCTCGCGTCCGAGTCTTCGCCCTATCTCCGTCAGCACCAGGACAATCCGGTGGACTGGTATCCGTGGGGCGAGGAGGCGTTCGGCGCCGCCTTGGAGCGCGGTGTCCCCGTCCTGCTCAGTGTCGGCTATTCGTCGTGCCACTGGTGCCACGTGATGGCCCACGAGTGCTTCGAGGACACCGAGGTCGCCGAGGCGATGAACCGGCTGTTCGTCAACGTCAAGGTCGACCGCGAGGAGCGCCCGGACGTCGACTCGGTGTACATGGACGCCGTGCAGGCGATGACCGGCCGCGGTGGCTGGCCGATGACCGTGTTCCTCACGCCCGGGGGCGCACCGTTCTACGGCGGCACCTACTTCCCGAAGGAACAGTTCCTCCAGTTGCTCGACGCGATCGACGACGTGTGGCGCAACCGACCCGACGACGTGCAGCAGAACGTCCAGGCGCTCGTCGAGGCACTCGCCCGGACCGCGTTCGTCCCGCCCTCGGTGGACCTGCCGGACATCGAGCTGGTCAACGCCGGCCTCGCGGGCATCGCCCAGGAGTTCGACCAGGAGTGGGGCGGCTTCGGCAACGCCCCGAAGTTCCCCAGCACGCTCGCGCTCGAGTTGGTGACGCGCACCTACCTGCGCGCCGGCGCGGAGAACGCGAAGACCGTGCTCGTCACCTCGCTCGACGCGATGGCCAGCGGCGGCATGTACGACCACATCGGCGGCGGCTTCGCCCGCTACTCGACCGACCGTGAGTGGCTGGTGCCGCACTTCGAGAAGATGCTCTCCGACCAGGCCCTGCTGGCCCGCATCTACGCCCACGCTGCGTCGCTGTTCGGCAACACGCCCGAGGGCGAGCGCTACTGGCAGGTGCTGCAGGAGACCATCGGCTACGTGCTGCGCGTGCTGCGCCACCCCGACGGCGGCTTCTACAGCGCCGAGGACGCGGACTCGGCAGGCCCCGACGGCCACCACCACGAGGGCGCCTACTACACCTGGACCGAGGACGAGATCCGCGCGGTGCTGGGCGAGCACGCCGACCATCTGCTCGAGTGGTACGAGGTCACCCCCGAGGGCAACTTCGAGGGCCGCACCATCCTCACCCGCCTGCAGCACCGGGGTGAACTGATCCGTCCCGACCACATCGAGGCCGCCTGCGAGCAGCTGTTCGAGGCCCGAGAACTGCGCCCCCGACCGGGCCTCGACGACAAGGTCATCCTCGAGTGGAACGCCCTCATGCTGTCCACCCTGGCCGAGGCAGCCGGCCTGTTCGGCCGACCGGACTGGTTCGACGCGGCCATCGCCAACGGCGAGTTCCTGCTGCGCGAGATGCGCTCACCCGACGGCCGCTGGTACCGCACGTGGCACGCCGACGGCTCACCGAAGGCCCGCCACCAGGCGCTCGCCGCCGACCACGCTGCGCTGATCGACGCGTTCACCCGCCTGGGCGAGTTGAGCGGCCAGGCGCGCTGGATCGACGAGGCCCGCAACGTGGCCGAGACGATGCTCGACCACTTCTGGGACCTCGACCGCGGCGGCTTCTTCACGATCCCCGACGACGGCGAGCAGTTGCTCGTCCGTCAGAAGGACCTCGTCGACAACGCCACACCGTCCGCGAACAGCGTCGCCGCCATGGCGCTGTACCGCTTGGCGGCGCTGACCGGCGAGGGCCGCTACGTGCAGCAGGCCGACCAGACCCTGAAGCTGTTGGGCGCGGTGATGCCGCAGGCGCCGAGTGCGTTCTCGTACGCGCTCGCCACCGTGGCGTTCCGCACCGAGGGCAGCACCGAAGTGGTGATCACCGGTGGCCGCGGCGACATGATCGAGGCGATCCAGCGCCGCTGGGACCCGAGCGTGGTGCTCGCGTGGGGCGAACCCTACGAGAGCCCGCTGTGGGCCGGCCGCGGGCCGGACCAGGCGTTCGTGTGCCGCAACCACACCTGCCAGCTCCCGGCCGACACGGTCGAGGAGATGCTGGCGCAGTTGGACTAGAGGCCCGACTTCTCCAGGATGTGCACGCCGCAGGCCGAACCGAGGCCGATGACGTGTGCGAGGCCCACCTTGGCGCCTTCGATCTGACGGTCGCCGGCCTCGCCGCGCAGGTGGTGGCAGACCTCCCAGATGTTGGCGATGCCGGTGGCTGCGATCGGGTGACCCTTGCTCTCCAGACCGCCCGACACGTTGACGGGGGTGCTGCCGTCGCGCCAGGTGGCCCCGGACATGAAGAAGTCGGCTGCGCCGCCCTCCTCGCAGAGCATCAGGTTGTCGTAGTGCACCAGCTCGGCCGTGGCGAAGCAGTCGTGCAGCTCGACGAGGTCGAGGTCCTCCGGGCCGACGCCCGCCTTCTCGTAGGCGATCTTGGCCGCGTTGCGGGTGAGGGTGTTGACGTTGGGCAGCACCTGGCAGCCCTCCTCGTACGGGTCGGTGGTCAGCACCGAGGCCTTCACCTTGATCGCGCGGCGCTGCTGCTCGAGCGAGAGCGTCTTCAGCTTCGCGTCGCTGACCACCACCGCGGCGGCTGCGCCGTCGCAGTTGGCAGAGCACATGCTGCGCGTGTTCGGGTAGGCGATCATGACGTCGTTCATGATCTCCTCGAGCGTCATCCGCTTGGTGTAGGCAGCGAGCGGGTTGAGCGTGCTGTGGGCGTGGTTCTTCTCGGCGATGCGGGCGAACAGCTCGAAGCTGGTGCCGCCGTACTTGTGGCCGTACTCCATGCCGACCTGCGCGAACACGCCGGGCATGCTGGCCGTGCCGACGCGACCGTCGGTGTTGGTGACGGCGCCGTAACGGCCCGACGGGTTCCATTCCTTCTTGTCGCTCTTCGGCGCCCCGCCCGCACCGAGCAGACCCGCGCCGGCGAGCTTCTCGACACCGACCGCCAGGCCCATGTCGACCTCGCCGGACTTGACGGCCATGATCGCGGTGCGCAGCGCGGTGGCGCCGGTGGCGCACGCGTTGGCCACGTTGTACACCGGGATGCCGGTCTGGCCGATCTGCTTCTGCAGCTGCTGGCCGATGCCGGAACTGGCGTTCATCAGGTTGCCGGCGGCCAGGATGCCCATGTCCCTCATGGTCACGCCGCCGTCGCGCAGCGCGCCCATGGCGGCTTCGGAGGCGAGGTCGACGATGTCCTTGTCCGGGTGCTTCCCGAACTTGGTCATCGTGATGCCGAGGATCCAGATGTCGTCGCTCATGGTGTGCTCCTGATCAGTTCGCGGGCTCGTAGCCGAAGCCGATGGCGTCGACACCGTTGTCGTCGGTGCCGAGGACGTACGTGGCGAGGCGGACCTTCATGCCGAGGTGGACCACCTCGGGCGAGGGTTCGCAGTTGATGACGTTGCCGCGGACGCTGGTGCCGCCGCAGTCGACGATGGCCGACACGAACGGGACCGGGACACCCGGGGCCGCGAACGTGACGATGGAGAACGCCTTCACGATGCCCTCGCTGGGCACCTGCACGTTGGTGAACTCGGTGCCGAAGCAGCCGGCGCACGCGTTGCGGCGATCGAAGTACCGGGCGCCGCACGAGGTGCACTCGTGGGCGGCCAGGTGGGGCTCGTCACCGAGGACCAGGTAGTCGACAAGGGGAATCTGGTTCGCCATGCGACGAACGCTAGCGAACGACCCCGCCGCCGCTCGGCTCGGAGCGCGGCGGGTCAGAACGGTCCGTGTCGGGGCAGGTCGTCGGGTTCGGTGTCGAGGCGTCGCACCGCCCATCGGGCCTTCACACGGAACTGGTCGAGCATCGTGAGCGCTCGCTCAGGCATCGGCTCCGGATGGCCGTGCAGATCCGGGTGACGATTGTGCGTCGGACATTCCGCCGCACCGTTGAACTGGTTCGTCGGCCCACCCCGGGGATCACCGTCCCCGACGCCAACTGGCACAAATGCCGCGCCGTCTCGTCACCCA
>JBMOGW010000058.1:0-16132 GCA_049318165.1 Ilumatobacteraceae bacterium
AGCATACGCCTGAAAAGCGTAGGGTCACCGGATCGACGCCGGTCTCGACCACCACAGCGGCCCTCGGGCCGCTGCTGCGTTTTTCGGGCGTTGAACAGGCTCGTCGCGTTTCCGAGGGTTTTCCGAAGGCGGCTCGTGCATGCTCCACCTGTGCACCCCGCCGCCGGGCCGCACCTCGTCCCAGGGCCGGGGAAATGGGTCTCCCGACGTTTCCCTCCGGAGCCCGGCGGCGTGGTGTCACCCGGCGGCGGGCCGCACCGTTCACTCGGCGGCCGGCCAGCTGTGACCGACGACCGGCGTGTCACTTGTCGCACCGGCGTGCCCCGGCGCGCCCCGGCGTTCGCGGCATCATGGGCACGCCATGGATCCGATTCAGCACGTCCCCGCGATCGTGGTGCGCGAGGCACAGCCGGGTGACTTCGAGCGCTACTTCGACGAGGGCTTCCAAGAGCTGTCCGCCGAGTCGCGTCACCTGCGCTTCTTCACTGCGATCCGCGAACTGCCGGACGGCGTACGGGCCACGCTTGCCGACGTGGACGGAGTGCGCAGCGCCGCAGTGGTGGCGTTCGACGCCGCGGTGATGATGGACGGACATCCCGAGGGGTTCCCGATCGGCGTGGCGCGGTGGATCTCCGATGGCGACCACCCGCCCGAGCTGTCGATCACGGTGATCGATGCGTATCAGGGCCGCGGCGTGGGCACGCGGCTGATGGACTCGCTGCTGGCGCTCGCCCGAAAGCGCGGCGTACACCGGATCATGGCGGACGTACTGCGCGAGAACACCGGCATGCGCACACTGATCAACCGCTACCGGGCGGTGGTGCAGCGCAGTGGCGACCCGCTGGTGGTCCGCTACCGCATCGACGTCTGAGCGCGGCAGGGCACCCGGCCGCGCATCCGCCCGTCTGTCACACTGGCCCCGTGACCGCCATCGAACGGACCGCCCTCGAGGCCCGACTGGTCGACGCGATGAAGGCACTGGGTTCGTCCGCCGACGCCGCTGCGGCAAGCCCGGCCGGCGACGTGCTCGACGAGCTCGAGCGGCTGTTCGACCTGCAGGTGGCGAGCCGCCACACCGACCTGGCGGCCCGCTGGCTGCGCGGCCGCCGACAGGGCTACTACACGATCGGCTCGGCCGGTCACGAGAGCAACGCCGCCGTCGGCATGGCACTACGGCCGACCGACCCGGCGCTGCTGCACTACCGCAGCGGCGGGTTCTACCTCGCCCGCGCCGGCCTCGACGGCGTGCGCGACGTGCTCGCCGGTGTGGTGGCTGCCGCCGACGAGCCGATCGCCGGTGGCCGACACAAGGTGTTCGGTCGTCACGACCTGGCCGTGATCCCGCAGACGTCCACGATCGCCTCGCATCTGCCGCGGGCGCTGGGCGTGGCGTTCGCCATCGCTCGGGCGTCGCGTCTCGGGGTGCCGTCGCCGTGGCCGGATGACGCGCTCGCGGTGTGCTCGTTCGGCGACGCCTCGCTGAACCACAGCGTCGCCGCCGGCGCGATCAACACGGCACTGCACTGCGCACACCAACGGCTGCCGCTGCCCCTGTTGTTCGTGTGCGAGGACAACGGTCTCGGCATCAGCGTGCGCACGCCGCCGGACTGGGTGCGCACCGCGATGGCCGACCGTCCACACCTGCGTTACGAGGCTGTCGACGGCACCGATCCGGAACGCGTGCTGGCGCTCACCCGTGCACTCGGCGACTGGGTGCGCACCGCACGCCGCCCCGCGTTCCTCCACCTGCGCACCGTCCGTTTCGGGGGTCACGCCGGCACCGATGTCGAGTCCGCGTACCGCACGGCGGCCGAGCTGCGTGACGACGCCGATCGCGACCCGATCCTCGCCACGGCGCGAGCGCTGGTCGCCGCGGGCCGCCGGTCCCCGGCATCGTTGCTCGCCCGTCACGACGAGCTGCGCGAGTTGGTGTACGCCGCGGCCGATGCCGCCTCACTGCGTCCGCAGCTGGCGACTGCCGACCAGGTGATGGCACCGCTGGCGCCGCGGCGGCCCGATCTGGTGGCCCGCGATGCAGTGCAGCTCCGGCGCGCCGAGGTGCCGTCCGACAAGTTGACCCTCGCACGGGCGGTGAACGCCACGCTCGCCGACGCGCTGCGCGACTGGCCCGACGTGCTGCTGTTCGGCGAGGACGTCGCAGCCAAGGGCGGGGTCTACGGCGTCACCAAGGGACTGCTCGCCCAGGCCGGCGCAGCGCGGGTGTTCGACACGCTGCTCGACGAGACATCGATCCTCGGCCTCGCGGCCGGCGCTGCGGTCAGCGGGTTGCTGCCCGTCCCCGAGATCCAATACCTCGCCTACCTCCACAACGCCGAGGACCAGTTGCGTGGCGAGGCCGCGACGCTGTCGTTCTTCTCGAGCGGGCAGTACCGCAACGGCATGGTGGTGCGCGTCGCCGGGCTCGGCTATCAGGAGGGCTTCGGCGGCCACTTCCACAACGACGACTCGCTCACCGTCCTGCGCGACATCCCCGGCGTGGTCGTCGCAGTGCCGGCACGCGCCGACGACGCCGCGGCGATGCTGCGCACCCTGCTGGTGGCGGCGCGGGTGGACGGCACGGTGGGTGTCTTCGTCGAACCGATCGCCCGCTACCACACCACCGACCTGTTGCAGCCGGGCGACGGGCTGTGGGCCGCCGCCATCGACCCTGGCACTCACGTGCCGATCGGCCGCGCCCGCACCTACGGCGACGGTGCCGACCTGACGATCCTCACCTTCGGCAACGGGGTGCACCTGTCGCTGCGCGCGGCACACCGGCTGGAGCAGGACGGGTTGCACTGCCGGGTGGTGGACCTGCGCTGGATCAGCCCGCTGCCCGTCGACGATCTGCTGCGCGAGGCTCGCGCCACCGGCCGGGTGCTGGTGGTGGACGAGACGCGCCGATCGGGTGGCGTGGCCGAAGGTGTGCTGGCCGCGCTGGTGGACGACGGCTTCACCGGCCGCATGGCGCGGGTGACCAGCAAGGACAGCTTCGTGCCGCTCGGCGACGCGGCGCGCCTGGTGCTCGTGTCCGAGGACGAGATCGTCGCCACGGCCACCGCCCTCGCCCCTCGGTGAGATGTCGCACTTCGGACCCACGGGTCCGCCGCACCACCACACTTGTCGCATTTCGCGCCCGTGGGTCCGTGAACCGACAGGAATGACGCCGAACGCGCCCGAGCCCGGCCACTTCCAGAGCAGGTCGGCCCCCGATGTGCGAGGGCCAGAGCGGGCGGCCATCGCTGCCGGTCGGAGCGCTCGCAAACGGGAGGCGCGTGCTAGCCGTTGCGCCGCAGGTAGCTGCGCACCGCATCCTCGTCGGGCTGACCCCAGCCGATGCAGAACGGGTGACCCGCCGGGTCGGCGTACACCTGGAACCCTTCCTCGACGGTGAGATCGGCGGCGGGTTGCAGCACCCGAGCACCGAGCGAGAGTGCCTTGTCGTGCAGTGCCGGGAAGTCGTCGGCGTGCAGGTCGAGGTGCAGTTGCAGCTTCGGGTCGCCGTCGGGCCAGTGCGGCGGCACGTGGTCGGGGGCCAGTTGGACGCCGATGACCCAGCGGTCCTCGGCGTCGAAGACGTTGTGGAAGTCGTCGTCCGCGAGCACCCGCCCGTCGAGCATCCCGGCCCAGAATGCGCTCTCGGGTGCCAGGTCAGCGGCATCGAAGACGACCACACGGCGGATGATTCCCATGTCCGGAGTCTGGCAGAACCCCGTCTCGGTCGCGGCCGGACCACCGGCCTTGGCGGTCGAGCCGCGACGAGACGACCGAATGGTGCAGAAGTGGGGTCCCAGCGGCTCTTACGGAACTCTCACCCGGCCGCGAGGTGGCCCACAACATCCGATTGCATCATCAGGACCATGAGTTCTTGGTGGTGGTACCTCACCCGGTCGACCGGCATCGTCGCCGCCGTGTTGTCCGTGGCGGCGTTGGTGTGGGGCTTCTTCTTCTCGGCCCGCAACACCGGCACGCGCCTCAAGCCGAACTGGTGGCTGGCGCTGCACAACTGGCTCGGCGGCCTCACCCTCACCTTCATCGGCCTGCACATGCTCACGGCCTTCCTCGACAGCCGCAGCGGCCTGGCGCTCAAGGACCTGTTCATCCCCAGCGGCACCGTCGGCTGGGAGATCGGCTGGGGCGTCGTCTCGTTCTGGATGTTCGTCCTGGTCGTGCTGCCCTCCATCGCACGAGTGCGCCGCCGCCTGCCCCGGAAGTCGTGGCACATCGTCCACCTGCTCGCCGTGCCGGCCACCGTGCTCGGCATGGTGCACGCCTTCCAGGTCGGCTCCGACTCGGCCGAGGCCTACTTCACCCGTGGCCTCGCCCTGCTCGTCGGCCTCTCCGTGTACCCCCTCTCCATCCGCCTGATCGGCATCGCCGAAGCCCGCCGCCGCACTGCGGCCGCCTGACCCAAGGACCCCCCAATGTCCAAGCCGAACAACAACCGTCCGAAGCCGAAGGCCAAGCAGCCGATCGACCCGCTGCTGGCCCAGCGCCTCGAGCAGCTGAACACCCGCCGCCCGGCCGGTGCACCGCTGCCCCCGCCCGCGCCGGGCACGGCTGCCGGCGACCAGGGCAGCTCGGCCCGCGCCCAGTCGGGCCAGGCCACCGCCGCCCGCCCCGCAGCGATGCCCGCCGGCGCCACGCCCGAGCAGGCAGCGAAGTTGGCCGCCGCCGCCGAGCGCGCCGCTGCCGCTCGCGCCGCGAAGCAGGGTGGCGCCCGTCCCGGCGCCGCCGTGCCGCCCAGCCGCCGCAACAAGCCCGCCGCCGCCAGCAAGGTCGCCTCGGTGGCGATCAGCGCTGCGACGACGCTCGCGCTCGCGGGCATGTTCGCCCGCCAGGATGGTCAGAGCTCGGACTCGGTGATCCTCACCGCTGGCACCGATCCGGCCGGCGCCACCGCCGCCCCCGCTGCCACCACGGCGACGACCGTCGCTGCACCCACCACCACCGCTGCAGCGCCCGCCGCGGGCACCGACGCCACGACGGTCACCACTGCGGCGGCTCCCGTCACCACGGCCGCCGCAGTGCCGGCCACGATCGCCGACGGCACCTACCTCGGCGGCGCCTCGCAGAACCGTTGGGGTGTCGTGCAGGTGCAGGCGGTCTACAGCGGCGGTCAGCTGACCGACGTGCAGATCCTGTCGTACCCCGACGGCGACCGGAAGAGCATCAACATCAATCAGCGCGCCCTGCCGACGCTGATCGACGAGGCCATCTCGGCCCAGAACGCCGACATCTCCGGTGTCTCGGGTGCCACGTACACGTCGCGCAGCTACGTCGCCTCGCTGCAGTCGGCCATCGACAACGCCAAGCAGGCCTCGGGCATCTCCTGATGCCCCTGCCCGCACCCCGATACGGTCGAGCCATGCCGCTGCACCATGTCGAGGCCGTGATGGGCACCACCATCAGCATCGACGTCGTCGACTCGTCGGACACGTCACTCGTGCACCGACTGGTCGACTGGTTCCACCACGTCGACGAGGTGTTCAGCCCCTACAAGGAGACCAGTACCGTCACCCGCATCGGGCGAGGCCTGGTGGGCCCGGGCGACCCCGACCTCACCGACGAGGTGCTCGAGGTGCTCGGCCGCTGCGAGTCGTTGATCGCCGAGACCGATGGCGTGTTCGACGTGTGGAACCTGCCATCGCCCAACGGCACCGCGTTCGACCCGTGCGGCTACGTGAAGGGTTGGTCCGTCGAGCGGGCGCGCACCATGCTGCTCGACAGCGGCGCCGAGCACTTCTGCATCAACGCCGGTGGCGACATCGCCCTGAACGGCCGCAACCCGGACGGCGCGCCGTGGCGCATCGGCATCCAGCACCCCGAGCGACGCGACGCGATGTCGTTGGTCCTCGAGGGCGCGGGTCCGCTCGGCATCGCCACCTCCGGCAGCTACGAGCGCGGCGCGCACATCGTCGATCCCCGTGACGGCCTGCCCGTCACCGAGTTGGCGGGGGTGACCGTCGTCGGCCCGTCACTGGCAGAGGCCGACGCCTACGCCACCACGATCTACGTGATGGGGCTCGACGGCCTCGCCTGGTTGTCTCGCAAGCCCGAGTACGGGGCCTGCGTGATGACCCACGACGAGGAGTTGTTCAGCACCGACGCCTTCGACGCGTACGTCGTCGGCTGAGATCGGTCACCGGCGGCGCGCGGCGATCGACGCGTTCCGGGCGGCGGCGCTGGCAGGATGAGCGGTGCATGCCGCTGCCCTTCACCTTCGTCACCTCTGCCAAGCGCCACGTCGACCTGCCCGAGAGCCCGGCCGAGGTGGCGTTCGTCGGCCGCAGCAACGTCGGCAAGTCCTCGCTCATCAACGCGCTCGCCAACCGCCGTCAGCTGGCGAAGGTGTCCAACACCCCGGGTCGCACGCAACTGCTGAACATGTTCCGTCTGCCGAGTGGCGCGACGGTGGTCGACCTCCCCGGCTACGGCTACGCGAAGGTACCGGCGAAGGAACAGGCCGGCTGGCAGCGGATGATCGAGGACTACCTGCTCGAGCGTGAAGGCCTGGAGCTGGTGTTCGTGCTCGTCGACGGCGAGATCGGCCCGACGAAGCTCGACGTGCAGATGCTCCAGTGGCTGCGCGAGAGCGGGGTGCCGCACACGGTCGTCGCGACCAAGCTCGACAAGGTGAGGCCGAGCAAGCTGGCGACACGCAAGAAGGAGCTGGCGAAGAACGCTGAGCTCGACCCCGGCGACGTGATGTGGGTGAGCGCGTCGAAGGGCACGGGCATCGAGGCCCTCGCCAAGCACGTACAGATGATCCTCGGCTGACGCCGAGTCGGTCGGCGCGCTCGGTTCAGCTGCGGGAGAACCAGCCGCGCGCCTTCGCGGCAGCGTCGCGCGGGTCGGGCATCGTCATGCCCTTGCGGAGGATCTTCTCCTTCTTCTCCGTGTACGGCGGGTACATCAGCGCCGGGTCGAGCTTCGTCGAGCGGGAGTGCACCGAGCGTTGGTGGCTGAACGTGTCGAAGCCGAACTTGCCGTGGTACGCACCCATGCCGCTCTCACCGACGCCACCGAACGGCAGGTTCGGGTTGCTGATGTGCAACAGCGTGCCGTTCACGCAGGCCCCGCCGCTGGTGCACGCGCCGATCACCTTGTCGTTCTCGTCGTCGCTCTCGCTGAACGAGTACAGCGCCAACGGCTTGTCGCCCTGTGCGGAGCCCTCGTTCACGAACGAGATCGCGTCGTCGAGCGAGTCCACCGCGATCACGGGCAGCACCGGGCCGAAGATCTCCTCGGCCATCACCGGGTCGTCCTTGGTGATGCCGGTGAGCACCGTCGGCGCGATGTAGCGCGTGTCGGGGTCGCTCTCGCCGCCGACCGCGACCGTGCCGCAGTGCAGCATCTTCTCGATGCGATGGAAATGCGGGTCGTTGACGATGCGCGTGTAGTCGGCGCTGGCCTGCACGTCGCTGCCGTAGAACGACTCGACGGCCTTGCCGATGGCGGCGACCAGCTGGTCGTGCACCGATCGCTCCACCAGCACGTAGTCGGGTGCGATGCAGGTCTGGCCGGCATTGACGAACTTGCCCCACGCGATGCGGCGGCCGGCGACGTCGATGTTCGCGTTGCGGCTGACGATCGCCGGGCTCTTGCCGCCCAGTTCCAGCGTCACCGGCGTGAGGTGCTCGGCTGCCGCGCGCATCACGATGCGGGCGACACGGCTGTTGCCCGTGTAGAGGATGTGGTCGAAACGCTGTGCGAGCAGCTCGGTGGTCTCCGCCACGCCACCCTGCACGGCCACGACGGCCGGGTCGCCGATGGCCTCGATCAGGTCCACCAGCTCGGCGGCGGCGTGCGGTGCCAGTTCGCTGGGCTTGGCGACCACCGCGTTGCCGGCGGCGATGGCGGCCACCATCGGCACCAGCAACAGCTGCACGGGGTAGTTCCACGGAGCGATGACGCAGGCGACACCGACCGGCTCGGGCACGATGTGCGAGCTGCCCGGCTGGAACGCCACCGGCGTGCCGACACGCCGCGACTTCATCCACCGCGGCAGATGGGCGAGCGTGTGGTTGATGTCGCTGATGGTGAAGCCGATCTCGGTGGCCCACGCCTCGGCGCGCGGCTTGCCGAAGTCGGCGGCCAACGCGTCGAGCAGGCGACCCTCGCGCTCAACGAGCAGCGACCGCAGCCGCTCGAGCGTCGCCACCCGCCACACAGCGGGCTTCGTCGCGCCCTGCTCGAAGGCGCTGCGGGCAGCGGCCACCTTGGGTGCGATGTCGTCGATCGGGGTGGTGGTGAACTCCATGCGCGAACGATAGGCGCGCATCGCCCGGCGTGCTCAGGCGCGGCCGCCATCGCACGGTGCGCCGCTACGGCACGACGAGTTCGTGGGTGATCGACCGTTGCCGCGGCTCGAAGCCGAGTCGGCGGTAGAGCTGCGCAGCACCCGACGGGTTCTCGCTGTCGACGCCGATCGACGCGTGCGTGCAGCCGTCGGCCGCGAACGCGTGCAGCGACGCGGCGACCAGCGCGGAGGCGAGACCCCGGCCGCGCCATTCCGGCAACGTGCCCAGGTTGTCGATCCACGCGTCACGGCGCCCGATGAGCTCGTCGTCGTCGGGGAAGCGCTTGTTCAGGCAGTGGGCCACCACGCGGTCGTCCTCGTCGAGTGCGATGAACGACAGGTCCGGCCGTCCGCCGTGGCCGCGCACCATCTGCTGCCAGTGGTGCTCACTTGTCGGCGTCGAGCCCCAGTGGTCGGCGAAGGCGGTGTTCTTCGCCGTGCGGATCTCGTCGTCGCGCCCCTCCGGCCAGGGGACGATGCGTGCCCCGGCGACCTCGGGGACGGCCGGCAGGTCGTTCAACGGGCGGAGCAGTTCCTCCATGTACCGCACCGGCTGCATGCCCACGTGGGCGAACAACGAGTGTGCGCCGACGATGTAGTCGTAACGGTCGGTGCGGACGTACCGCGGGAGCGAGCGACCGGACGAGCGCAGTTGCACCTCGGCGCGAGGGATCGCCCACTCCATCAGCGCCGCGCCGACGCCACGCCGGCGCAGCTCGGGCAGCACCTCGCCGAAGATGTAGCAGCGCTCTTCACGCACCTCGCTGGGCAGGTGGTACGTGTACACATAGCCGGCGACCCGATCGCCCCACAGCGCCACCCGCGTGTCGGTGGCGTACACCACGTGGTCGTCGTCGAGTTCCTCCGCCAGCTCGTCCACCGTCAGCACCTGCGGCACCCCGTCGTGCCGGTACGCCGCCGCGACCAGCTCGGCGATGTCGTCGAGGTCGTCGGCTGTCATCGGTCGGAGTTGCAGTTCGCTCATGGGCCCACCGTAGCGGTGGGCCATTCGGCCCGTTCGTGTGCTTTTCGATGGACCCATCAGCTTCGGTCGGCCATCATCAAGGTTGCACCGGCGGGAGCGGTGCACGACGGGAGACAACTGAATGCTCACCACTCGCACGACGAAGCGAGCGGCAGGGATCGCGGCAGTGGCGGTGCTCTTCATGGGCACCGCCGCAACAGCCGCAGGCGCGGTGCTGCCGCTGCCGTTCGGTGACGAAGCACAACAGACGGTGAACGTGTGGCGCCACGACGGCGCCGCCGTCACGAGCGGGAAGGATGCAGGCACAGCCGTGTCCGTGGCCGCCGACGCACCGGCGCCGACTCGGGCCGCCGGCACCGTGCTCGAACGGGCGACGCTGGCCTGCACGGTCCGCGACGACGACGATGCCACACAGTCCGCGCTCGACCTCGCCGCAGCGGCGGAGGCAGCCGGCGTGACCGAGGACGAGTTCTGTTCGATGGTCGATACAGCGACGCGCTCGACCACCGAGGGTGGCCGCCGCACGGCGGAGCAGCACGGCACGGCCTGACCGCGAGCCACCGAATACCGTGGCCGGGTGGAGCAACTGCCCGAACTCGCCTTCTACGGACTCCCCGGCGCACCGAAGTCGCCGGCCGATCTGATCCAGGAGTGCCGTGACGGCGATGCGCTCGGCTTCGGGTCGGTGTTCCTCAGTGAACGGTTCAACATCAAGGAAGCGGCCACCCTCTCGGGGGTGGCCGCCGCTGCGTCCGAGCGCCTCGGCATCACCACCGGGGTGACGAACCACAACACCCGTCACCCGATCGTCACGGCGAGCTACGCGACGACGATGCATCGGCTCACCGGAGGGCGGTTCGCCCTCGGCCTCGGCCGCGGCATGGACCGGATGTTCGATGCCTTCGGGCTGCCGCGCATCACGACCGCGCAGATGGAGGACTTCGCCGGGTTGATGCGCCGGCTGTGGCGTGGCGAGGTGGTGATCGGTCACGACGGCCCGGCGGGGAAGTGGCCCGTGCTCGCGCTCGACCCCGAGTTCGACGAGGACATCCCCCTGCTGATGAGCGCGTTCGGCCCGCAGAGCCTGCGTCTCGCCGGTCGCTCGTTCGACGCGGTGCTGCTGCACACCTTCTTCACCGACGAGACCCTGCAGCGCTGTGTCGCGACGGTCCGCTCGGCCGCCGAACAGGCCGGTCGGGACCCGGCGAAGGTGCGCGTGTGGAGTTGTCTCGCCGTGATCGGCGACTGGATCCCCGAGGACGTCCGGCTGAAGAAGACGGTGGGCCGGATGGCCACCTACCTCCAGGCCTATGGCGACCTGATGGTGCGCACCAACGGGTGGGACCCGGAGGTGCTGACCCGGTTCCGCGCCGACCCTTTCGTGGCGGGCTTCCGCGGTGCGCTCGACCAGAAGGCGACGACGGCCGAACTCGAGCACGTCGCCACGCTCATCCCGCAGGACTGGCTCGCTGCCGCGGGGTACGGCACGCCCGACCAGTGCGCCGCCGCGGTCCTGCGCCAGATGGACCTCGGCGCCGACAGCGTCATCCTCCACGGTGCCACGCCGACCGAGATGGCGCCCGTGGTGGAGGCGTACCGACGACTGCGCCCTGCCGGACGATTCGACACGGTGGCCGTCAACCCGGGTGCCTGAATTCGGGGTGGCATGGTTGTCGTCGGTTGCACAACCGGGCCATCCTGGTCGACATGTTCCTCGCCCTGAAGGAGATGCGCCGCGCCAAGTTGCGCTTCGGCCTTCTCTCGGGTGCGGTCGGCCTGCTGGTGTTCCTCATCCTGTTCCAGCAGGCGTTGCTCGGTGGTCTCATCAACCAGTTCGTGGGCGCGCTGAAGAATCAGTCGGCCGACGTCCTCGTCTACAGCGACCGCGCGCGCCAGACGATCGAGGCGTCGTTCATCTTCCCCGACCAGCTCGCCCAGGTGCAGCAGCTGCCCGGCGTCGAGCAGGCCTCGCCACTGGGGCAGGGCACGTTCACGGTCGACGCGGGCGGCAGGCAACAGAGCGCCGTGCTGTTCGGGTTCGAGTTGGGCGCGCCCGGCGGGCCGACCACCGTGGTCGAGGGCGAACTGCCGGACCGCGACGACGAGGCGGTGGCGAGCGAGAAGGATCGTGCCGACGGCTATGACATCGGCGATGTCGTGCAGGTGCTGCCCGACGGCGTGAAGCTGACGATCGTCGGACTGGCCCGTGATGCCAACTTCTCCGTGTCGCCGACGCTGTTCGTCCACTACCCGGCGTTCGAGTCGGCGCAGAAGACGAAGAACCCGGACGCCCCGTTCGTGGTGCCGTCGGCGATCGCGGTGCGCGTTGCGCCGGGTTACTCGCCCCAGCAGGTGGTCGACACGATCAACGAGAAGGTCGCCGACGTCGAGGCGCTCACCCGTCAGCAGGCGGTGGATCAGGCGCCGGGTGTCAGTGGCGTGCGGTCCAGCTTCGCCATCATCCTGTTGCTCTTCTACCTCATCGTGCCGCTCGTGACCGGTCTGTTCTTCCTGATCGTCACGTTCCAGAAGGCCGCAGCGCTCACGCTGCTGCGTGCCATCGGCGCCTCGGCGCGCACACTCGTCGTGTCGCTGCTCGTGCAGGTGCTGCTCGTGGTGAGTCTCGGGTCGTTGATCGCCTTCGGGCTCTATGCGCTGTCGTTGCAGGGCGTGAAGAACCTCGGCATCCACGTCGAGGTGATGCCGGCGGTCGTCACCTGCCTCGTCGTCCTGGCGCTTGCGTTGGTCACGTCGCTCGCCGCGGTCCGACGCGTGCTGCGCATCGATCCGCTGTCGGCCACCACCGGCGGAGGGGTGCAGGTATGAAGCTGCCCCTGCGCGAGCTGCGCCGGCGCCCCAGCCGGTTCGTGGTCGCCACCATCGTGCTGTCGTTCCTCGCGACGCTGTTGCTGTTCCTGGGCGGACTGCTCGACGGCCTGTACCTCGGTTCCACGGGTGCGGTACGAGCTCAGCAGGCCGACGCCATCGTGTTCTCGTCCACCGCCGAGGACTCGTTCGTGCGCAGCCGCATCACCCCCGAGATCCGCGCCCAGGTGGAAGCCGCGCCGGGCGTCACCGCGGTCGGCGGGCTGGGCTTCTCACTGCTCGGCGCGACGGTGCCGGCACAGACCGATCTCGTCGACGTCGCGGTGGCGGGGTACGAACTGCCGCCGCGTGGCCTGCCCGAGCCGCCGCAGGACTTCCAAGGAATCGCCGATACGCGACTGAAGGATCAGGGCGTGCGCGAGGGCGACTCGCTGCTCGTGGGCCCGGCCGAAGTGCCGATCACGATCGTCGGTTTCGTCGAGGACACGAACTACCTCCTGCAGGGCGGCCTGTGGGTGAACCTCACCACGTGGCGCGAGGTGCAGAACCAGAACCGCCCGGACGCCCAGGTCGGCGACGGCGTGGTGCAGGTACTGGTCGTGCGCGGCGACGGCGACGTGCCGGCCGCCGTCGATGCTGCGACCGCCGGTGAGACGCACAGCCTGTCCGTCGACGATGCCGTGCTGGCGATCCCTGGTGTCAAGCAGCAGCAGGACACGTTCAACCAGATCATCTACACGACCTTCGCCGTCGTGCTCGCGGTCGTCGGCTTGTTCTTCAGTCTCCTCACGCTCGAGCGCCTCGGGCTGTTCGGCGTGTTGAAGGCGATCGGCGCGTCCACCCGCCGGCTGTTCGGCGGCGTGGTGCTGCAGGCGGTCATCGTCGCCACCATCGCCTTCGCCATCGGTGCGTCGCTCGCCCTGTTGGCCGAGGCGTTCATCCCCGTGGAGGTGCCGCTCGACCTCGTGCCGAGCCGCTTCCTGTTCACGTTCATCGGCCTGTTGGTCGCCTCCGTCCTCGGCAGCGCCGTGTCGCTGCGCAAGGTGACGAAGGTCGATCCGGCCTCGGCCATCGGGAACGCATCATGACGTCGTCCGTCGAGAAGGAGCTGCTGCCATGACGGTGCTGGACATGCGAGACGTGCGCAAGGTGTACACGTCCGGGGAGGACGAGATCGTCGCCCTCGACCACGCCACCATGCAGGTCGACCACGGTGAGATCGTGGCGTTGCTCGGGCCCTCGGGGTCCGGCAAGACGACGCTGCTGTCGATCGCCGGCGGCCTGCTCACGCCCACGGAGGGCACGGTGGTGGTGGGCGGCAACGACATCTCCGCGTACAGCCCCAAGCAGCTCACCGCGTTCCGCCGAGAGAACGTCGGCTTCGTGTTCCAGTCGGTCAACCTGGTGCCGTTCCTCACCGCGGAGGAGAACCTGTTGGTCGTCGACGAGCTGGGCGGTGGCAAGGGTGGCAAGGACGCTAAGGCGCGTGCCCGTCAACTGCTCGACGAACTCGGCCTCGGTCACCGCGTCAAGAACCTGCCCGGGCAGCTGAGCGGTGGCGAGCGTCAGCGCGTCGCCATCGGCCGGGCGCTGTTCAACAACCCCAAGCTGGTGCTGTTCGACGAGCCGACCTCGGCCCTCGACACGAAGATCGGCGCACAGGTGATGGAGCTGATCCGCACCGAGATGAAGGCACGCGACACCGCTGCCGTCATCGTCACCCACGACACGCGCATGACGCCGTACTGCGACCGCACCGTGCACATCGTCGACGGCCGGCTCGACGCCGGCACCGTCGCTGCCGGCTGACCGGCTCAGTACATCGGCCGGCGGCGCGCCGGGTCCTGCCGGAAGTAGTCGCGCAGCACGGCGTAGAGCGCGGGGTTCTCGTCGTGCAACGGCACCGGCCGCGTGAAGAACACCTCGGTGGCGACAGCGAAGAACTCAGCCGGGTTCGTCTCCGCGTAGTTGCGCAGCACGCTCGGTTCCTCGTGACGGCGCAGGGCGCGCAGCGACCGGTTGCAGACGCGCACGAACTCGTCGAACTGTTCCCGGTCGTCGATCAGTGGTGTGCCGTCGCTGATGCCGTCGAGCATGTCGAGCCGGTGTGCGAACTCGTGGTGGATGACGTTCTCGCCGCGCCACGGTTCGATCGACTGCTGCGCCGCGGCGTCCCAACTGATCAGCACCGGTCCGCGGTGGATGGCCTCACCGATGATCGGGTCCGGGTCCTCGGTGTACAGGCCGTCGCCGAGGTACTTGGTGCCGCGGCGGACGATGGTGGTGGGATGGACGATCACCGACGACACGTCGTGGTAGCTGTCGAGGCCGTCGTCGAGCGCGAGCACCAGCAGCGCCGCGTGGGTGGAGATCGCCCCGCGCATGTCGTCCGTCAGCTCGAAGCCGTGTGCGGCCTCCCAGCGCAGCCCGTCGGCGAGTGCCGAGGCGAGGTCGACCAGGTGCTCCTGCTCGTCACGCGTCAGCGTCGGCCACGGTGCCAGCCAGCGTCGGGCCAGGCGTTGCACCTCGTCCGTGGTCAGGTCGGGGGATCGACGACGGAACAGTGCCACGCCCGCACGTTAGAGCGTGTGTCCCATCTCGTCGTTCCGAGCGGCGTGACCAGCGCGCACAGCACGGGCAGACGGCGCTCCCCGTGGCGAGGTTGCTTGCTCTCGAAGCGGGTGCGGTCGAGCGTCGCGGTGAAGTGTCGCATTCCGTACCCAGGGGCGCGTTTCACCACCGAATCCGTCGCATTTCACACCCATGGGTCCGGGAAGCGGTGAGCGGCAGATCAGCCGGCCATCGCCGCGGCGACGATGGCGTGCACCTCGTCACCCTCCAACTCGTCCTGCTCGCACAGCGCATCGGCCAGCGCCAGCAGCGCTCGGCGGTGCTCGAGCACGGCGCAGGCAGCACGGTCGGCGGCGCGGTTCATGATGTCGTCGGCGCGGCCACGGGCCACCTCGTCGTGCATCACCTTGGCGACGAGGTTGCCGGCGCCGCCCAGCTGGGCGGCCTCCAGGCTCAGCAGGCTGCCGCCGGCGCCCATCATGCCGACCAACTGGCAGGCGATGGTGGTGGCGACCTGAAGGTCGCTGGAGATCCCGCTCGACGCTTCGCCGAACTCCTGGATCTCGGCGGCACGGCCGGCGAGAGCGACGGCCATCAGGTCGGTGGCCTCGGTCGGCGTCTTCAGGTGACGCTCCTCCACCTCGCCGTGGGCGACCAGGCCGAGCGAGCCGGCGCGGCGCAGGATGCTGGCGATCTTCACGTCGCGACCGGTGAGGGTGGCCACCAGCGCGTGGCCGGCCTCGTGGATGGCCACACGGCGACGCTCGTCGGGGTGGTAGCCCACGTCGTGCGACACGCCGATCTCGGTGACCAGCTGAGCGGTGACAACGTCGTTGCGCGTCATTGCGGTGCGGCCGTCGCGGAGGGCGACGACGAGTGCTTCGTCGAGGAGCTTCTCGATGCGCACCGGCGTGTACCCGGCGGTGAGGTCGGCGACGAACGCCGCCGACAGCGAGGGCTCGTGCTGCTTGCGCTGCAGGTAGTACTCGGCGATCTCGACGCGGTCGCGGCGCGGCGGCACGTCGAAGTGGATGGTGCGGTCGAAACGGCCCGGGCGCAGCAGCGCCGGGTCGAGGTCGGCGGCGCGGTTGGTGGCGGCCACCACGAGGACGTTGGCCGCCTGCAGCGCCGGCCGGCGCAGCGTGCGGTGCTCGGGCAGCAGGCGGTTGATGCGATCGGTGAACCAGGCGCGCAGCTTCTGCGAGCCGGTGGGCAGCTCGAAGCTCTGCATCTGCACGAGCAGCTCGTTGACGATGCCGGCGCCGCCCTCGCGGCTGCCGCTCACGCCCATGCCGGTGCGGGCGCCACCGATGGCGTCGAACTCCTCGATGAAGCCGATCGCGCCGCCCTCCGCGCGGGCGGCCTTGCGCAGCGCCTTGAAGAAGGCGCGGATCTTGCGGTTGGTCTGGCCGTAGAACATCGACTGGAACTCGCTGGCCGACACGAAC
>JBMOGW010000059.1:0-16080 GCA_049318165.1 Ilumatobacteraceae bacterium
CATCCGTTGCCCGAGGCCCGGCACTACGCCGACCTGATGCTGCACGAGCTGCGCAAGGTGATTCCCAGTTTCCTGCGACGCGTCGACATCGCCGAGCGCGGCGGCCGTTGGTCGCAGTATCTGGCCGGCACGCGCGAACACACCGACGAACTCGTGCAGTCGATCTTCGGCGAGTCGCCGGTGCAGCACGCCCCCGAGGTGTCGCTGGTGGACTACGACGGCGATGCCGAGAACAAGCTCCTCGCAGCCATCTGCTACCCGCTGACCCATCTGCCCGAGGCGCAAGTGCTGGAGCGGGTGCGCACCCTCGGGCCCACCGAGCGCCTGGCCCTGGTGCAGGCGTACGTCGGTGACCGTGAGAACCGCCGCCACCGACCTGGCCGTGCGTTCGAGCGCGTGGACTACCGCTTCGACGTGCTCAGCGACTATGGCGCGTTCCGCGACCTGCAGCGTCACCGCATGCTCACCATCGAATGGCAGTCGCTCACCCCCAACCACGGTTACACCCGGCCCGAACTGGTCGAGGACGCAGGTGTCGCCGACGTCTTCGACGACTGCATGGCTCGCTCGGCCTCGCTCTTCGACGCGCTGAAGGAAGACTTCCCTCAACAGGCCCAGTACGCCATCTCGATGGCCTACCGGATGCGGTACTCGATGCAGTTCAACGCCCGTGAGGCGATGCACATGCTCGAGCTGCGCTCCTCGCCCCAGGGCCACCCGTCCTACCGCCGAGTGGTGCTGGAGATGCACCGCCTGATCGCCGAGCAGGCCGGTCACACGGCCGTCGCCGCAGCCATGACCCATCTCACCACCGAGGCCCCTGAGCTGGAGCGGTTGGAGTCCGAGCGGCGTGCCGAGGCCCGTCGCAGCGGTCAGTGACCGCCGGCAGCACGAGGTTTCGCGCCTTTTCAAGCCATTTCGAGTCCGAATCGTTCCGTTTCGGGTCGTTCACCCGCGGGCTGATCATGTCGTGACGGCTGTCACACGGTCGATGCGCGAGCCGTCCGAACGACCGGCCTAGTATCCCGGGCCTCAGAACGGACTCAGACCGAGGAACGAACGCGACGATGGCAGCAGGCGACGACGAGATGGACATGGAAGAGCCCGAAGAGGAGTTCGAGGAGACCGAGGAAGAGGAGATCGACCCCGAGATCGACGTCGAGGACCTCGATGAGGACGAGCTCGCCGACGATCTGGTCGAAGACGACGAGTTCGGCGACGACGAGGACACCATCCTCGCCGACGAGGACGAAGAGGACGAGGACGACACGGCCGGGCCGGTCCGGCGCTCGGTGACCTCCGAGGACGAGGACGAGGACGAGGACATGCTCGCCCCCGACGACGTCGAAGCCGACCTCGACACGATCCTGAAGGACCGTCTGGTCGCCGCCGAGGACGAGGACGAGGCCGAGGAGGACGAGCCCGAGGACCGCGCCGAGGCCGCCGACCGCCTGCAGCCCAAGCGCGCCGACGAGCAGCTCTGCCCGAGCTGCTTCCTGCTGGTCCGCCAGAGCGCCCCTGGGTGCCCCGTCGGCGACGACGAGTGCCCGCTGTTCAGCAAGTGATGATCGGGACAGGGTGCACGAAGCCGTTCGCCCCCTGATCCCGGCCGACATCGCCGACGTGTCGGCCCTCGAGGCCGGCGCACGACAGACGCTGCGCGACCAGCGCGGCGGCCCGCAACGACTCGACGAAGTGCCCCCTGCCGACTGGGAGGGGGCACTCGGTCGTGCCTGGGTGGGCACCATCGACGACGTCGTCGTCGGCTACCTCGAAGCCGAGCTGCGTCCACCGGTCGTCGAGGTCCGTCAGGTGTACGTGCACCCGGAGGCACGAGAACTGGGCCTCGGGGACGACCTGCTGGCCACCGCGATGGCAGCCGGCCGGGCCGCCGGGTGCACCGTGCTGGAAGGCACGGCACTGCCCGGCGACCGCGACACGAAGAACCTCTTCGAGCGTGCCGGCGTCGTGGCACGCAAGATCGTGGTGAGCAAGCCCCTCTGACGTCGGCTCGCAGAACTTAAGTTCGGTGCGGGCCTGCAGAACTTAAGTTCTGCGGGCTACTTGCCCTGCCAGTTCGGCGGGCGCTTCTCGATGAAGGCCGTGAGGCCTTCCTTGGTGTCCTCGCTGGCCATCACGGCGGCGAATTCCGAGTTGGTGAGCTTCTTCAGCGTCTCGTCGTCCTCGTAGGCGGCGGCGAGCACCACCTTGCGGCTGGCCCACACCGCCAGGGGAGCGGCAGCCGTGATCTGGCCGGCCAGCTTCAGCGCCTCGTCGAGCGCGTTGCCCGGCTCGACGAGACGGCTCACCAGACCGAGGTGGTAGGCGCGCTCGGCAGGGATCGGCTCACCCGTGAGGATGGCCTCCATCGCCGCGGCCTGGCCGATGGCGCGGGGCAGGCGGAACAGGCCACCGGCACCGGCGATGAGGTTGCGCTTCACCTCGGCGAGGCCGAAGGCGCTGCGCGTGGTGGCGACCACCAGGTCGGCGGCGAGCACGATCTCGCAGCCACCGGCCGTGGCGAGGCCGTCGACGGCCACGATGACCGGCTTCGTGCGCTCGCGGTACACGAACCCGGCGAAGCCGCCCTTGGCGGTGCCGAGGCCACCGGCCTGGCCGGAGTTGATCGCCTTCAGGTCCGCGCCGGCGCAGAACACCGGCTTCTCCTGGCCCTCGGTGTTGGCCGTGATGATGCCGACCCACACGTTCGGGTCGTCCTCCATCTGGTCGATGGCGGCCTCCACGCCACTCGCAACATCGCCATTGACGGCGTTGCGCGCCTCGGGACGGTTGAGGGTGATGACCGCGACGCGGCCCTGGGTCTCGTACTTCACGATGTCGGACATGGCGCCGAGATTACGTGCGCGCCTCGTCCGGCGAAGAACCGTGGGGGAGCGTCAGGCCTCGTCGGTGGGGGTGCTGTCGTCGGCAGCCGGAGCGGTCTCCTCGACCGCCGGCTCCGCAGCGGGTGCCTCGTCGGCGACCGGTGCTGTGTCGGTGGCCGGAGCCTCGTCGACCGCAGGAGCGGCCTCCTCGACCGCGGGCTCCGCAGCGACAGCCTCCTCGGCGACCGGTGCGGTCTCCTCGGCAGCAGCCTCCTCGGCGGCCGGAGCGGTCTCCGCCACGTCGGCGGGGGCCTCTGCGGCCGGCGTCTCGTCGGCAGCGGGTGCCTCGACCGGCGCGTCGTCGGCGGCGGGCGCCTCCGCGGCCGGGGCCTCCACAGCGGCCGCCTCAGCCGTCGCCTCGGCCTTCGCCGGAGCCGGCTTCGGTGCAGGGGCGGGATTCTTGGCCGGAGCCTTCTTCGCCGCAGCGGGCTTCGTCGGGCGCAGCGGCTTGGCCGGAGCAGCCTTCGGGTCCACCTCGATGCCGAACAGCGCCGCGATCTGCGGCAGCAGCGAACCGAGGCGCTTCACGGTGGCGAGCAGCTCGTCGTTCTCCTGCGTCGGCTTGGCCGGCGCCGTCACCTGGCTGCGCACCGGGCTGAACGCCGCTGCTTCGAGCACTGCGACCCAACGGTCGGGTAGTGCATCAGCGGTCAGGTTGGCGCTGGTGGCTTCGGCCAGACGGGCCGCGAGGTCGGCGGGGAACCGCACGCCGGCCTTCGGTGGCTGCGACGACAGCTTCAGCGCACGCACCACACGGCCGACGCCGATGGCGGCGTCGATGTCGCCGAACCAGAGCGTCAGCTCCTTCTCCTGCTTCGCGGCCAGCGCGTCCTTCAGCTCGGCGGCGAGATCTCGCGTGCTCTCGTCACGGGCGACCATCGGGTCCTCGGCGGCGGCGACGACGCTGCGCAGATCGCGCAGGTCGAGTTCCTCGAGGTCGGCCTTGGCGGCATCCGCCCGGTCCAGCCACTCGGCGACGCGCAACTTCGGCTGCAGCTGCTCGGCGATGGCCAGCAGGCCCGCCGCAGGAATCTCCTCACGGCCCTCGGCGCGCAGCCGCTGGTTCTGCTCGTTCACGGCCTGACGAACGGCGGGGATGCCGCCCTGCAGCACCCGCTCGGCCACGGCGCGCTGCGCCTCGGGCAGCTCGGCCAACACGGCGTTGCGGTGCGCTCGTCCCGGCTTCAGGCGCTTGGCCTTCGGGCGCTGCGGCAGTTCGGGCGGTGCCTGGAAGCGCGGCTTGCGCTCGGGGCGCGGACCACGGTCGGGACGAGGGCCGCGATCCTCGCGGGGACGGTCGCCGTCGGCGCGCGGCGGACGGTCGCCACGCGGGCCACGGTCGCCACGGTCACGCCGGTCGCCGCCAGGACGGTCGCCGCCGGGGCGATCGCCCCGGTCGCGGCGCGGGCCACGATCACGGTCGCGATCGCCGCGCTCCTTGCGGGCCAGCTGCTGCGTCACCGCTTCGAACGGCTTGTCGCTGGGGATCAGCTCGAGCAGACCGCTCTTCTCCGACTTCGCCTTCGTCGCCTGCACGGCGATGATCGTCATCCCGTCGAAGTCGGGTTCGGCATCCGCCTTGAGGACCATGCCGACGGAGGCGCCCTCCGGGAGGAGCGCGCCGTCGAGCACGCCCTTGGGCTTCTGGGCACCTGCGGCTCGCCACGTCCACGTGCCATCGGGGCGCGTGCTGGTGAGCTCGATTTCGATCCGTCGGGACATAGGGTTCCTACCGTACCGGTTCAGTGGCGCTTCGCTCCACCTACCGTTGCGTCGCTACCCTCGCCCCGTGCCCATTTACGCCCTCGGTGACAAGGAACCACGCATCCATCCGGCCGCCTTCGTGCATCCCGACGCCGTGATCATCGGCGACGTCGAGATCGGCGAACTGGCCAGCATCTGGCCCGGCGCCGTGCTGCGCGGCGATGAAGGCCACATCCGGATCGGTGCCCGCACGAGCATCCAGGACAACAGCGTGCTGCACACCACACCGATGTGGCCGACGATCGTCGGTGACGGCTGCACCATCGGCCACATCGTTCATCTCGAGGGCTGCCACATCCACGACGCCTGCCTGATCGGCAACGGCAGCATCGTGCTGCACCGGGTGCAGGTGCACTCCGGCGCCATCGTCGCCGCCAACTCGGTGGTGCTGAACGACACCGACGTGCCGGCCGGCGCGCTGGCCGCCGGCTCGCCTGCGGTGATCAAGGAGGGCCGCGCCAACGCGGCGCTCATCGCACAGGCGCAGCACGCCTACGTCGAGCGAGCACGCACGTACCCGATGCAGCTGCGCCGGATCGACTGATGCGTCAGCTGGTCGTCAGCGTCTCGCCCGACGAGGCCGAGCTGGCCGCCGATGCGCTGTGGGGGCTCGGTGTGGTGGCGGTGGAAGAGCGCGCCGCCGACGACGGCTCGTTGGAGCTGTGGACGTCGCTGGGGGAGGACGAGGGCGACGTCGACCTGCCCTGGCCGTGGCGATTCGTCGAGGTCGACGCAGCCGTCGCCGATACGTGGCGCCAGTTCGCGACCACCATCGAGGTCGAGTCCGACCTGTTCATCCAGCCGGCCTGGGTGCCCTTGGCGGGGACACTCGCCTCCGACCGGGCCGCCACGGTGCTGGTGATCGAGCCCGGCTCGACGTTCGGCATGGGTGACCATCCGACGACGCGTCTGACGCTCGCCGCAGCCCGCCGCCTGGTTCGACCGGGATGTGCGGTGCTCGACGTCGGCTGCGGGTCCGGCGTGCTGGCGATCGGGGCGATGATGTTCGGCGCCGGCCGCGCCGTCGGCATCGACATCGCACCCGCCGCCGTCCCGGTGACGCTGGCGAACGCCGCCGCCAACGCCGTCGAGGTGGAGGTCGGCACCACGCCACTGGAGGAGGTGCGCGGCACCTTCCACGTGGTGCTCGCGAACATCCTCGCCCCGGCGCTCGTCGCCCTCGCCCCGCACCTGCGCCGTGTCCTCGCGCCCGGCGGTCACCTGGTGATCAGCGGCATCCTCGCCGACCGCCACCACCACGTGCTGGAGGCGCTGCAGCCCCTCACGGTCGAGCGCACCGACACCCTCGACGGCTGGGCCGCCGTCACCCTGCGCGCCGCCTGACACCATCCGGTGTCGATAACGAGTGTTTCGTGCGCCACGGGGCACCTGAAACACTCGTTATGGTCCGGCGTGCGAACACGCATGGGTCAGGTGGTGCGTGTGCACCCGGTGACCGGCCGGTCGGTCCGAGCTGAGCTCAGCCGAGCGCGGCGCGCACCGCGCTGGCGTACGGCATCGACGGCACCGCGCCGGCCACGGTCGTCGACAGCGCCGCGGCAGCGGACGCGACGCGCATCCCCGTGGCGAGGTCGTCGCCGGCGGCCAGGCGCGCGCACAGCACGCCCGAGAAACAGTCCCCTGCGCCGGTGGTGTCGACCGCAGCGACGGGGAGCGGATCGACGTGGGTGACGCCGTCGGCGGTGTGCAGGTCGGCGCCCTGCGCCCCACGCGTGACGATCACCGCGGTGGCGCCGAGGGCCCGCAGGCGGTCGACACCGCCGAGCAACTCCACCTCGTGTTCGTTGGGTGTCAGCACGTCGCAGAGAGCGAGCAGTGAATCGGGCAGGGGAGCGGCGGGCGCCGGGTTCAGCACCGTCGTGGCACCCGCGGCGCGGGCGGCCGTGAATGCCCGCTCGATCGCATCGAGCGGCACCTCCAGCTGTGCCAGCACCACCGAGGCGGTCGGCATCTCGTCGGCGGCCACCGTGGCGTTCGCCCCGGCCACGACGACGATCGAGTTCTCGCCTTCGGACGACACGAAGATCAGCGCACGCCCGGACGGCTCGCCCACGGCGTGCACGTGACGGGTGTCGATCCCGTCGTCGTGCATCACGCCCAGCAGCATCTCGCCTGCGGAGTCGTGCCCCACGGCACCGACGAAGGCGGTGGACGCACCGGCGCGCGCCGCGGCGACCGCCTGGTTCAGGCCCTTGCCGCCGGGATACTCCGCATACGACGTGCCTGCCACGGTCTCGCCAGGGCCGGGTAAGCGGTCGACGGTGGCGACCAGGTCGAGGTTCGCACTGCCGACGACGGCGACGTCGAAGCGCGGCACCTCAGGACTCCGGGCGGAACACGGGCGGGCGCTTCTCGAGGAACGCGGCGACGGCCTCCTTGTGCTCGTCCGTCGTCCAGCACTCGCTGAGCATCCGCATCTCGCGCTGCTGCGCCGCCCACAGGTCGGTCTCGCCCATGTTCTCGGTCAGCAACTGCTTGGTCATCCGCAGCTGGCGGTCAGGGTTGGCCGCATAGCGATGCGCGGTGGACAGGGCCACCTCCATCAGCTGATCGGGCTCGGCCAACTGGTCGGCCAGACCGATGGCGAACGCCTCGTCTCCGGGCACGAGGCGGCCGGACAGGCACATGTCGCTGGCACGGCCGAACCCGACGCGAGCGGTCAGCAGCGTGGTGCTCGCCAGCTCGGGCACGATGCCCATCTTGATGAAGAACATGCCGAACTTCGCCGCGGTGCTGGCGACGATCTGGTCGGCGGGCAGGCACATCGTCGTGCCGATGCCGACCGCCGCGCCGTTCACGGCGCACACGATCGGCTTGCTCTGGCGCAGGAACGCCACCCAGTCGAGGCCCTTCGGCATGCCGCCGACGCCACCGGCCGTGTCGTTGCCCGGGTCGGTGCCGCTGATGCGTGTCTGGAACGTCGCCTCCATGTCGGCGCCGGCGCAGAAACCGCGTCCAGCGCCCGTCATCACCACCGCACCGATGCGCGGGTCGTCGTTGGCAGCCTTGATGGCGTGCACCTGCTCCTCGGCCATGCGTGGCGTCCAGGCGTTCAGCTTGTCGGGGCGGTTCAGCGTGACGATGGCGATGGGGCCGTCGCGGTCGACGGTGATCTGCGTGTAGTCCACGCCGTCACTCTGGCACGGCGCGCAGCACCCACGTCGTAGTGGGGCCGGTGTACGAGCGCTCGTCCGTCAGGCCCAGGCGGTCGCACGCAGCCAGCTGCTCGGGACAGTCCGTGTTGGTCTGCCACCAGCGGCGCACCGTGGGGCCGAAGTCGGCGCCGTGCTGGGCCAGCGAGGCGGCGATCAGCTCGTCGGCGGTGACGTCGTGCGACCAGCCGCGCACTGCGGTGCCGGTGAGCAACTGCGGGTCGTCGGGTGGCTCGGTGGCACGTGTCGTCAACGCGTCGGCGAACGGGCGGACGTAGATGCAACCGACCACCACGTCGTCCAACAGCACGCTGTAGGTGAACGCGATGCCCTCCTCGTGCTCCCGGTCGTGGCGCTCGAGGTCGACCAGGTTCTCCTCCACCGAGAAGTCGGGCGTCGGCCAGTCCTGGCCGCTCCATGCTCGCAGCAACGGGATGTCGCGCATCAGCGCCGCGTGGTCCTCGCGAACGACGGCGGGCGTGAGACGTCGGAAGCGGATCATCGGGCGGTGCTCCTCAGCGGGGTGGTGTCGAGTCGGTCGAGCGCGGGTAGGTAGGTGCGCACCGCGTCGGCGCGGAACTTCGAGCACAGATCGGGACGGAAGAAGCGCGCACCCTCGCGCACGACGTAGTTGAGAATGAAGAAGCGGTACACCTCGGGCAGGAACATGACTTCGTCGTCCGACATCGGGAACACGTCGCGGTAGGCCGACAAGAACGCGAGGAAGGTTGGCTCGACGAGCGTGTGTGGTCCATAGGTGAAGCGTGTGCGGTCACCCGTCTTCGACGACACGCGGGAGAGGAAGTAGAAGTCCAGCAGGCGCGGCTCGATGCGGAACCAGTCGTAGTCCCAGCGGCTGAACAGCCTGAAGCTGCCGTCCGGTGCGGTGTCGACGGAGAAGTTGCCGAGGTTCCAGTCGATCAGCACGGGGATCTTCGGCCACTCGTCGTAGCCCACCGCCACGAGCCGTTCGAGGAAGTGATGAGTGTGCCGCCACAGCACGCCGATCGCCTCCGGCGGCAGTTCGAAGTTGCGCGGCGCGAACGGGCTCTCCAGCAGATCGAGCAGATGGATGGCGTCGCTCTTGATCGTCTTCGAGCCGGCGGGCACATCGGGCGCGAGTGCCGTACAGGCCATGTGGAACTCGGCGATCTCGTGGGCGAGGTTGCGGATCTGGTCCACCGTCAACACGCGCGGCAGCGCGTCCCGACGCGGGACGTCGTCGTAGAACACGGCCCACATCTGCCGGTCGTACCAGGTGAAGAGGCGGCCGTCCTTCTGCCAGATGTCGGCCAGCATCCCCGCGAAGCGGGTGGACCGCAGCAGTTGCGTGCAACGGTTCAGACGGTCGTGGTCCTCGTAGAACAGGAAGTACGAGCCGTACGACGACACCTTCGAGATCAGCGTGAAGCCATCCTCGAGGTGCAGCCGATAGACGCGATTGGTGGACACGTCGGCGCTCACCTCGTCGACGCGCACGAGGGCACGCGGGTCACCGTACGCAGCCCAGGCGGCCGCAGCGGCGGCTTGGTGAGTCAGCGAGGCGGCCACGGGCCGATCGTAGGCGCACGACCGATCGCTACGCTCGCCGCCGTGGATCCGGTGACACTGACGCTCGACGACATCGACGGGCGTCACCACGAGGTGCTCGCCGCGCTGCGTGCGCAACAGCCGGTGGCGTGGGTGCCGGCGCTGAACGGCTGGGTGGTCACCAGCCGGGCGTTGGCCGTCCAGGTGATGCGCGACCCGGACACCTACACCGTCGACGATCCGCGCTTCAGTACGGCACAGGTGGTGGGGCCGAGCATGCTCTCGCTCGACGGCCCGGAGCAGCAGCGCCATCGTGCTCCGTTCGCCGACGCCCTGCGGCCCGCCGTGTCGAATGCCCGCTACGCCGAACGCATCGCTGAGGCAGCGGACGGGTTGGTGCGCGCACTGCTGCCCGCAGGCCGCGGTGAACTTCGTCGCGGCTTGGCCGGGCCACTGGCGGTCGCTGTGTCGGCCATGGCGCTCGGAATCGAGCATCTTCCCGCCGAACGTCTGCTCACGCTGTACGACCGCATCGTGGCCGCCGTCGACGGCGTGGCCCGTGGGGGAGCGGTGAGCGCCGACGGGCTTGCCGCGTTCGACGACCTTGCAGTGGCGCTGCGAGCCTCGATGCAGCGACCGGGCACGTTGATGGCCGATGCCCGTGCGGCGTTGAGCGACGGCGAGACCGTCAGCAATGCAGCGGTCTTCCTGTTCGGCGGCATCGAGACCAGCGAGGGCATGACGGCCAATCTCCTGGTGCACCTGCTGACGCCGGACGAGGTTGGCCATCGGGCGTTCGACGACGTCGTGGCCGACCCGTCGTTGGTGGACGCCGCCGTGGAGGAGTCGTTGCGGCTCGAGCCGGCCGCGTCACGAGTCGACCGGTACGCGACCGCAGATGCCGAACTCGGTGGTGCGACGGTGTGCAGGGGCGATCTCGTGATCGTCTCGCTCGCTGCGGCGAACCGCGACCCGGTGACGTTCGACCTGGCGGACCGATTCGATCTCCGCCGGCCCGAGGCTCGACAGCACGTCACGTTCGCGGTCGGCCCGCATGCGTGCATTGCCGCTCAACTGGCTCGGCTGCAGGCACGTGCGGCCGTGGAGGCGCTCGTTCGTCATGTTCCGACGGCGCGTCTGGAGGCGGTGGTGACGCCTGCGGGAGTGGTGTTCCGCAAACCGGACGCGGTGCCGGTGCGCTGGTGATCAGCCGGCGTTGCGGGCGCGCACACCGATGGGAGCGATGAGCCGGAACCCGGCTGCGTGGCGCTCGTCCTCGGACTCGCCACCCCAGAACCCGTATTCGTGGTTCGAGCGAGCGAACTCACGACAGGTGGCGTTGACCGTGCACGACCCGCACACCGCCTTCGCCGTGGCTTCGCGACGATCGCGTGCCTGTGGGCGCTCGGCGGGCGGCGGGAAGAACAGGTGTGTCAGCCCTTTACAGGCTGCAGTGTTCATCCAACGATCGTCGGTGAACGTGCGATGAACGACGACATCGACCGCTGCCATGGAACCCCCTGATCCGACCGGCTGGCGAAATACTTGCTGTCAGCAAGTAGCACCAACTCTACGACACGAAGGGCCGTCTGTCGATAGGGCGTGACCTGGGATTTCGTACCAACTGTTCACACAGCCGTCGCAAGGACGTGACGGACGCCTGCAGCGAAGCGCGCGATGTCGTCCTCGGTGGTGTCCCATGCCGTCATCCATCGCACCTGGTCGCGAGTCACGTCCCAGTCCCAGAAGAAGCACCAGTCCTTCAACGGCTCGATCGCTGCATGGGGCAGGCACGGGAACAGACTGTTCACGGCCGGCGGCGCGTCGTACTGCACCCCGGGCAGGTCCTTCGTGATGTCGTACAGACGGGTCGCCATGCCGTTCGAGTGCTGGGCCAGACGGATCCACAGATCGTCGTGCAGCAACGCGTTGAACTGCGCCGCCACGAAACGCATCTTCGACGGCAGCTGGTTCACCTGCTTGCGCACGTACATCGCTCGCCGAGCGAGCGCCGGGTTCAGGTACACCACCGCTTCGCCGCCCAGCAAGCCGGCCTTGGTGCCGCCGAACGACACCACATCGACTCCGGCGTCGACCGTGAACGAGCGCAGCGCGGCATGCGTCCCGCCGAGTGCCGCCGTCGCGTTGGCGATGCGGGCACCGTCGAGGTGCACGAGCATGCCCATCGAGTGGGCCGTGTCGCACAGCGCCGCCACCTCGTCGGCCGTGTACAGCGTGCCCAGCTCGGTGCTCTGGGTGATGCTCACCACACCGGGCTGCGCATGGTGCTGGACGCCCTGCAGATGCGCCAGGCCGCGCAGTTGCTCGGGCTCGAGCTTGGCGGTGGACGACGGGAGGTTCAGCAGCTTCGCCCCGAGCGCCCGCTCGGGCGCACCCGTCTCGTCGACCGCGATGTGGGCCCACGAACTGCACACCACGCAGTCACCCGGCTGCACCATGGTCGCCAGCGCCATCACGTTCGCGCCCGTGCCGTTCCACGCCAGGAACGTCTGCGCCTCGGGGCCGAACAGGTCGCGGAATCGCGCCGATGCCTCTTCCGTCCAGCGGTCACTGCCGTAGGCGAGCGCGTGCCCGGTGTTGGCCTCGATCACCGCCTGCAGCACGTCCGGATGGGCGCCTGCGGCATTGTCGCTGGCGAAGGCGCAATGCGGGGCGGGGGGCATGGTCTCGGGCGAAAACGACGTCATCGTGATCATTCTGCCGGGCCTATGGTGCTGCGCCATGGCCCTCGACCACCTCGCCCTGCTCGCCGACGACCTCGATCGGTTCGCCGTGGCCATCGAGACCGGCCCGGCGGATGCACCGATCGCCGGTTGCCCGGGCTGGGATCTGCGCGTACTGGGCGTGCACCTGGCCGGCGTGCATCGTTGGGTACTGGCAGCGCTCGGGCTCGGCGTCGCACCGCGACCCGACCAGCTGCCGCCGGATCCGGAGGGCGACCTCGCAGCGGTCGCCGCCTACGTGCGCGAGGGCAGTGCACGGCTGCTCCGCGCCCTGGAAGAGCTGGACCCGTCGTCACCGACGTGGCACCCGTTCCCCGTCGAACCGAAGGTGGCCGGTCTGTGGCGCCGGCGCCAGGCACAGGAAGCCTCGGTGCACCGTTGGGACGCCGAGCGTGCGGTGGGTGGCACGCCGACCATCGACGCATCGTTCGCTGCCGACGGCATCGACGAATACTGGAACGTGATGTTGCCGCGGATGCTGCTGCGCGAACAGCGCACGTCGCCGGCCACGCGAGTCGCCGTCGTCGCCACGGACACCTCACACCGTTGGGTGGTCGACGGCAGCACCGGGCTGCCGGTGGTGCAGGACCCCGACGCGCAGGTCGCTGCCTCGATCAGCGGCACCGCTGAAGCGGTACTGCTGACGCTCTGGGGCCGACCGGCGGCCGGGGTCTCCGTCGACGGCGACGCGGAGGTCGCCGACGGTTGGCTGCGCCTCGGCGGCGCCTGACATCACGCCGGGTCGGGCGCGTCCTCGTCCTTGAGGCGGATCGGTCCGAAGCGGTTGTCCTTCAGACCGGTCTTGCCCTCGTAGAACGCACGGATCAGATCCATGTCGGCCTTCACATCGCCGGTCACCGTGATCGCCGGCCCGAAGCCACCGCTGCGAGTGGACTTGTCGACGAATGCCAGGACGATCGGCACATCGGCCGCCTGGGCGATGCGGTAGAAGCCGGACTTCCAGTACTCCGTGCGCGATCGGGTGCCCTCTGCCGGCACCACCAGCTTCAGCTGCTCTCGGCCGTTCAACTCGTCGGCCAGCGAGGCCACCATGCCACCCGGAGCGCTGCGATCGATCGCGACGCCGCCGAGCCAGCGCATGATCGGGCCCATCGGTCCGCGGAACAGCGCATCCTTGCCGAGCCACGAGATGCGGATGCCGAGCACCTTCGCCATCGCGAGTGTGATCGGGAAGTCCCAGTTCGTGGTGTGCGGCGCGGCGATCACGACACACCGGTCGGGGAGAGGGTGGTCGGGCGGGATGGTGGTCCACCGCCACAGTCGCAACCAGAGGCGGGCCAGCAGCTTCGTCACCGTCGCACCCTAACCGGGTGCCGTTCGTTTCGGGGTCAGGCGCCGAACTCGGTGACCAGCACGCGGCCGCGACGATCGCCGGCTGACGCCGCGAGATCGGTCACCGCCATCGCCCGCTGCAGCCAGCGGTCCTTGCCGTCCCAGCGCGGCTGGTACGACGAGCGGCCGTGCACCGCGACGTCGTTGTCGACGACGAGCAGGTCGCCCGCCTCCAGCGCGAGACCGGTGTGGTGGGCCTCGACGATGGCCGAGAGCGCACGAAGTGCGTCGTCCGCCTCGGCGTCGACACCCACCATCAGATCGGCATCGAAGATCATCGTCGGCCGCTCGCGGTTGCCGCTGAGCACCGGCATCGGTGCACCGAGCACGTTGCTGCGACCGTGCAGGTAGCTCTCGTCGACCGCGGTACGGAAGCGCGGCTGGAACAGCGTCTCGACGACGCGAGCCGGGAGCAGCGGCATCACTTCCTGGATCGACGACAGCGTGGTGATCGCACGCTCGTCGCCTCGCAGGCACAGCAGCAGCAGGAACTTCGGGCGATGCGGATGGAACGCGGCCTCGGTGTGGAACATCAGGTCGACGCCCGACGACGTGCTCACCTGGCGGTCGGCGTTGGCCTTGGTGGGTACCAGGTTCTGCACCAGGTCGCCACCGTGCTCGGGCAGGTATCCGACCGGCTGGCCGAGGCGGCGGGCCGCAATCATCAGCACGAACTCGCTGAACAGATCCTTGTGCGTCGGCGCTGTGGGGGAGTCGGGGGTGGCGGGCAGCTCACCCACCGGCAGACCGCGCAACACGATGGCGCCAGAACGGGGAGCAGCATCGGCGAAGTCGACCAGTGCGTCGTGAACGGCCGCAGGAATCATCCGGGCGGCATGGCCGGCGGCACGCACGAAGCGCTCGTCCGACAACGGCACCGACGGGACGTCGAGGTGCGGCCAGGCGGGCGACTCGATGATGGCAGGGGTTGCATGCTCGATGAGCGTGGTCATGTCGGTCGCCTCCTCGTCGCGAACAGAACGGAATGTCTGTTCCAATCATAGCAGAGTTCGGAATTCCTGTTCTCGCCAGCCTTGGACGGTTACGCTGCGCGGCGTGGAAGTGGAGGAGCGGATCGGCCGAACGAGCGCACAGCTGACGCCCGCCGAGCGCCGAGTCGCCGAGGTCGTGCTCACGCAGCCGCAACTGGTGGCCTTCGGTACCGTGGCCGAACTGGCCGAATCCGCAGGGTCGGGTGCGGCCACGGTGGTGCGCCTCGCCAGCAAGCTCGGCTACGACGGCTTCACCGGCCTGCAGAGTGCGGTGCAGCACGCCCTGGCCCGCCAACTGCGGCCGGCCGCCGAGCGCATCCGTGAACCCGCCGCCACCGACGCCCTCGGACGCCACCTCGACCTCGAACTCGACAACGTCGCGTCCACCTTGCGTGGCGTCGAACCGGCAGCGCTCGACGACCTGGTGTCCCATCTGGCCGCGCTGGAGTCCGATGTGTTCGTGCTGTCGGGTGACGCGTCGAGGGGAGTGGCGCTCCAACTCGCGGGCGATCTGCACGCCCTGCGCTCCGGGGTGCAGGCCATCGAAGGGAACGAGGTTGCCGTGCGCCGAACGGTGGGCCAACTGCGGCCGACCGACGTGGTGCTGGTGCTCGACCTGCGTCGTTATGACAAGTGGGTCGTGGACGCCGCGACGGCGGCACGCGAGCGGGGAGTCTGGCTCGCCGCCATCACCGACAGCCTGCTGTCACCGCTGGCGTCGCTCGCCGATCGTACGTTCACGGTGGCGGCAGCGGGCGGCGGCCCCTTCGACAGCCACGTCGGCACCTTGGCACTCGCCAACATCGCCGTCGCGAGCGTCGCCGACCGGTTGCGCGCGCACGCCACCGAGCGCCTCGACGCCGCAGAGGCCGCGTGGCGGTCCGCCGGCGCACTCACCGACCGCTGAGCCATCACCGATCCGCCGCATCGCGTCGACGACCATCGCGCCGTCCGCACTGATGCATCGCGTACAGTTTCGTCATGACGAAAGTCGACGTGACGGACGGGGAGCAACGGTCGCGGTGCCAGTGGTGTCGCCGGGTCCTGCCGGGCCAGCGGACGGGTCGGCCACGCAAGTTCTGCTCGCAGGCCTGCCGTCAGTGGCACTGGGTCGGCCAGCAACGTGCCCGCGAACTGCAGCTCAGCGAGCACGAACTGGTCATCACCAAAGGCGAGCTCGACGAGCTGCACGACCAGTTGTACGTGTTGGCGTGCGCCGTCAACGACGCCGAACGAGATCTGCATGCGGCCGGCCGGGCGGCGACGGCCGCCGAGCTGCGTGAGATCCTCGACTGGTTGCTCGAGGGCGCCCGGCCGTTGCGTGACCGGGAGCTGTCGACCTGACCGGTCGAGGCTCTGACTTAACGCCCATAATCCTCGTTATGTCAGTTCCCTCGAAGGATCCGGGCTGACCGCACTCCTCCAGGTTCCGCGCTGCTCTCGGCTGACATCCGAGCGTGATCGCCGGGCACGATCGACGGTGGCCGACGGCGACCCTGCGGGCTATTTGCCCTTCGTGCCGGACTTCGTCGTCTGCTTGCGCGCGGGCGCAGTCGCCGGCTTGCCACCCTGCTTCCCCACCGCCGCCTTCTTCGCGGGGGCCTTCTTCGCTGCGGGTGCGGCCTTCTTCGCGGGGGCC
>JBMOGW010000060.1:0-15935 GCA_049318165.1 Ilumatobacteraceae bacterium
TCTACGAGTGCCTCGCCGGCCGAGTGCCGTTCCTCGGCGAGACCGACGCCGACACCGCGCTCGCCCGGCTGAACCGGGAGGCCACCGATCTCACCCGCCTGCGGCCGACGCTGCCCCTCGGCCTGGCACCGCTCATCCACCGGCTGCTGGCCCGCCGACCCGACGAACGCTATGCCACCGGCGCCGAGCTGCGTGCCGAGCTGCAGCGCATCGCCGCACAGCCGAAGACCGACGTCGACCACAGCACCGAACTGGCCGCGACGCCGCACGCCCCGACCACCCGGAGCCGGACCACCGGCGCAGTCCCCACCACCCCGTTGCCGCCGCCCGACGGTGCCACACAGCGCGTGCCCTCGCAGCGCGGCGGCACGACCGGCAGCCAGCCCGTGGTGCGTGCCGGCCGACCGGCGGGCACGGCCCAGCGCGCCGACCGCACGCCGCCGTCGACCCAGCGGCCGCAGGCGCGACCGAACCGCAAGTTCGAGCAGCGGTCCGGCCCGTCGATGATGGTGGTCGGCGGTCTGCTCGTGGCAGCGTTCGTCGTGGGCCTCGTGTTGTGGGTGACGATGGGCGCCGAGGGCGGCAACGAGGGCACCACCGAGAACAGCGCGGGCACGACCGTGGTGCCCGGCCAGACCACCGTCCCAGCGACGGCCGCCCCGCAGCCGGGCGGTGCGATCACCTCGGTGACGACGTTCGATCCCGACGGCGACGGCAACGAGCGCGACGCCGACGCACCACTCGCGATCGACGGCAACCCCGACACCGCGTGGCAGACGGTCTGCTACGGCGACAAGTTCCTCGGCGGCAAGGGTGGCGTGGGCCTGGTGGCCGACCTCGGCGCCCCGCACACCGGCACGTTCACGATCCAGCTCGGCAGCGCCCCGTACCAGTTGCGCGTCTACACCTCGGCAGCAGCCGAACCGCCGGCTTCGTTCGACGCCTGGGGCGATCCGCGTCGATACAGCGGCGACCAGGCCGACACGATCACGGTCGCCATCGAACAGCCCGCCCGTTACGTCCTGGTGTCGTTCGTCCAGCTCGGCGAGAACAATGGCTGCACCGACAACCCGTACCGCGGCTCGATCCGCGAACTGACATTCGGGTGAACGGTTGGAACCGCCTGCCGACGACCGGGCCCTCGTCGCCGCCGCGCAGGCGGGCGACCGCGACGCGCTCGATCGTCTGATCCGCGGCCAGTACGACCGCATCCATGCGGTGTGCCGGCGGATCACTGGGAACGAGTCGGACGCTGCGGACGCCGCCCAGGAGGCACTGATCGCGATCGTCCGCGCCCTGCCCCGCTTCGACGGCCGCTCGGCGTTCAGCACCTGGGCGTACCGCATCGCCACGAACGCGAGCCTCGACGAGTTGCGCCGCCGCCGCCGCCGACCGTTGACGGTGGTGCGCGACGACGAACGCGGGGACACCGAGCCCGTCGACCCGGGAGGCGCCCAGCCGTTCGACCTGATCGCCGACCGCGACCTGCTGGAGGCGGCGTTGGCCGAAGTGCCCGAGGACTTCCGGGTCCCGGTCGTCCTGCGCGACGTGGCGGACCTCGACTACCAGGAGATCGCCGACACCCTCGACCTGCCGCTGGGCACCGTGAAGAGCCGCATCGCACGTGGTCGCGGCATGCTCGCGGCCGCATTGGCACGTCACGGGAACCAGGCACCCCCGCCGCGACGTCCAACCGAGGCATCATGAGTGACGAGACCCTGCACCCTGACCCCGACCGGGACGGCGAGACCCTCGCCAGCCTGCACGTCGACGGTCTGACCAGCGCCGCAGAGCGGGCGCAGGTGGAGTCGTCCCCCGAACTCATGGCGCTGGCGCAGCAGTTCCGCGACCAACGCGACGCGCTCGCCGCGGTGCCCCCTCCCGCCGGCACCGCGCGCGAGGCGGCCGTCGCCGCCGCGCTGGCGGCGTTCACGATGGTCGCGCCACCGCCGAACGTGGTGTCGCTCGACCGTCGGCGGCGAACCCGGTGGCTCAGTGCGGCGGCCGCCGTGGCGTTGCTCGGTGTGGGTGGCGCGGTGGTGGCCACCCTGTCGACGGGTTCGTCCGACGACAGCGCAGCGAAGGTCCAGAACGTGGCGGTCGATGCCGGGACCGAACGCAACTCGCCGGCACTCGCACCGAACACGGAGGCCGGCTCGATCGTCGCCACCGACACGGCAGGCACGGCCTCTGCCTCCGACGTGTCCGCGCCGATCGGCGGCGGCGTGTCGCCCACCGCCACCATCGGTGCCATCAACGGGCCGGTCTCCGCAGTGCCGGAGGTACGCACCCAGGACGATCTGCGCACCACCGTGGCAGCGGTACAGGCGCCGGTGCAACCGAGCTTCGAGTTCGACTGCACGCTCGGCTCGACGCAGGACATCGTCGCCGAGATCACGTGGAAGGGCACTCCCGCGGTGGTCGTGCGCGATACCGTCACCGGCGTGATCACCGCGCTCGACGCCCAGTGCACCGCGCTGGCGACCGTCACGCCCTGACCCCGGGAGCACGCTGCCGCCGTGAAATGGGTCCTGCTCGTCCTCACCGCGCTCTGCGCGGGTGCCAATTGGTGGTCGCGTCTGCGCCACGACGAGCGCATGGAGCGCTGGTCGAAGCCGCTCACCACCGTGCTCGTCATCGGACTCGCACTGGTGAGCGGTGCGCCGGCGTCGCACGTCTCGGTCGCCGTCGTCGCGCTGACGTTGTGCCTCGTGGGTGACGTGGCGCTGATGCCGGTGGTCGACAAGTTCGTCGTCGGCCTCGCCGCCTTCCTGCTCGGGCACGTGGCGTTCATCGTGCTGTTCGTGCGCTACGGCCTCGAGCGGCGGGAGTTGGCGGGCCTGGCCGTGCTGCTCGCCGCGTTGCTGATCGCCGGGCCGGGCCGAGTGATCGTGCAGGGCGCGATCCACGCCGACCGGGCACTGAAGATCCCGGTGATCGCATACCTGGTCGTCATCTCCGCCACGGCGATCGTCGGCTGGGCGACGGCGATGCCATGGGTCATCGCCGGCACGACGTTGTTCGTCGTGTCGGACTCGATCCTCGGCTGGAACCAGTTCGTCGGCCAGCGCCGGTGGATGGCGCCCGTCGTCATGATCACGTACCACGGCGCGATCGTCTCGCTCGCCCTCAGCCTGTGGTGAGCAGGCCGGGTAGGCTCCCCCACCATGCCGGGTAATCCGCTCACCGATCCCCACTGGGCCCCCGACCTCGCCGACACCGTCGAGCGAGTCGTCGGCAAGGTCCGCACCACCGCCACCGACAACGCCGTCAAGGCGTCGCGCGGCGTGGTGTTCGGCACGCTGATCTTCATGGCGCTGCTCGTCGCGGTGCCGTTGCTCGTCATCCTGCTGCTCGGCCTGCTGCGCGAGCTGCTCGGCTTCTTCGTCGACCACGCCCAGGCCGTGTACCTGTCGTACCTGATCCTCGGTGCGCTGATGATGATCGGCGGCTTCATCGCCCTCCGTCAGCGCCACAAGGGAGAAGTCGCGTGAGCCACCACCCCGTCGTCATCGTCGGCTCGGGCCCTGCGGGCCTCACCGCGGCCATCTACACCGCACGCGCCAACCTCAGCCCGCTCGTCATCGAGGGCGAGCCGAGCAGCACCTCCGACCAGCCGGGCGGCCAGCTGATGCTGACCACCGAGGTGGAGAACTTCCCTGGCTTCCCCGAGGGCATCATGGGCCCGGAGCTGATGATGCGCTGCCGCGAGCAGGCCGCCCGTTTCGGCGCCGAGTTCCTCACGGCCAAGGCCACGGCGGTCGACTTCAGCGAGCGGCCGTTCAAGGTGTGGGTGCGCGACACGCTCTACACCGCCGACTCGGTGATCGTCAGCACCGGCGCACAGAGCCTGATGCTCGGCCTCGAGGCCGAGTCGCGCCTGCTCGGACACGGTCTGTCCACCTGCGCCACGTGCGACGGGTTCTTCTTCCGTGGCCAGGAGATCGCCGTCGTCGGCGGCGGTGATTCGGCCGTCGAGGAGGCGTCGTTCCTCACCAAGTTCGCGTCGAAGGTGTACCTGCTGGTGCGCCGCAGCGAGCTGCGTGCGTCGAAGATCATGCAGGAACGAGCCCACAGCAACGAGAAGATCGAGATCGTGTGGAACACGGTCGTCGACGACCTGCTCGGCACCGACAAGCTCGAGGGCGCCGTCGTGCGCAACGTGGCAACGGGAGAGACGTCGACGATGCCGGTGACCGGCCTTTTCGTGGCCATCGGCCACCGCCCCAACACCGACCTGTTCAAGGGCGTTCTCGACATGGAGGACAACGGCTACCTGGTCACCCGCCCCGGCTCGTCGTACACCAACATCGACGGTGTCTTCGCCTGCGGTGACGTGCAGGACCACACCTATCGTCAGGCGATCACGGCGGCCGGCTCCGGCTGCATGGCCGCCATCGACTGCGAACGCTGGCTCGAGGGCCAGGGCGTCCACTGAGCCCGGCGCCGACCCGTCACCGATCGGCACACGCCCTCACCAGGGGCCGGACCGCGTGCGGAATGAGCATCCCGCCCGCACGGTTGGAGGGCGGTAACATCACTCTCCCCAGTGAAAGGACTCGCGCCATGGCCGATGGCATCGTCACCCTCACCACGTCCACCTTCGACGAGACGGTCGCTGCCAGCGGGCAGCCGGTCGTCGTCGACTTCTGGGCCGAGTGGTGCGGCCCGTGCAAGATGATCGCCCCGATCCTGGGTGAGATCGCCACCGAGCAGCCCGGCATCACCATCGCCAAGCTGAACGTGGACGAGAACCCCGAGATCGCCATGCGGTTCAACGTGATGAGCATCCCGACGCTGCTGGTGTTCCAGAACGGCGAAGTCGCGAAGCGCCTGGTCGGCGCCAAGGGCAAGGGTCAACTCCTGCAGGAGCTCACCGAATTTCTGCCTACTTCCCGCTGACACCCGGTCAGCGCGGCGACGCCGTCCGCGACCTGCAGCGCCGCCTGGGAGCCGCCGGGTTCACACCCGCCCCGGGCGTCGAGGCGGGTGAGTACTGCGCGGGCACGGAGGCGGCCGTTCGCGCCTTCCAGGACGCCCGTGGGCTGCGGGCCGACGGGGTGTGCGACGAGACCACCTGGACGGCCCTGGTCGAGGCGAGCTGGAAGCTCGGCGACCGACTGCTGTTCCTGACGTCCCCCAACCTGCGTGGCGACGACGTCGCTGAACTACAGAGCGGGTTGGGCCGGATCGGTTTCGACTGTGGCCGCGTCGACGGCATTCTCGGACCGCGCACGGCCGACGCGCTGCGCGACTTCCAACGCAACTGTGGCCTGCACGACGATGCGGTCTGCGGCCCTGACACCGTGCGGGCCATTGCGGTCGTGCGCAGCAACTCCGGCACCGGACCCGGGGTGCAGGCGGTGCGCGAGCGGGAGCAACTGCGCGAAGGCTTGGGCACGCTCGCTGAGTCGCGGCTGGTCATCGGCCATTTCGGCGGTCTCAGCGGTCTCACCCGGATTCTCGCCCGCGAGTTGCGCCAGCGTGGCGCCACCGTGATGCCACTCGACGAACCCGATGCGGTGGCGCAAGCGCTGGCCGCCAACCACTTCGCCGCCCATGCCTACGTCGGCTTCGAGACCACGACCGAATCGATGGCGGTCGCGCACTTCTACCGAGTGCCCACGTTCGAGTCCGTCGGCGGTCGTGCCCTGGCCGAGGGCATCGCCACGCAGTTGCACGGCATCGCCGGCCTCGAACCCACCACCAGCGGGATGCGCCTCCCGGTGCTACGCGAGACGAAGATGCCGGCGGTCCTGCTGACCGTGGGGCCCGTCCGCACCGTGGCCGACGCTCATGCAGCGATCGCCGGCGGCGTGCTCCGGGCTCTGGAACTGTGGATCTCCCGCGCGAGCTGAGACTTTATCCACAGCATTGTCCACGGGTGTGTGTAACCTTCAAGATGAGGGTTGTCAACCTGTCTCACCGAAGGTGCTACAGATTGTCAAGTCACTCACTTGGCGTGGTCATTTGGTGATAAATGCGTTCAAGATCCTCAAGATCGGCGAACTCGATCACCACTTTGCCGCGCGAGGCCCCCATCGTCACACTGACCCGTGTGGACAGGTGATCGGCCAACAGGTGCTCCAGTTCGAGCAGACCCGGCGGGCGCAACTTCGTACCAGCCACCACACCCGCGCCGTCCGTCGTGCGTGACGACGTCGCGGCGGGTGATTCGGCCTCGCCCTCGGGCTCGGTGCTGCTGCCCCCTCGGTCGCGCACCGCGTCCTCGAGCATGCGCACCGACCAACCCTCCGACGAGGCACGCCGCGCGAGTTGCTCCTGGAACGCTCGATCCGGCGTGCCGAGCAACGCCCGAGCGTGACCCGCCGACAACCGACCGTCGGCGAGCAAGGCCTGGATCGCCGCCGGCAACGACATCAGACGCAGCGTGTTGCTGACCGCCGAACGGCTCTTGCCGACCCGTGCCGCCACCTGTTCGTGCGTCATCGAGAAGTCCTCGATCAACTGCTGATACGCCGCGGCTTCCTCGAGCGGAGTCAAATCCTGGCGATGCAGGTTCTCGACCAACGCCTGTTCGACCGAGCCGATGTCGTCGGTGGGGCGCACGACCGCCGGGATGACGGCCAGACCGGCACGACGAGCCGCGCGCCAGCGGCGTTCGCCGGCGATCAGTTCGTACGAGTTGTCCCCGGTCGAGCGCACGAGCACGGGCTGCAGCACGCCGATCTCGCGGATCGACGCCGCCAGTTCGGCGAGTGATTCCTCGTCGAAGTGCACACGCGGCTGGTTGGGGTTCGGCACGATGCTGCCGACCGGAATGTCCTCCAGGCGTGGATGATCGCCACCCACCACGGCGGCGACATCCGCCGGAATGAGGGCACCGAGTCCTTTACCGAGTCCGCTCTGCCGGGCCACCGCTGACCTCCTTCGCCACCCCGCGATACGCCGTGGCGCCACGAGAACCGGGATCGAACGTGATGATCGGCTGTCCGTACGACGGTGCCTCCGAGAGGCGCACGGTACGTGGCACGACCGACCGGCAGACCTTGTCGCCGAAGTGCTCGCGCACCTCCTTCACCACCTGGTCGGCCAACTTCGTGCGTGCGTCGTACATGACACACACGATCGTGCTGACCTCCAGCCGGGGGTTGAGGTTGCGCTTCACGAGATCGACGTTGCGCAGCAGCTGGCCGAGACCCTCGAGCGCGTAGTACTCGCACTGAATCGGCACCAACACCTCCGACGCAGCGTTGAGGCCGTTCACGGTCAACAGGCCGAGCGACGGGGGGCAGTCGATCAGCACGTAGTCGTAGTCGTCGAGCACGGCTTCGATCGCACGGCGCAGGCGGTTCTCACGACTGAAGGCCGGCACGAGCTCGATCTCGGCACCGGCCAGGTCGAGGCTGGCGGGGGCCACGAACAGATGCTTCACGGCCGAGGGCTCGATGCAGTTCTCGAGTGGCACCTCGTGCATGATCACGTGGTACATCGACGTCTCGAGGCCGCGGTTGTCAATACCCAGACCCGTGGACGCGTTGCCCTGCGGGTCGAGGTCGATGATGAGGGTGCGGTAGCCGAGTTCGGCCAGGCAGGCACCGAGGTTGATGGTGGTGGTGGTCTTGCCGACGCCGCCCTTCTGGTTGGCGATGGCAATGACACGGGGGAGGGCTCGCGCGCTCCCCTGGATCGCGTCAGTCATCCAGGACTCCTGTGTCGCGGGCTGAACCCGCAGGATAACCGCAATCGGCACCACGCGCGTGGATCCACCCGAGATCCGCTCGGATCGACTCGCGGCAGGGCTGCGGGCACCCCCGTTGTTTCACGTGAAACATCTCGGCGGCCATCGGAATCGGCTTCCTTCGGCGCCTCCTGGATGTTTCACGTGAAACATCCAGGGCGGCTCAGCACCGCCGGAAGACGCGAACGGCCTGGTGACGACCCTGATCCACGAGACCGTGGCGACGCAGCACGTCGACGGGCCACCGTGACGGGTCGTCGTTCGGTGGTTCGGCGACCACCAGCACGCCGCCGACACGGAGCAGTGCACCAGCCCAACGGATGGTGATCGGTGGCGCAGCGAAGCTGCGCGCTGTCACGGCGTCGAACGCCGCAGGGGAGCGCTTGGCCAGCAGCGCCACATCGTCGGCGAACACTTCCACACGGTCGGTCAACTCGAGTGCGGCGACGGCACGGTGCAGGAGGTCGGCACGAGTGGCGCGACGCTCGACGAGCACCAGCCGCACATCGGGTCGACGCACAGCGATCACCAGCCCGGGAAGGCCACCGCCCGACCCCAGATCGGCGATCGATCCGGTGTCGGGCGGCAGGTTGGTCACGAAATGATCGGCGTGCTCGATGGCACGCTCCAGGGACGACTCGCCGATGGCGCCACGTTCCTGGATGGCGGCGAGGGCCGCCAGCAGGGCGGCGTCGTCAGTCATTCGCCGGGGCGATGACCACCCGGCGGTACGGGTCGTCACCCTCGGAACGGGTGGCGATCCCGTCGACCTCGGACAGCGTGTCGTGGATGACCTTGCGGTCGGCCGACGACATCGGCTCGAGCACACGGGCAACGCCCGACTCCTTCACCTCGTCGGCCATCTGCTGTGCGAACTTGCCCAGCGCCGCCCGACGACGTTCGCGGTAACCACCGACATCGATCCGCAGGCGTGTGTCGTGGTCGCCGAGCCGGCGCTGCGACGCCACGCGGGCGAGATCCTGGACCGCCTGCAGCGTGGTGCCGCGGGGACCGACGAGCAGACCGAGCTCGTTGCCGTGCACGCGCACTTCCAGGTCGTCACCGTCCTCGATCAGCTCCGTGGAACCCTCCAGTCCGAAGGCGTCCAGCAGGCCGGCCATGAAACGGCTCGCCTCCTCACCGACCTGATGTGCGTCCATGACGTGCTCCTCGCGCTGTTCGGCCGTGGCCGTGGTGGTGTGGGAAGTGGCCGACGAGGCGCCGGCCTCGTCGGAGTGGGCGCGATCGCCCTTCGATCCGTTGCCGCTGCCACCCTTGCCGCCGCGGCTGTTGCGGCGACGCGATGACGGTGCGGCGCTGTTCGGGTCCGTGGTCGGTGCGGCGTCGTCGTGGTCCTCGACCCCATCCGTCGCTGCGACGGCAGCGGTGCGCTGACCTTGACCTTGGCCGCGGCCGTTCTTCGTGCCCTGCTTGGCTGCACCGTTGCTGCTCTTGCTCTGCCGGCTGCGATCACCGCCGCCCGCCTTCTCGGTGCGCTCCGGCTTGTCCGACTTCTCGCTGCGACGACGGTCGCGGCGGTCCATCTTCTGGCGCACCTGTGCCGGCTTGACGCGGGCACGCACCCGGGCCTCGCCACGCACCCGGCCGAACAATCCGGCCTTGGGCTCCTCGAGCACCTCGAACTCCGCGTCCTCCATGTGGACGCCGAGCTGATCGAGGGCCTTTTCCTTGGCCTCGTCCACGGTCTTCGCCGTGGTCTCCACCCATTCCATCGGTGCCCCTTACTTCTTCTTGTTGTCCGAGCGGGACGCCTTGCCCGTGGACGGGGGACGTGCAGCGGACGTGCGCGAGGACGTGGTCGGCTTGTTCTTCGGCGGCGTGACGCGCTTGCTGTTGGTCCCGATCTGCGTGGTGGCCGCCTTCTGGGCAGCCTTCTCCTCGGCCTGCTTCTTGGCCTGGCCGAAGATGCCGCCACCGCCACCGGACTCCTTGTGCAGTTCGCGTGCGGTCTCGCTCGCCTTCTGCGCCTGACGGCCCAGGGACTCCTCGCCCTTGTAGAAGCGGTGCGTGATGTACCAGTTCAGGCCGATGCGGAACACCGCCTGGGCGAAGTAGTAGATCACCAGACCGGTGAGGTAGAAGCCCATGAACACGGCGAAGACCACCGGCAGGTACTGCATCAGCTTCTGCTGCGTGGGCGACACCGTGGGGGAGACCGCCGCACGGGAGGCCACCATGCGCTGCTGCAGGAAGTAGAGCACGCCGAGCAGGACGACGAGGCCGACGTAGATCAGGCCTTCGGCGAACGACTCGCGCATCACGTTGAAGGGGCGCTTCGACAGGTCGAGGCCCCAGGCGAGCATCTCGTTCTGGCCGACCAGCGACTTGAACAGCGCCGACGACGTCTTCACGTACTGCGGCGTGAAGACCTCCTTGCCGATGTTCGACGACGGGCACGCACCGGGGAACTTCTCGTTGATGCTGGCCGCGTTGGCGACGGTGCAGGTCACGGTCGTGGTGAGGCCGTGGAGCACCCGGAACATGATGATGAACACGGGCATCTGCAGCAGCAGCGGGAAGCACGAGGCCAGCGGGTTGACCTTGTGCTCCTGATAGAGCTTCATCATCTCTTCGTTGAGCTTCTGCCGATCGCCGCGGTACTGGTTCTGCAACCGCTTCATCTCGGGCTGGAGCTTCTGCATCTCGAGCATGCCCTTCGTGCTCTTCAGCACGAGCGGCGCCGTGATGATCATCACCACGAGGGCGATCATCGAGATGGCGAGAATGTAGTTGTGGGTGAGGCTGTAGAACCAGGCCAGCAGTGCGGCCGGGTACTCGAAGACACCTGCGATCATGCGAGTGAACCCTTCGGGTGACGGTGCGGAGTGGATGACGTGCGCAGGTCGGGGACCGGATCCCACCCGGACGGCCCGAACGGCCGGCAGCGCACGAGGCGGCGGACGGTGAGCCACAGGCCCCTCGTCGTGCCATGAACCTCCAGCGCCTCGACGGCATAGGCGCTGCAGGAGGGGGTGAATCGGCAGGGAGAGGGGCGACCCTCCATGGCCCGCTGATAGGCGATGACCAGCCGGATCAGCCCTGAAGGCGACGCAGCAACTGGTGCAGATCGAACGTCAGTTCGGCGGACGAGCGTGAAATGGCGGTGGGTCGAGCGCCGAACAGGTACATCCCCGGTGGCAACTGCCCGGCGGCGGACGCGTCCTGCAGGATGGCCCGCAACTGCCGGCGCACACGATTCCGCACCACCGCGGGCCCGAGCGCGCGACCCAGGGCGAACGCCACACGCGGTGGTGCGGCGATGCCGGGAGGATCGAGAAGGTACGTGCACCAGAGGTCTCCGGCTCGAGCGCGCCGGCCCTGCGCCGTGAGGCGGGCGAACGCGCGGCGCTCTCGGATGCGCCAGATCAAGCCGACAGACGGTGACGGCCCTTGGCGCGGCGTGCCTTGAGCACATCGCGGCCGGCGCGGGTGCTCATGCGGGCGCGAAAGCCGTGCTTCTTGGCACGACGACGGTTGTTGGGTTGGTAGGTGCGCTTCACGCAGCCCTCCTCGAGCTGCACTGGGCAGCGGTCAGGGTCGACAGATCGTTCCGGTTGGCGCGCTGCACCATCACCGAAGGATGCGGTGTGGAGTCGGCAAACGCCAGAACAGCCGCCAAGACTACGGTCGCGCGCGCCCCAGTGGCAACCAAGCCCTGCTCGCAGGCGCTCCGTTCGGTGGGGGCCGCCACATTTGCTAGCGTGCCGTCTCCGCGCCACGATGGTTGTCCACACGATGTGGACAATGATGTGGACGATTCGTACGACCCGGAGAGGAGGTGCAGGTGAACGACCATGACCAGCTGTGGACAGCGGTCGCGCAGCTGCTCCGTGCACAGGTCTCCGAGGCCGTGTGGTTCTCCACGTTCCAGGACGTGGTGGCATTGGACAGCGAGCAATCGGTGCTGCGCGTCAGCGCCCCCAACGCCCACACCAAGGACCGCATCCTGTCGCGCTACCTGCCGCTGGTGCGCGACGCGCTGGAGGAGATCGGAGCCGCCGGCATCACCTTCGACGTCGAGGTGCAGGACGCCGAACCGGAACCCGAGGCCGCGTGGCACGACTCGGGCCGCGACCAGGGTGGGTCGAGCTCGTCACACGACGGCCGGGCGGGCGACGGGTCCGGCATGTCCTCGAGCGGTTCGTCGAGCAGCTCGTCCGGAGGCGGCCAAGCCGACGGGATGAACCCGCGCTACACGTTCGAGACGTTCGTGAAGGGCGCCTCCAACCAGTTCGCGCTGGCCGCCGCACTGCGCGTCGCCGAGACGCCGGGTCGCAGCTACAACCCGCTGTTCATCTACGGCTCCGCTGGTCTCGGCAAGACGCACCTGCTCCACGCCATCGGCCACTACGTGCAGAGCCACTACCAGCACGACATCGTCCGCTACGTCTCCACCGAGACGTTCCTCAACGAGTACGTCGACGCCATCCGCACCAACACGACGGCGAATTTCAAGCGGCGCTACCGCGACATCGACGTCCTGCTCATCGACGACATCCAGTTCATGGAGGGCAAGGAAGGACTCCAGGAGGAGTTCTTCCACACGTTCAACTCGCTGCACGGTGCGAACAAGCAGATCGTCATCTCCAGCGACCGCATGCCCGACGCCATCCCCACGCTGGAGGAGCGCCTGCGCGGCCGCTTCAAGTGGGGCCTCATCACCGACATCCAGCCGCCGGACCTCGAGACGCGTCTCGCCATCCTGCGCAACAAGGCCGAGCGGGACCACAGCCCGGTGCCGGCCGAGACGCTGGAGTTCATCGCCTCGCGGATCACCTCCAACATCCGTGCCCTCGAGGGCGCGCTCATCCGTGTCACTGCCTACGCCAGCCTCAACAACGTGCCGATCAGCACACACCTGGCCGAACAGTTGCTGGGCGACCTGCTCGGCGACGTGTACGTCAAGCCGCGCACCGACGAGGAACTGTTGAACGAGATCGCCGTGATCCTCGGCTTCAGTGTCGAGGCGCTGCGGGGCAAGAGCCGGCAGCGACCGCTCGTCACGGCCCGCCAGATGGCGATGTACGTGTTCCGCGAACTCACCGACCTGAGTTACCCGGCCATCGCACGCCTGTTCGGCGGCCGCGACCACACGACCGTGATCCACGCGGTCGACAAGATCCAGCGCCTGATGAAGGAACGCAAGCAGATCTACGACCAGGTGACCGACCTCGTCCAGCGGCTGAAGACGTCGTGATCAGCGTGCGCAGCACCCTGCTCGAGCCGCGCGCGGCCCTTGTGGACGACGCACCCGCGTCGGTGGACAACACCCACGCTGTCCACCGAACCACACGCGTGTCGTTTTTCGCCTGTGGGCGCGGGTGGAAACAGCTGTGCGCGCGTTTCATGGGCGTACGCTGGTCAAACCCTGGGTTGTGCACAATCCACAGCCCTTATTACCTCTATTACCGATCTACAGACACCCTGTCGAGAAAGGGAACGCTGTGAAGTTCCGTTGCGAGCGCGAAGCACTGGTCGAGGCACTGAGCACTGCAGGCCGTGCCGCCACCGGTCGATCGGGTGCACTCCCGGTGCTGTCGGGTCTGCGGCTCGAGTTGTCCGGCGACCGGCTGACCGTCACCGGCACCGATCTCGACCTGACGATCCAGCTGACCACCGAGGTCGGTGGCGAGCGCGACGGCGGCATCGTCGTCAACGCCAAGCTCGCGGCAGACATCGTGCGAGCGCTCGGCACCGGCAAGGTCGAGCTCAACGCCGAGGGCGACAACCTGAACATCAGCAACGGCAAGTCCAACTTCGCCGTCCGCCTGCTGAGCTTCGACGACTACCCGAAGCTGGCCTCGCCCACCACGTCGTCCACCACGCTGCCTGCCGCCGAGTTCGGCGAGGCCCTGCGCCAGGTCACTCGTGCGGCCAGCACCGACGAGGCCCGCCAGATCCTCACCGGCGTGCTGCTCGCCTCCGAGGCAGAGGGCCTGCGCATGGTCGCCACCGACTCGTACCGACTGGCGGTGCGCGACCTGGCCGGCCAGCAGGTCCTCGCCGCTGACCAGAAGGTCATCGTCCCCGGCCGTGCGCTCACCGAGCTGCAGCGCCTGGTGGGCAACGGTGGCGAGGTGGTCATGCGCCTCGGCGACCGCGATGCCACGTTCGAGGTGGGCAGCACCCGGCTCACCACCCGCCTGATCGAGGGCGACTTCCCGAACTACCGCCAGCTGATCCCGGCGAGCCACCCGAACACGCTCACCGTCGAGCGTGAGGCGCTGCTGGAGGCCATCCGCCGCGTGAAGATCCTGGCCCGCGACTCCACTCCGGTTCGTCTGCAGATGACGTCGGAGCTGCTGCGCCTCCAGGCGATCACCCAGGACGTCGGCAACGCCACGGAAGAGCTGGACGCCACCTACGACGGCGGCGAGCTGACCGTCGCGTTCAACCCGGACTACCTGATGGCGGGTGTCGAGGCCTGCACGGCCGAGAAGGTCACGCTCAGCACGGTCGACGCGCTCAAGCCGGCGGTCGTCCGCGGCGACGGCAACCCGGACTACCTGTACTTGTTGATGCCCGTCCGCGTCCCGTGATCGTCTCCCGGCTCGAGCTGGTCGACTTCCGCAACTACCGCGAGGCGACCTTCGACTTCCATCCCGGCATCACCGCCGTGGTGGGGCTGAACGGGCAGGGCAAGACCAACCTCGCCGAGTCGATGGCGTACCTGGCGTCGCTGGATTCCTTCCGCGGCGCGCCGACCGACGCGCTGATTCGCGTCGGTGCCGACACTGCGATCGTGCGCGCCACCGTCCTGCACCCGGACGGACGCGAGGTGCTGGTCGAGCTGGAGCTCTCGCGCACCGGCCGCACTCGCGTGCTGGTCAACAAGCAGCGCCTCGGCCGTACCCGCGAGCTGCTCGGGGTGATGCGGGTGACCGTGTTCTCGCCCGACGACCTGTTCCTGGTGAAGGGTGGACCCAACGAGCGTCGCCGGTTCCTCGACGACACGCTCGTCGCACTGGCGCTGAAGTACGACGCGATGCGGCTGGAGCTGGACCGCATCGTGAAGCAGCGCAACGTGCTGTTGAAGCAGGCAGGCGGTCGCCTGAACGACGAGCTCGAGGTGACGCTCGACGTGTGGGACCAGAAGTTGGCCCAGGTGGGCGACCAGTTCGGTCATGCGCGTGCCGTGTTGGTGGCGCGTCTGGCGCCGATGGTGCAGGAGGCGTACGAGCAGCTCGCGGACCGTCCCTCCGCCATCGAGATGCGCTACGAGCCGGCCTGGCGGGCCCGTGGCCTGGGCGCGGCGTTGCTCGAGGCCCGCACCGACGACGTGCGCCGCGGCGTCAGCACGGTCGGTCCCCACCGCGACGACGTGGACCTGTTCATCGGCGGGCTGCCCGCGCGCACCCATGCGTCGCAGGGCGAGCAGCGCACCCTCGCGCTGGCGCTGCGACTGGCGGCGCACCGGATGGTGGCCGAGAAGGCCGGCAGCACCCCGGTGCTGGTGCTCGACGACGTGCTCAGCGAACTGGACCCCACCCGCTCGGCAGCCCTGCTGCGCCACCTGCCCGCCGGCCAGGTGGTGCTCACCACGGCGGGTGTGCTGCCCGACGCCGCGCACCCCGATGCCGTGGTGCGCATCGCGGATGGCATGGTGTCGCTGTGAGGATGATGTCCCGGTGAGCACGGTGTCGCGGTGACGAGGGGACGCAGGGACGAGCCGAAGCGGCTGGGCGACAGCCTGCACGAGGTGCTGCAGTCGCTGCGACCCGAGGATCGCAGCCGTCCGCAGGCCACGGCCGCGGCGATGGGTGGCGTGTTCGGACGCTGGGACGACGCCGTCGGGCCGGTCATCGCGGCGCACGTGCAGCCCGTGAAACTCGACGGCACGACGCTCGTGGTGGAGGTCGACGACCCCGGCTGGGCCACCCAGCTGAGGTTCCTCGAGACCAACCTGAAGCAGCGCTTGGCCGAGGTCGCCGGTGCGACCGTGGAGCGCATCGAGGTCCGCGTCGCGCGTGGCGGGAGCCGTCGGTCGTAGCGGCCTCGCGAGGCCCTCTCGGCACCCTCCGTGAGATGCCCAGCCTCCCCCTCTTCGTCACACCCCTCGGGTAGACTTTCAGGTATTCGCGACGACGGTTCCGCCCCCCGAGCAGAGCCCATTCGTCGCCTCCGAAACCGCAGGTCAAAGCCTGTTTTACCCCGAAGTGATCGAGGTGCGTGTGGCCGCTGACGCCAAGCAACCGAGTGCCGATTACGGCGC
>JBMOGW010000061.1:0-15707 GCA_049318165.1 Ilumatobacteraceae bacterium
GACCGGTGGCGAACGCGTTCGGCGCCGGGTCCTCGACGATGTACACCCGCGGCTTGGGCAGGCCACTGGCGATGCAGAGGCCCTCCACCAGGTTGTGCAGTCGCTGATAGGTCTGCGGATCGGCCGGCTTGGCACGGCTGGCGGCCAGGGCGATGGCGTCGGCCTTCCAGTACGAGGCGAACGCGACGGCGCCGGACACCACGAGGGCGATGATCGTGCCCTGCGGGCCGTAGCCGACGAGCACGCCGAAGGCGGCGCCGACCAGGCTGAGGATGACGACGAAGACGACGACGAGCGCGATGCTGCGGCGCTTGTTGGAGCGGATCAGTTCGAGCATGGTCGGTTCAGAACTGCACCTTCGGGACCTGGCGGGAGGCCTCGTCGGTCTCGAAGTAGTCCCGCTTCGTGAAGTTGAACATGTTGGCGATCAGCACCGAGGGGAACGCCTGGAGCCGGTTGTTGTAGCCGAGCACGCTGTCGTTGTAGAACTGCCGCGCGTAGGCGACACGGCCTTCGGTGGCGGTCAGCTCTTCCTGCAGGGCGAGGAAGTTCTGGTTGGCCTTGAGGTCGGGGTAGCGCTCGCTGAGGGCGAACAACTGCTTGAGGGCCCCGGTGAGCTGGTTGTCAGCAGCGGCCTGACCGGACGGCGTGGCCGGTGCGGCGATGGCTGCGTTGCGAGCATTGACCACGGCTTCGAGGGTGCCCTTCTCGTGTGCCGCGTAGCCCTTGACGGTCTCGACCAGATTGGGGATGAGGTCGATGCGCCGCTTCAACTGGACGTCGATCTGCGACCAGGCGTTCTCCACCTGGTTCCTGCTGCGCACGAGACCGTTGTACGACCCGATGACCAGCAGCACCAGGAGGACGACGACCACCAGGACGATGATCCACCACATAGTGACTCCGATGATCTGAATGGAGGGCGGGAGCCGCCCGATCAGCTCATCATACGGTTGCGACGCCGCAGCCGGGGGGACAGGGGCCATCGCGACGCCGGTTCGGCCGACGCTGCGGACCCCGCCACCGAGCGGTAGATCTCGGCGTAGCGGGTGGCCAACGTCGTCATCGAGAAGTCGTCGGCGCGTCGCGCCCCCGCCGCGATCAGCCGCGCGCTGAGCACCTGGTCGCACAACGCACGCTGCAGCGAGTACGCCAGAGCATCGACGTCGCCGGGCTCGACCAGCAACGAATCGACGTCGTCGGTGGCAACGTTGCGGTAGCCGTCGAGCGAGCTGGCCACGATGCACGTGCCGGCGGCCATCGCCTCGATCAGCACGACGCCGAACGACTCGCCGCGCAGCGAGGGTGCGCAGAACACGTCGGCGCCCTTGAGACGGGCGATCTTCTCCTCGTCGGTCAGCCGGCCGAGCCAGTGGATGCGAGGGTCGTTCGCCGTCGCGGCCTGCAGCCGTGGGGTGTCGGGTCCGTTGCTGGCGATCCACAGCGTCACCTCGGGACCGAGCCGCTCCATCGCCGCCAGCAGCACGTCGAGGCCCTTGCGTTCCTCGTGGCGGCCACAGAAGAAGATGGTCGGGCCGTCCTTCGGCCACGACGCCGAGGCGCGGTACTCGTCGAGTTCGACGCCGTTGAACAGCACCTCGTACTCGCCACCGATCGCTTCCTCCACCAGCAGTTTGGCGTCCTTCGACACCGCCACCCGATGGGCGAGGTTCTTCGCTGCCGCCTTGATGGGTGAGGCCAGGTACTGGTAGCTCGCACTCTCCCCTGCCGCGTGGAACGTCGCCACCACCGGCGACGGGTGCAGCAGGATCGCCGTCATCGGCGGTCCGGGCGCGAATGGCTCGTGCAGGTGCAGCACGTCGAACTCCTCGTCGAACAGGACGCGCATCGTGCGCAGCGCCGCGGCGGGGTCCGGCGCGAGCGGGGCGATCGAACCATTCGCCGCCGTCGGCAGGCTGTTGCCCAACGGGGTGACGAACGTCGCCGGCGGCGGACCGTCGCACGGGCCGAGCACGCGCACCTCGATGCCCTGCTTGCGCAGTTGACGGGCCAACCCCATCGCCTGCGCCTGCACCCCGCCGGGGATCGACAGGCTGTACGGCACCACCATGCCGACACGGAGCAGCCGAGCACGGGTCGAAGGCTCGTATGGCACGGCGCCGACGCTAGCGGACGCGACGGACCCGACGCTGGTGGCGTCGCACGACCGTTCCCCGACGGGAACGAGGCCGCGGATACCATCGCATCGATGCACCAGCCTGCGACATCGACCTCGGCCGGTGACGCGGCCCCGGCGGCAACAGCAACTCGGCGTTCGACCGTGCTGCTCGAGATGTACCGGCGTCTGGCCGACGACCTGGGCATCCGCCCGTTTGCCGCCGAGCGCATCGAACGGGAGACGGCGGAAAGCCTCGCACCACACCCTGCGTTGCGACGCTGTCTGCAGGACGACCCCGCGATGGCCGCACTGCTGCCGGGTGCGGCTGGCCGGTTCGCCCTCGGCGCCCCCGACGACCTTCCCTTCTCGGTGCTGCCCGACGGCTTGATCATCCTCCCGCCGACCTTGCTCGACGATTCGCCCGCAATGGCAGCTGCAGCGCGCTGGGGTCTGGAAGCCGCCCACGCGCGTACGTGCGCCGCGGATGCCGGGGTGCTCATCGGCCTCGTGCGGCACGGCACAGGGCTGCTCGCGTCGCTGCCGGCAACGTCTCGGAACCTGCTCCTGGCGCTGCTGCCCCGTCCGATCGCGAACGAACTGTGGGGCGGGCGCTCCGAGTCTCCGAGCGACGTGCTGCTGGCCTGGATGAGCGCACGGACGGGCACGGCGCCGGTGCGCCGCGGCAGCGACGGCGACGGCGACGCGGGCGGCCTGGTCGTGCCGGTCGAACGGCTCCTGGTGGCCGGGGGTGACAGCCGACTCCACGTCGATCCGGTCACCGGCCACAATCGATACGGAGTGCCGCCGCGGCCGAGACCCGAGGCCGTGCAGTTCTCGTCCTCCACCGCCTCTGCGGTGAGCGAGCACGGCTTCCTCTTCTGCGACGTGCTGCGGCGGGACCTGCTCACGGCCGTCCGCGTCGACGGGGTCCCGGTCGCCACGCTGCGTCGGAATGCCGCGGTCGCCACGGGCAACGCGATCGCGAGGATGCTCGGATTGGACCACGACGAGTGCGACGTGGCGATCGCCCCGTCCGGCACGGACAGCGAACTGCTCGCCGTCCTCGTCGCCCGCGCGGGCGCCGAGCGCCGGCCGGTGCTCAACCTGCTCGTCTCGCCGGAGGAGTCCGGACGTGGTGTCCGCCTTGCCGGGAGCGGCCGATTCTTCGATGACGAAGCAGCCACGGGAGCGCACGTCAGCAGCGGTGCGCCGGCATTCGCCGACGGCCCCGTCGACGTCGAGGAGGTCGCGATTCGTGACGAGTCGGGTCGGCCGCGTCTGCTCGCCGAGGTCGACTCGGAGTTCCTGTCCGCCGGCCGCGCCGCCCTGGCACGCGGCTGCCACGTGCTGGCCCACGTGCTGCTGTCGTCGAAGACCGGGCTCAGCGCGCCCAGCACCGCTGCGGTCAACGCGCTGCGCTCGACGGCTCCCGATCGAGTCGACGTCGTGGTCGACGCCTGCCAGATGCGCACACCGTTCGCACTGCTCGGCCAGATCGTCCGCAACGGGTGGATGCTGCAGGTCTCGGGCTCCAAGTTCCTCACCGGACCACCCTTCAGCGGGGCGCTGGTGCTGCCTCCGGCGATGCGTCCCCGGGCTGCGGCGATCGGCACCATGCTCGCCGAATCCCCGGGAGTCGGTCACCCCCACGACTGGCCGGCCAGTTCGTTCGACATGCCGGCGCAGGATGGCCCACCTCCGAGCTTCGGCAGCATCTTCAGGTGGCTCCCGGCACTGTTGGAGTCCGAACTCCTGGTCTCGATGCCCATCGACTTTCGTGCCGAGGCGTTCGACCGCTTCCGTGATGCGGTCGCCCCCAGCATCGAGCACAGCCCATGGCTGAGCCCGATCGAGACCGGCGCCCCGGACGACGCGCCGCACGATGCGTCGCTCGGCCTCTCGATCCTGTCGTTCTCGGTGCGCGGCCGACTGTGGAACGGCGGCCTCGCGACACTCGGAGAGTCCGAGTGTCGCGCACTGTTCGAGGCGCTCAACCGAGACGTGTCGGCGCTGTTACCCGGCCTCGACCTGGCCGACGCCGCGCTGGCTCGGCTTCCCGCGCACATCGGCCAGCCGGTGACGCTCGCCGGGCCGGACGGTCCGGTGAGCGTCCTGCGCATGGTGCTCGGTGCCCGCTTCTTCTCGATCGTCGGGTTCGCCCCGGCCGGCGCGGAGGAGGCCGCGCTGCGGTCTGAGATCGCCGATGCCCGGCGCGCGATCGCCAAAGTGGAGCTGCTCGCCGAACACTGGTGGCGCATCGGACCCGCCCTGGAGCAGCAGTGAACCCGGCGGGCTTCGAGCCATCCCCCCTCGATCCGAGCGACTGGGAGGACTACCGCCGGCAGGCGCACGCGCTCCTCGATGCGTGTATCGACCATCTCGCCACGGCTCGCGACCACCCGTGGCAGCCGGTGAGCGACGACGACCGTGCCGCCCTGAGCCTCGGCGTCGCCACCGAGGGCGTGGGCACGGCAGAGGTTGCGGATGACTTGGCACACCGACTGCTGCCCCTCGCGACCGGCAACATCCATCCCCGCTTCTTCGGCTGGGTGCACGGCACCGGCCTTGCCACGGGCCTGCTCGCAGAGATGGCTGCGGCGACCATGAACAGCAACTGCGGCGGCCGTGACCACGGCGCGGTCTACGTCGAGCGGGAGGTGATCGACTGGTGCCGTCGCTGCTTCGGTTTCCCCGAGCGCTCGAGCGGCGTGCTGGTCACCGGCACCTCGCAGGCGACGGTGATCGCGCTCGCTGCCGCACGGCAGCGGGCCCTGGGCGACGCGTCGCGCCGCGATGGCATCGTCGGGGGTCCGCCGCTCGCTGCGTACGCCGTGCAGGGGGTGCACAACGCGACGGTGAAGGCGATGGAGTTGCTCGGCGTGGGCGCGGCATCGCTGCGCCTGATCGACGCGAACACCGCCGGGGCCATCGACGTCGCGGCACTCGGCGAGGCGATCGAGCGGGACCGCGCAGCCGGCGTCGTCCCGATGTGCGTGGTGGCGACTGCCGGGTCGGTCGACCTCGGCGCCTTCGACGATCTCGACGCGGTGGCCGAGGTGTGCGCAGCGCACGACGTGTGGCTGCACGTCGACGGCGCGTTCGGTGCATGGGCCCGCCTCGCCGACGACCCGTGGCGAAGCCTCACGAACGGCATCGAACGTGCCGACTCGCTCGCATTCGACTTCCACAAATGGATGTATGTGCAGTACGACTGCGGCGCGGTGCTGCTGCGGGACGAAGCCGCACACCGGGCAGCATTCGCGGCGCGGCCCGCCTACCTCGCGTCGCAGTCCGACGGCCTCGGCGGCGGCGAGCCGTGGTACTGCGACTACGGCGTGGACCTTTCGCGTGGTTTCCGAGCCCTGAAGGTGTGGGCAGCACTGCGTTCCCACGGCAGCGACGCGCTTGGGTCGGCGATCACGCGGAACTGCCGACAGGCGCAGCGGATGGCCGCCCGGGTCGAGGCCACTGCCGGCCTTCGATTGGCCGCTCCGGTGGGGCTGAACGTCTGCTGCTTCGACGTCGCACCTGCCGAGCTCACCGACACCGACCGCGACTCGTTGAACGCAGCCGTGGCGCAGGACCTGCAGCTCGCCGGCGACACGGTGTTCTCGACGACCAAGGTGCTCGGGCGCACGGTGCTGAGGGCTGCCATCGTGAATCACCGCACGTGCGACGCCGACATCGACCACGCAGTCGACGCCGCAGCGGCCGCCGCGCACCGACGGCTCTCCTGACCGACCCTCGCTTGGTTAGCGTCGGCGCATGGTCGAACCCACCGGACTCCCCGCACTCAGCGTCATCGGCGTGCCGGGCAAGCGCAACGCCATCCTCGAACTCGCGGCCGAAGCCGACCGACGGGGCTTCGCAGGCCTGGCGAGTCCCGGCGTGAACGGGAACCTCGCGCTGTGCGGCTCGCTCGCCCATGTCACGACGCGCATCCCGTTCTGGACGAGCATCCAGCCGATCTACCACAGCCACCCCACCGAGGTGGCCATCACCGCCGGCCACCTGCACGAGGTGAGCGGCGGCCGCTTCCGCCTCGGTCTCGGCGTCAGCCATGCGCCGGCCATGGAACGGCTCGGCATCGACACCGGCCGCCCGCTGGCCGACATGGAGCGCTACGTCGGCGGCATCCGTGCCGCGGAACGCGCCGCCGGGCAGCTGCCGCCGGTGTGGTTGGCGACGCTGCGCAACAAGATGCTCGACCTGGCGCTGTCGGTGGCCGACGGTGCGATCTGGGCCAACGCGTCGCTGTCGCACATGCCGGCGCAAGTGGCTCGCGTGGCGGATGACCGGCGCGACCACTTCTTCCTCGCCAACATGGTGCCGACGGTCATCGACGCCGACAAGGCGGCAGCGCGTGCCATCCACCGCCGCACGCTGACCGGCTACGTGATGCTGCCGAACTACCGCAACTACTGGAAGCAGGCCGGCTACGCGGACGAGATGGCCGCCATCGAGGACGCGCTCGAGGCGGGTGACCGAGACGGACTTCCCGACGTGATGCCCGACGCCTGGCTCGACGACTGCACGATCAGCGGTGGTCCGGGCGAGGTGCGCGAACGCCTCGACGCCTGGGCGGCGACCGGCGTGCTGCCGATCGCCGTGATGAGCAGCACCACCGGCGGCCAGGCGAAGGCCATCGGCGAGCTGTTCGCCCTCTACGACTGAGCGTCAGAAGAGGCGGGCGGTGAGCTGCTTGCGGTAGCCGGCCGTGCGCGGGTCGTTGGGACCCATCAGCTCGAGGATGTCGACGAACTGCTGGCGGGCTTCCTCGTCGTCCTTCACGCGGTCGAGCAGTGCGGTGAGCGTCGCATCGTGGTCGTCGTCGGGCTCGAGATGGGTACGTGCCTTGGCGGCCACGAGTCGCGTGCGGTCGGTCTCCGGGATGCGGGCGAGGAAGGCGAGCGCCTCATCGTTCTCGCCACGCTCGACGAGCAGCTCGGCCAGGCCGACGATGGCGTCCTCGTTGCCGGGCTCGAGCTCGAGTGCCTTCCGATAGGCGCCCTCGGTGCCCTCCGCCAGCAGGCTGCTGACCGTTGCCTCCGCCTCGGTGGGCAGCAGCGACGCGACGAACTCCTCGACCACGTGCTCGGGGTAGGCGCCCATGAAGCCGTCGATGATGCCGCCGTCCTTGATGGCGTAGACGGCGGGGATGCTCTGCACCTGGAACGCCTGAGCGATGCCGGGGTTCTCGTCGGTGTTCACCTTCACCAGCTCGACCTGGCCGTTGGTGGCGTCGATGACCTTCTCGATGATCGGGCCGAGCGTGCGGCACGGCCCGCACCAGGGCGCCCACAGGTCGACCACCACGGGCACGGTCATCGAGCGCTCGATGACATCCTGCTGGAACGTTGCGTCGGTGGAGTCCACGTAGGCCATGCGCGAACGATACCGGTACGGTACGCACATCATGAGTCCTCACGACACGGTCCCCGGTGTCAACGTTCCGGCGGTCACCGAGTGGTTGCACGCCCACGTACCCGGTTCCCAAGGGCCGTTCGACTTCACGTTCATCGCCGGCGGCCATTCGAACCTCACCTACGCAGTGACCGACGCCAACGGCAACCGCTCCGTTCTTCGCCGTCCGCCGCTCGGCCACGTGCTGGCGTCTGCGCACGACATGGGCCGCGAGCACCGCATCATCAGCGGACTGCAGGGCTCCGCCGTACCCGTGGCGCCTGCGCTCGGATTCTGTGACGATCCGGCCGTCAACGATGCGCCGTTCTACGTGATGGGCTTCGTCGACGGTCACGTGATCCGCGACCGCGAAGCCGCCGAGGTCACCCTGTCCCCCGCCGCACGGCGCACCGCCAGCGAGTCGATCGTCGACACGATGGCGGCGATCCACGCGGTCGACCTGCAGGCCGCGGGGCTCGACACGCTGGGCAAGCACGATGGCTACATCGCCCGACAGCTGAAGCGATGGTACGGCCAGTGGAACCAGCAGAAGACCCGCGAACTGGCGGCGATCGACACCGTGCACGACGCGCTGTCGGCACGCATCCCCGAGCAGGGCCCGGCCACCATCGTCCACGGCGACTACCGCCTGGACAACTGCATGGTCGGCGACGACGGCCACGTGGTCGCCGTGCTCGACTGGGAGATCTGCACGCTCGGCGACCCGATGGCCGACCTCGGTCTGCTGCAGGTGTACTGGACCGGGCCCGACGACGGAGCCTCGGCCTGGACCGGCTCGGCGTGCAGTGCGCCTGGGTTCATGAACCGGGCCGAACTGGCCGAGCGCTACGCCGCCGTCAGCGGCCGCGACATCTCGCAGTTGCCGTTCTACGTGGCGTTCGCCTACTGGAAGCTGGCGTGCATCCTCGAAGGTGTCTACGCCCGCTACCTGGGTGGCGCGCTCGGCACTCGCGACCCAGCCGAGCTCGAACCGTTCGCGCTGCAGGTGCAGGGCGCCGCCGAGATGGCACTCGCGACGTTGGAGACGTTGCCGTGAGCGCGTTCGAACTGCACGGCGAACTGCCCTCGCTCGAGCGTCCCGTGCTCGTGGTGATGATGACCGGCTGGATCGATGCCAGTGGCGCGGCCGCGGCTGCGATGGCGACGATCGAGGACCAGTGCCATTCCGAGCCACTGGCCACCTTCGACAGCGACACCTTCGTCGACTACCGGGCCCGACGCCCGACGATGGAGCTGCGTGAGGGCGTGAACACTCGACTGGTGTGGAACGACATCCAGTTGAAGCTGGGCTTCGACACGGCCGGCCACCCGGTGCTGACGTTGACCGGGCCGGAGCCGGATTCGCAGTGGAAGGGGTTCGCCGCATCGGTGAAGGATCTGTCGTTGCGGCTCGGCGTGTACCAGATGGTGGCGTTGGGCGCGTACCCGTTCGCCACGCCGCACACGCGCTCGTCCCGGCTGTCGTCCAGCTCGCCGTCGGCTGACGTGGTGGCCGCGGTGCCGTACCTGAAGAACTCGGTGGACGTGCCGGCCGGCATGAGCGCCGTGCTCGAGCATGCGCTCACCGAGGCCGGCATCGCCTCGCTGGGCGTGTGGGTGCAGGTGCCGCACTACGTGAGCGCGATGAGCTATCCCGCGGCGTCGGTGGCGCTGCTGGAGGGCCTGCGCGAGGTCACGGGGGTGAGCGTGCCGTCGGGCGACCTCGCCCGCGAGGCCGACATCCAGCGCGCCCGCATCGACCAGCTGGTCGGCGGCAACGACGAGCACGGCGCCATGGTGCGCCAGCTGGAAGCCGCGTACGACGCGTTCGCCGTCGACAACCCGACCGAGCTGAGCGCGGAGGACATCCCCAGCGGGGACGAGTTGGCCGCCGAGTTCGAGCGCTTCCTGCGCGACCAGGACGACTGACGGTCGGTCGCTCGCCCTTCGTTCCTCACTGCCGCGCCGCGCTACGTTCGCCCGGGACACGCGACACCGAGGGGGAACGCACATGAAGGTCGACGGAGGTATCGGCGGCAACCTGCACACCGCAGGGCAGCAGGCCAAGGAGTTGGAGGCCGCCGGCTACAGCGGCGCATGGACGGCCGAGACCAGCCACGACCCGTTCTTCCCGTGCCTGCTGGGCGCCGAGCACACCGAGACACTCGAGCTCGGTACGTCGATCGCCGTTGCGTTCGCGCGCAACCCGATGCTGCTCGCCAACATCGGCTGGGACCTGCAGGCGTTCAGCAAGGGCCGGTTCAACCTCGGCCTCGGCAGCCAGATCAAGCCGCACATCACCAAGCGGTTCAGCATGGAGTGGAGCCACCCGGCCGCCCGCATGCGCGAGATGATCATGGCGATCCGCGCCATCTGGGACACGTGGGAGAACGGCACGCCGCTCGCCTTCCGCGGCGACTTCTACACGCACACGCTGATGACCCCGTTCTTCACGCCGGACCGCGCCGACCTGGCCGGGTTCGGTGTGCCGAAGATCTTCCTGGCCGGCGTCGGCGAGCTGATGACCGAGGTCGCGGGCGAGGTGTGCGACGGGTTCATCTGCCACGGCTTCACCACCGAGAAGTACCTCCGCGAGGTCACCATCCCCGCGCTCGAGCGTGGTCGCGCCAAGGCCGGCAAGACGATGGAAGGCTTCGAGATCATCGGCCCGTCGTTCGTCGTCACCGGCAACACCGAGGACGAGATGGCCGCCGCGGCCGCCGGCACCCGCCAGCAGATCGCGTTCTACGGCAGCACCCCGGCGTACCGGTCGGTGTTGGAGATCCACGGTTGGGGCGAGCTGCAGGACGAACTGAACCGCCTGTCGAAGCAGGGCCAGTGGGCAGAGATGGGCAACCTGATCACCGACGAGATCCTCGAGACGTTCGCAGTGGTCGGTCAGCCCGAAACCGTCGCGCCGGAGTTGCATCGCCGCTACGGCGACGTCATCCAGCGCATCAGCTTCTATGCGCCGTACAAGAGCGACCCCGAGCGCTGGGCCGGCGTCCTCGAGGCCCTCAAGGCCGCCTGACCATTCAGATCGAGGCCACGTCCCTCGGCCAGCGCGTTCCGTGCGCCGTGCGTCGCGCTTTTCGAGACGAATCAGCCCGGGAAGCCGATTTGGGACGATTCAGCCCGAGAAACCGTGTCGCCGTCAGCGGGCGCGCATGCCGCCGTCGATGGGGATCGCCGCGCCGCTGAGGAACACGGCGTCGTCGCTGCACAGGAAGCACATCAGCGCCGCGATGTCGGACGGCTCGCCGTAGCGTCCGAGCGGGATCGACATCGCCATCATCGCGTGCACGGCCTCGGGGTCGTCCGGGTTCATCCCGGCCTCCAACGAGCGCATCATCCGCGTCTCCACGGGCGACGGGCAAATGGCGTTGACGCGCACCTTGGCCGGGGCGAACTCCATCGCTGCAGTCTTCGTCATGCCGATCACGGCGTGCTTCGAGGCGCCGTAGGCGACGATGCCGGGCGTGCCACCGAGGCCCGCAACCGACGCGACGTTGACGATGGCACCTCCGCCCCGGGCCACGATGGCCGGGCCGGCGTGCTTCATGCCCAGGAACACGCCACGCACATTGACCGCGAGCACGCGGTCGAAGTGCTCGACCTCCGTGGCGGCGAGCGGCGCCACGGCACCCTCGATGCCGGCGTTGTTGATGAGTGCGTCGACACCGCCGAAGCGGTCGACGGCGGCTGCGACGTACGCCTGCACCTGCGCCTCGTCCGTCACGTCGGCCGCGACCGCGATGCACGTGCCGCCTGCCGCGGTGACCGCGGCAGCTGCGTCGTCGAGCAGCTCGCCGGGCAGGTCGGCGAGCACGAGCGAGGCGCCCTCCGCGGCGAAACGCAGCGCGGTCTCGCGGCCGATGCCGCCACCCGCTCCGGTGATGATGATGACCTTGTCGTGCAGACGTCCCTGGGGCATGCGCGGACCGTACACCCCTGCACCCCGGCCGGATCGAACGGGCGTAACGTGACCCGCATGTGCCGCAACATCACCACTCTGCGCGGACTGCAGCCCGTCGCCACGGCCGAGGAGATCGAGGCGGCCGCCCGCCAGTACGTCCGCAAGATCAGTGGCGTGCAGAAGACCTCCGCCAACACCGAGGCCGCCTTCGAGCACGCCGTCGCGGCGATCGCCGCAGCGACCACCGAACTCCTGGCCGAGCTGCCACCACGCCAGCAGCCACCGCCCACCCTGCCGCCCCTGCGGCGCATCAACGTGAATCGCTCCGCGAACCCCGCCTCCACCGTGCGCAGCCGCGATCGACGCCCGGTTTCCGAGGGAACATCCGTTCGATAAGGTGACCGGCATGGCCGGTTCCATCTCGTGCGTCTATTGCGGCGGCACCCACGCCGACGCGTCCGAGGTGCGGGCGTGCTGGCAGCGTTCCGAGGGCGTCGAGGTGGCGCCGACCGATCACGACCCCACGCTGTTCGACACCGGGTCCGACGACCGATGGGCGCCGGAACCCGAGCCGCGGCCGACGCGCACCGCCCCGCCGACGGGCGCACCGCGCGCCGACTCGCGACCGACAGGAGCCGCTCCCCCGGCGCCACGCCGGCACGCCACCTCCGTGCCCGCAGCATCCCCGCTGCCCACCGTCGAGGTGCGCGCCGAGCGCGGACCGCTCGCGCTGGGGCGCAACGTGCTCGTCGCGCCCGGCGCGCCCACGCCGTCCGCCTGGGCCGACGCACCGCGCATCGCCGCCGAGCTGTCCGCCGAGTGCATCGCCGTGCTGCAGCAGCACGCGCATCGACGTACCGGACTGGTGATCGAGGTCGATTCGTCGGTCTCGCCCGACGTGCTCGACACCGACGCCACCAACACCCCCGCGGCCCAACTGGGGGCACGCTTCACGCTCGTGCGCGAGGCCCTGCGCCATCTGCTCGTCTCGAACAGCATCGACCTCTGCCAGCCGCAGGCCGCGTGGCCGTTGTTGCACAATGCCGCGGCACTCGGTGCCCGTCCCGTCGCCGACGGCCGCGGCGACATCGAGCTGCGCGACGGCAGCCGGGCGTGGCTCGACGGCGGCCCGCCGCGCTTCACGCCTCCGGTCGACGGCATCCCGGTACTGCATCGCATCGCCGTCGAACACGGTTCGCTCCGCACGCCCGGCGGCAACGACACCGCCGCCGAACTCGCTCCCGATCAGCTCGCCGCCGTCACCCACGACGAAGGCGCAGCGCGCATCATCGCCCCCGCCGGTTCGGGCAAGACCCGCGTGCTCACCGAACGAGCGCGGCACCTGCTCCGCCAATGGAACCTGCCGCCGACCGCGGTCTGCCTGGTGGCGTTCAACAAGCGAGCCCAGCAGGAGATGCTGCAGCGCACGGCCGACCTGCGCGGCCTGCAGGTGCGCACCCTCAACGCCATCGCGCTGGCCATCGTCAACGGCAGCGCCCCGTTCGCGCCGCGCCCCGCCCGGCTGGCGACGATCGACGAGCCCGAGGTCCGGCGGCTCATCGGCAAGCTCGTCAGCTTCCCGCGCAAGCGCAACGCCGATCCGGTGGCGATCTGGATCGAAGCGCTCTCGATGGCCCGCCTCGGTCTGCGCACGCCGGACGACGTGGAGGCCGCGTACGACGGCGACGTCGACGGCTTCGCCGCGGTGTTCCCGAAGTACCGCGCCGCGCTCGCTCGTGCCGGACAGGTGGACTACGACGAGCAGATTCATCTCGCCATCGAGCTGTTGCTGGCCAACCCGGGGGTGCGCGCCGCCGCCCAGCACGCCTGTCGGGTGTTGTTGGTCGACGAGTTCCAGGACCTCACACCCGCGCACCTGCTGCTGGTGCGCCTGTTGGCGGGGCCGGACGCCGCGGTGTTCGGCGTCGGCGACGACGACCAGACGATCTACGGGTACAACGGCGCCGACCCCGGCTGGTTGATCGACTTCGCGCAGCTGTTCCCCGGTGCCGGCGAGCACCCGCTCGAGGTCAACTACCGCTGCCCGGCCGGCATCGTCCGCGCCGCCGACACGCTGCTGCGCCACAACCGCCGACGTGTGCCGAAGACCATCCGCGCCGCGAAGATCGGCACCGACGGGTTCGAGGTCGCGGCAGAGGACGACTCGCTGGAGCTGACGGTCGAGGCGGTGACCGCCGCGGTGGCGGGCGGCACGCCTCCCGCCGACATCGCCGTACTCACCCGGGTCAACTCGCTCCTGGCGCCGGTGCAGGTGGCGTTGCACCGGGCCGGCGTGCCCACCTCCGGCGGCGTCGGCCGGGAGTTCCTCGATCGCACCGCTGTGCGGGCCGCGTTGGCCTGGTTGCGCCTGGCCGTCGCCGGCGACACGTTGTCCAGCACCGACGTGGGTGAGGCCGTGCGCCGCCCCTCGCGCTCACTGCACCCTCGCATCCAGGACTGGGTGGCCGAGCAGACATCGGTGACCGGTGTCCGTCGCCTCGCCGCCCGTGTCACCAACGAGAAGGACGCACGCGTCATCGACGAGTTCGCCGCCGACGTGGAGGTGTTGCAGCGCAAGGCCGCCACCCGCACGCCCACGGCCGCCCTCCTCGCGTTGGTGTTCGAGCAGATCGGCCTGGCGGGCAGCATCTCCCAGCTCGACGGGATGCGCAAAGGCATGAACCGCTCGGCGCAGAACGACGACCTGACCGCGCTCGCGCAACTGGCGGCGCTGCAACCCGACCCACGCGCCTTCGAGGGCTGGCTGCGCGAGTCCATCGGCACGGCATGGGCGGCAGACGGCGTCACGCTGGCCACCGTGCACCGGGTGAAGGGCCAGGAATGGCCGTTCGTGGTGGTGCACCATGCCGCAGCCGACCAGTTCCCGCATCGCCTGGCCACCGAGGTCGAGGAGGAGCGCCGTCTGTTCCACGTCGCCGTCACCCGAGCGTCCGACCGGGTGCTCGTCGTACCCACCGAGCGACCGTCGCCGTTCATCCTCGACTGCAGCACCGAACCGAGCGCACGGCCGACGCCGGTGGTGACCGCGTCGTCGTCACCCAGGCCTGCGGCGAAACCGGCGACACGGCCGGGACAGACGCTCGAAGGCAGCGACCTCGCCCGATTCGAGGCGCTGCGCGACTGGCGCCGTCATGCCGCGTCCGGCAAGCCGGCCTACACGGTGTTCGCCGACGCGACGTTGCAGGCCATCGCCGAGGCGAACCCGTCGTCCGTCGACGAACTCGCCCGCATCAAGGGTGTGGGGCCGGCGAAGCTCGAGCAGTACGGCGAGTCCGTGCTGCGCCTCCTCGCCGACCTCGACGGCTGACCGGATCGGCCGAATCTGCCGCTGCACTACCGTGCCCGCCGTGAGCGTCGACCATCCCGCACTCGTCGTCATCGGCATCTTCCTCGCCTACACGGTGGTCGTCGCCGCACTCTGGAAGGTCAACCGCGTCGACTACCGCACCATCGCCGACGATCGCACAGCGATCGTGAAGGGCATCGTGGTGCCGATCGGCGTCGGCGCGGTGTTCCTCGCGATCGCGGTGTCGGTGCTCGGCGCGTGGCACGACTCGATGGTGGAGACGAGCGACCTCGCCCCGGCCTGGGTGATCGTGGTGCCGATCGTGTTCGGACTCGTCGCGCTGTTGAACATCTCGACGATCGACTTCCGGTTCGCCGGCAACGCGCTCCCGCTGCTGTTGCTCGGCACGCTGCTGGTCGGCTTCGCCGAGGAGATGGTCACCCGCGGCGTGATGATCGTCGGACTGCGCGAGCAGGGTTGGTCGGAGCTGCGGGTCTACCTGGTCTGCACGGCGCTGTTCGCGCTACTGCACGGCATCAACGCGTTCTTCGGCCAGAGCACGAAGGACACCGTGCAGCAGATCGTGATGGCGTTCATCGCGGGTACGGCGCTGTACCTGTCGCGGATGTCGACCGGCTCGCTGGCCGTCGGAATGACGCTGCACGCACTGTGGGACTTCGGCACCCTGGGCGTGGTGCACACCAAGCGCCAGCAGCAGCCGTTGGCCGGCATCGTCGCCCTGCTGGTCTACGCCGGCTCGATGGTCGCCGTCTGGTTCGTGGTGCTCTAGGCGCCGAGACCGACGAGCCACGCCTGCACGTTGGCGCCGAGCGCGTCCACGTCGTAGCCGCCTTCTTGCAGCACCACGGTCGGCAGGCCCAACTGGCGGACGATCTCACCGCTGCGGCGCATGCCGTCGGTGGTGACGGCCAGGTCGCTGATCGGGTCGGTGATGTACGTGT
>JBMOGW010000062.1:0-15693 GCA_049318165.1 Ilumatobacteraceae bacterium
CGGGTGAGCAGGAAGCAGTAGTCGGCGTGGTGGCCCTGCGTGGTCCACACCTTCTGGCCGTTGATGACCCACTCGTCGCCGTCGAGCACGGCGGTGGTCTTGAGCGACGCCAGGTCGGAACCCGAGTTCGGCTCGCTGAAGCCCTGGCACCAGCGCATCTGGCCGCTGAGGATCTTCGGCAGGAACTCCTTCTTCTGCTCCTCGGTGCCCCACTGCAGGATGGTGGGGCCGACGAGCGTGTCACCGAAGAAGTCGGCGCGCATCGGCGCCTTCGCGTTGGCGAACTCCTCGCTGAGCACGACGCCCTGCATCGTGGAGAGGCCCTTGCCGCCGTACTCCTTCGGCCAGGTGGCGCAGATCCAGCCACCCTCGTAGAGCTTGGTGGGCCACGTCTCGTTGAACGCCTTGCGCTGGTCGGCGGTCATCTCGAAACCGGGCTCGAACCAGCCGTCCGGCAGGTTCTCCTTCAACCAGGCACGGATCTCCGTGCGGAAGCCCTCGTCCTCGGCGGAGTACATCAGATCCATACCGTCCAGTATTGACCCGCGGGTCAAGTCGATGCCACTCCGCCTGCCACATTGCCGCTGACCTGGGCCGCCAACCCGGTTCACACGCCGTTCACACGCGGCCAACAATGACGCAACAGGCCCGTTCTACGGTCCCAGTCCATGGCCAGCCCCGCTCCTGCCGCAAGCCGTGATGCTCACCCCCTCACGCATCAGGGCCGACAGGAGCGGGCGGTCATGGCTGTCCTGCTGGCCAACCACCGCAGGGTGATCGGACGCCGCGAGCTGGCTCGGCTCGCCGGCATGGCCGATCTCAGCGACCGCCGCTGCGACAGCGTGCTGGTCGGGGTGCGGCGGGTGCTCGGCCCGGACTCCATCGTCACGGTGCGCAGCCGTGGCTGGATGTTGGCCGAGCACGCCGTGCCGCTGGCCGAGGCGTTCCTCGCGGAGCACCCCGAGGTGGCCGACGCCGACGACGCCGGCCGCGACGACTGACCGGCGGCCATCATGATCGCCGCTGACACCGGGGTGGACCTCGCACGCCTGTTGCTCGACCTGTTGATCGTGATCGTCGCTGCGAAGGCGATGGCCGAGCTGTCCGAGCGTCTCCGGGTCCCGGCCGTGCTCGGCGAGATCGTCGCCGGCATCATCATCGGGCCCTCGGTGCTCGGGCTGATCGAACTGGACGGCGCCCGCGGCGTGTCGCTGGGGATGCTGGCCGAGATCGGTGTGCTGCTCCTGCTGCTGCAGGTGGGCATGGAGATGGACCTGCGCGAGCTGGGCAAGGTGGGCACGTCGTCGCTCGCGGTCGCCGTCGCCGGCGTGGCGCTGCCGTTCGCCGCCGGCACGATCACCGGTCTTGCGTTCGGTGAGTCCACCAACACCGCGATCTTCATCGGCGCTGCACTGACCGCCACCTCCGTCGGCATCACCGCCCGTGTGTTCGGCGACCTTCGAGCGCTGGCCACCACCGAAGCGCGCATCGTGCTCGGCGCCGCGGTGGCCGACGACGTGCTCGGGCTGATCATCCTCACGGTGGTCGTGAAGGTGGTGACGGACGGCTCGATCGACGCGTTGACCGTGGCGTCCACGTTCGGCCTGGCGATCGGGTTCCTCGTCGTGACGGGCATCCTCGGCGTGTTCGGTGTGCCGAAGGTGCTCGACGCGATCCACCGACGGGCCGTGTCGCCGGCCACCATCACAGTCGCGGCGCTCGCCGTCACCATCGCCTTCGCCGAGCTGGCCGACGCCGCCAAGCTCGCCTTCATCATCGGCGCCTTCATGGCAGGACTCGGCTTGGGCCGCAGCGCCCATCATGAGCGAATCGCTCGCGATCTCGGCGCGGTCGGCAACATCCTCATCCCCGTGTTCTTCGCGCTGATCGGCGTGAACGCCGACCTGGGCGCGATGTTCAAGCCGTCGGTGCTCGGCCTCGCCGCCGCGCTGTGCGTCGTCGCCATCCTCGGCAAGCTGGCGAGCGCGCTCGCCACGTTCGGCCAGCGGGTCGACCGACTGTTGGTCGGCCTGGGCATGATTCCTCGCGGCGAGGTGGGCCTGATCTTCGCGTCCATCGGCCTCACCAGCGGCGTGCTGAACGACGACGAGTACGGCGGACTGATTCTCGTCGTGCTGGTCACCACCGTCATCACGCCGCCCTTGCTGCGCTGGCGACTGGGACGCACCGCGACGAGCGACAGCCTCGGGCACCCGGGCGAGACCGAGGAACCGGTCGGCGGTTGGTTGTCCACGACCGCCGGCGAGATTCGGCTCAACGGCACGCCGTCGGCGGAGCTGACCGTGCCGATCGCGCTGCGCACGGCTGCCCTCACCGCGCAGGCCAGGCCGTCGGACGAACTGCTCGACTGGTTCGGCAGCAACCGCGGCGTGCCGCTGTCGTGGGACGCCGACGACACCGCCGCGCTGGTGCGACTGCTGCGAACCGGCGAGCCGCGTGCCTTCCGTTTCCTCGACGTCAGCGGTGTGCTCGAGCGAGCGCTGCCGGAAGTGGCGTCGGCCATGGAGCACCGCCGCGCCGACCTCGGCGACCTCGACCCGACCGGCGCGCTGCGCTTCCAGGTGGTGGAGCGGCTGGACGACCTGGCCGTCGAGCTCGGCCTGCCCGGTGACGACCTGGTGCTCGCCGGCGTGGTGGCCGACGTGTGCGAGGACGCGGACGACGAGGGTATGTGCGCACTGTCGCTCGCACGTCGCCTGGTGCCCGACGACGAGGCGCAGCGGATCGCCGACCTCATCGCCGACGCCCGCCTGCTGCGCGCCGGCGCCGGGCGACCGGAGGAGTTCGAACAGTCCGAGCTGCTGCAATTGGCCACGCATCTCGCCAGCCCGGCACATGCCCGCGACGCGTATGAACTGGCGCTCGCGCTCGGGCCGTTGCCGCGCTGGCAGCGCGAGGCGCTCGACGAACGCGTGCGCCTGGTGACCGAGGCACTCGAACACCCTGAACTGACTGGCAGCGAAGCCAACAACCTCGCCGCGGCGAGGCGCGTCGCGGCCGAGCACCTGCTGGGCGACGAGGCTGCGCCGATCGAGCGGTTGCGGTTCGCGAGCAACAGTTACCTGCTGTCGCACGAGCCCGACGAACTCGCACGCCATGCGCGCCTCGTGGAGCCGCTTCCCCGCACCGGCACTGTGCGCGCGGCCGTCGCCGCCGGCCCTGGCGAGCACGAATGGACCGTCGACGTCGCGTGCCGCGATCAGGACGCGCTGCTGGCACACCTGTCGGGCGTGTTCACCGAGTTCGGCCTCGACATCGCGAGCGCCCGTATCGCCACGTGGCCCGACGGCGCGGTGGTCGACTCGTTCGTCGTGCGCTCACCGAAGCGACCGCAGGCGCGGGATCTCGCGATCGCGATGGAAGAGGCGCTCGTGTCGCGGCTCGAGTCGCAGCCCGTCGACGGCCTCACGGTGCATCTCGACAACGACACACTGCCGTGGCAGTCGTCGGTGGTCGTCACCGGAGCGGATCGATCCGGCGTCCTGCAGGCCGTGACGGCGGCGTTCGCTGCTGCCGACATCGTGGTGCACACCGCTCGCATCAGCACCGCGGACGGCCAGGTGAACGATCGCTTCGCCGTGACGGACCGGTTGGGTCGCAAGGTGGACGATGCGCGCATCGAGTCGATGCGCGCCGCGTTGGCCCGTGGCGGCAAGGCTCGTCGCGGTCGCCGCGCCCTGCGCTGAGCCCCGCCAGAGCCACACGCGAACGACACACAGCGGCAACACGGGTGCGACCGCGCGGAAACCCGCCGTCCCTACCATCGCCATCACCACGCAGTGCCGGCGAGCGAGACGCTGGCACCTCGAGAGCGGAACGGGTGACCGTTCACGCGCACGGAAACTTCTGTTTCCGGTAGGGGCAGCTCCCGGGCCGTCGAGCGATCGGCGACCCGGGGGCACTGCCGCGTCCGGCCGCGTGTCCAGAAAGAACCCACGGCACACGCGAGCGCCACACAGCGGAAACAATCCACGAACGACCGGGAAATCATCGTTTCGTATCGTGCGCCAACTCGCTCCAGCGCCGTGGCGAGGAATGTCATGCCCCACGACACACACAGGAGACAACGTGCGCACAAAAGCGCTCAAGTACCTCGGTGGCGCGGCACTCGGTGCCGGACTGACCACCTTGCTCATCGGCGGCACCGCGTTCGCCGAAGACGCCGACCCGATGGCTGCGGTCACGACGCTCGGTGAAGCCACCAACCTGCTCTGGGTGGTCATCGGCGCCGTGCTGGTGATCTTCATGCAGGCCGGCTTCGCGCTCGTCGAGACCGGCTTCACGCAGAAGAAGAACGCTGCGGAGGTGATGTCGACGAACTTCGCCATCTTCGGCCTCGGCTTCGTCGGCTTCCTGTTCGTCGGCTTCCCGCTGGCGTTCGGCGGCTTCAGCTACGGCGCATTCGGCCTCACCACGCCGATGAACGGCGACGGCCTGCCCGCCGTCGGCGGCGAGTTCACCGGCCTGCTCTACTGGGGCTACGAACACCTCGGCAACGCCGCCACCCCGGCGCTGCTCGGCTTCTTCCTCTACATGGTGGCCTTCATGGACACCGTGGCCACGATCCCCACGGGCTCGATGGCCGAGCGCTGGAAGTGGAAGAGCTTCGTGATCTGGGGCCTGTTCTGCGGCGCCATCTACTACCCGCTGTTCGCGGCGTGGACCTGGGGCGGCGGCTTCCTGGCGAAGAGCTGGGAGACGATGAGCCTCGGTGCCGGCTACGTCGACTTCGCCGGCTCGGGCGTGGTGCACGCCGTCGGTGGCGTCGCCGCACTCGCCGGCGCGATCGTGCTCGGCCCGCGCATCGGCAAGTACGGCCCCGACGGCAAGGCTCGGGCGATCCCTGGCCACAACATCCCGATGGCCATGCTCGGCTGCTTCATCCTGTTGTTCGGCTGGTTCGGCTTCAACGCCGCCTCGACGTTCGCCGCCACCGACATCCAGTTCGCCACGGTGGCCACCAACACGGCCATCGCCGGCGCTGTCGGCGCCGTGGTGGCGCTGTACTACATCACCTGGCGAACCGGTAAGCCGGACCCCGGCATGATGGTGAACGGCATGCTCGCCGGCCTGGTGGCCATCACGGCACCCTGTGCCTTCGTCGCCCCGTGGGCTGCGGTCGTCATCGGTGCCATCGCCGCCGTCATCGCCATCGAGGGCGTGTTCTTCCTCGACAACAAGCTGAAGGTGGACGACCCGGTGGGCGCAGTCGCCGTGCACGGCTTCTGCGGCACCTTCGGCGTGCTCGCCGTCGGCATCTTCGCCAACGGCAAGTACGGCAGTGCCGTCTTCAACGACGACGGCACCGTGGCAGTCGCCGGCTGGAACGGCTCGCCGTCGACCGGCGTGAAGGGCATCATCGAGGGTGATTGGGGTCAGTTCGGCGCCCAGGCACTGGGCGTGGTCGTCATCTGGACGGTCATCTTCGGCATCGCCTTCAGCTTCTTCAAGATCCAGAACAAGTTGACCAAGGGTGGCATCCGTGTCACCGAGGCCGACGAGATCATGGGCCTCGACATCCCCGAAATGGGCGTCGCGGCGTACAACGACTGAGCGGAACGAGAACACACACATGAAACTCATCACAGCAATCGTCAAGCCGTTCAAGCTCGACGACGTCAAGGCGGCCGTGAAGGCCGCCGGCGTCACCGGCATCACCGTCACCGAGGTCCGCGGCTTCGGCCGTCAGGGCGGTCACACCGAGGTGTACCGCGGCGCCGAGTACACCATCGACTTCGTGCCGAAGGTGAAGCTCGAACTCGTCGTGGACGACGCACTCGTGGACACGGTCCTCGAGGCGATCACCACCTCGGCGGCCACCGGGAAGATCGGTGACGGCAAGATCTGGGTCAGCACCGTCGAGCGCCTGGTGCGCATCCGCACCGGGGAGGAAGGCACCGACGCCATCTAGGCGGCCACACTCGGGTGGCGGGTCGGGAGACGCCCGCTACCCGAGGGCGGCCCGCACGGCCGCCCGGATCTCGTCGAACTCGCCCTCCGGCACCTTGCCGGAGGGCGAGTCCGCGTCGGAACGCAGGACGTAGAACACGTCGACGACTTCGTGCCCGAGCGTGGCGACCACCGCAGAGCGGATGTCGAGCCCGGCACCGCTGAGCGCGTGGGCGACGCGGTACAGCACGACCGGCGCATCGGGGGCACGCACCTCCACCACCGTGGTGGAGTCGGACGCTTCGTTGCTCACGAGCACCTCCAGCCGTGCCGGCGCCGCGGCGAGCGCACGACGCCGGCGGGACTGCTGACGCAGCCGCTGCTCGAGCCGGGCATCGATGTCGAGCGATCCGTTCACCGCGCCGCGCAGGTCGTGCTCGACCTTGCGCCAGTCCGGATCGTTGCCGAACACGCGGGCGATGCGGAACTCGTCGACGGCGATGCCGTCGGTGTCGGTGACAGCCGCGGCGCCGATGACGTCGAGCCCGTGCAGTGCCAGCACGGCAGTGATGATCGAGAACAGTCCTGCGCGGTCGACGCTGGCGATGCGCAGGAAGTCCACGCCATCGCCGTCGATGTGCTCCACGTGCAGCTGCCCATCGTCACGTGCCAGGGCGCTCAGCCGCGTCAGGTCGGCCGACATCGCCGGCGGCGCGGACTGCGAACGACCGTGGCGGATGACGTCCTCGGTCACCTCCACCAACTGGTCCACCAACGACTGCTTCCACGAACTCCACGCCGATGGTCCGGTGGCCTTGCTGTCGGCCTCCGTCAGCGCCTGCAGCAACTCGAGCGTGGTGATCGAGCCGACCGCCTCGGCCACGATCTCGGCCGTGCGCGGGTCCGACAGGTCGCGGCGCGTTGCGGTCTCGGGCAGCAGCAGGTGGTGGCGGATCATGTCGAGCATCACCTCGACGTCGGCGTCGTCGAAGCCCATCCGACCCAGCACCGCCGGGGCCAGTTCGACACCGGCGTCGGTGTGGTCGCCCGGGTAGCCCTTGCCGAGGTCGTGCATCAGTGCACCCACCAGCAACAGGTCGGGGCGCGCGACGTCGCGCACGTGCTCATTCGCATTGGCGATCGTCTGCAGCAGGTGGCGATCCACCGTGTAGGTGTGGAACGCGTTGCGTTGCGGAAGGCTGCGCACTTTGCGCCACTCGGGCAGGTAGCGACTGAACAGGCCATGGCGTTCCAGCGCTTCGACCGTGGGCACCAGCCAGTCACCCGAGCCGAGCAGACTGACGAACGCACGGCGCGTCGCCTCGGTCCACACCTCGCCCGGCGGTGTACCGCGGCTGGCCAACATCCGCAGTGCCGGGCCCGCCATGTGCTGGCGGGCGTGCGCCGCCGCGGCGGCGAAACGGAACACGAACGACTGCTCCTCGACGTCGGCGTCCGGCGCGATGTGGGACTCTCCGTCGATGCTCACCACGCCGGCCGCGAGCGGTTCGGGCTTCGACGGCTTCGACGGACGGCCGCCGTGGCCGATGAGTCGCTCGATGCGCGACCAGAACCGGTCGGTCGCCCATTCGATGGAGTGCGCCGCACCGGCCAGGTTCCACATCAATGCGTCCGCATCGGCGTAGTCCATCGCCTCGGCGACGCGGTCCTGGTCCTGCAGCAACAGCGTGTTGACCGCACGGCCGGTGACGCGGTGCAGCTCGCAGCGTGTCGCGAAGATCAGGTCCGCCGGTCCGGCGAGGTCCTCCACAGGGTGCTCGAGCGCCGCCGCGATCTCCGGTCGGTCCATGCGCAGGGCCCAGCGGATCGTGTCGTGGTCGCGCAGTCCGCCGCGACCGTCCTTCAGGTCGGGCTCGAGCAACGACGCCACATCACCGCATTTCTCCCAACGCTGCTGGCTGCCCTCGAGCAGCCGTTGCAACCACACCCACGGCCGCTTTCGCCACTGCTCGAGTGCCGCCGTGTTCAGTTCACGCACGGCGTCGGGCGATCCGGCGAGGCAACGGACCATCAGGATCGTCGTGGCGGTGTCGAGGTCGTCCGACGCCAGCGAGAGCAGCGTCTTCGGTGAATGCGCCGCCGGGCTGACCTTCAGGCCGGCGTCCCACAGCGGGTACCACAGCTGTTCGGCCACCTCCCGCACGTTGGCGTCGGAGGCCTTGTGCGGGTGCAGGAGGATCACGTCGATGTCGCTGCCGGGGGCCAGCACGCCGCGGGCATAGCCGCCTGTCGCCATCACCGCCCAGCCGTCGGGCAGACCGCCCGCGAGGCTCTCGAACCAACTGTCCGCCTGCTGCGAGAGTCGGCGCGCGAGGCTGCGTCCCGCGAGGTCCGGATCGCTCACGGCCTGAGCGCGGACCCGCTTGATGGTGGCGGCGTCGACGGGCCTCACTGCAGCGGCCGGTTCAGACCGCGTCCGAGCCGGACTCGCCGGTGCGAATACGAATCAGGGTCTCGACGTGCGTCACCCAGATCTTGCCGTCGCCGATCTTGCCGCTCCGAGCGGCGTCGGTGAGCAGATCGACCACCCGGTCCACCTGATCGTCGTCGATGACGATCTCGATCTTCGACTTGGGCACGAAGTCGATCTTGTACTCGGCGCCTCGATACGTCTCGGTGTGACCGCCCTGGCGGCCGAAGCCGCGAACCTCGGTGACGGTCATGCCCACCACGCCGGCGGCCTTGAGCGCGTCCTTCACGTCGTCGAGCTTGAAGGGCTTGATGACCGCAGTGATCAGTTTCATCTGTGTCTCCGTGTCGTTCGTGGGGTCAGTGGAGGTTGCCGTCGTGGTAGGCGGTCTCGCCGTGCAGCGCGAGGTCGAGGCCGGTCGCCTCCACCTCGGGGTCGACGCGGACACCGATGGTCTTCTTCAACGCCATCATGATCGCGTAGGTCATGACGAACGACCAGACGATGGCGACGCCGTTGGCGAGCGCCTGCTCCAGCAGCAGCTCCGCGTCGCCGCCGAGGAGGAGGCCTTCGCGGAACGTGCCGCCGAAGAAGCCCGGATCGGCGAAGAAGCCGATGAGCAGCGAGCCCACCAGACCGCCGACGAAGTGGACGCCGACGACGTCGAGTGCGTCGTCGAAGCCGAACTTCAGCTTGATGCGCACGGCGTACGAGCAGATGGCGCCCGCGATGAGACCGATGAAGATCGGCGACGCGCCGGCCACGAAGCCGGCGGCCGGGGTGATGGCCACGAGACCGGCGACGATGCCGGATGCGGCGCCGAGGTTCGTCGGGTGACCATCGCGCACCCATTCGACGAACACCCACGCAAGGCCGCCTGCGGCCGCAGCCAGGAACGTGTTCATGAACGCCTGAGCTGCCGTGCCGTTGGCGGCCAGCGCCGAGCCGGCGTTGAAGCCGAACCAGCCGAACCAGAGGATGCCGGTGCCGATCATCACCAGCGGCATGCTGTGCGGCGGGTGGCCCTGCTGCGGCCAGCCGCGACGCTTGCCCAGCACCATGACGGCAGCGAGGGCGGCGATGCCGGCGTTGACGTGGATGGCCGTGCCGCCCGCGAAGTCCAGCGAACCGCGCTGGCCCAGCCAGCCACCGAACACCCACTTGAACACGGGCACGTAGACGACGAGCGACCACACGGGCACGAAGACGGCCCATGCCGAGAACTTCATCCGGTCGGCGACGGCGCCGCTGATCAGCGCCGGCGTGATGGCCGCGAACATGCCGAGGTAGGCGATCGTCGCAAGGGCACCGCCGTTGTCCTCGATGCCGATGCCCTTGAGCATGAAGGCGTCGAGGTTGCCGAGGAAGCTGTTGTCGAACGGCACCTGGGCAAGCGAATAGCCGACGAGGACCCACAGCACCGGGATCACCAACACGCAATAGAAGTTCATCATCAGCATGTTGAGCACGTTGCGGCTGCGGTCCATGCCGCCGTAGAAGAAGGCGAGGCCGGGTGTCATGAACAGCACCAGGGCTGCCGACACCAGGATCCACGCGACGTTGCCACTCTCCACGAGAGGTCCTCCGTCAGGTCAGGTTGTAGGGGCGGGCGAAGGCTGTGACACAAATGTTTCCGGTACGTTTCCAACGTTCGTCGACAGCGTGAACAGACCGTGCGCCGCGGGCCAATGAGCGCACCCCTCTGCGCCGGTTCTAAGGTGCGGCCATGACCGACACCCTCGAGACGCCCGCACAGGCCGGCCGCTGGACCGCCCAGTGGAAAGAGCTGTACGCGGAGGTCATCACCACCGGGCTGTGCACCGGCTGCGCCGGCTGCGTGGTCACCTGCCCGCACGACGTCATCGGCTACGAGCACGAGGAGGGCAAGTACAAGCCCTTCCACCTCGAGGAAGAACTCGGCGCGGCCAACTGTGTGCACGGCTTCGGTGAGGGTGGCGGGTGCACGACCTGCACCCGCGCCTGCCCGCGGTTCCGTGCCTGGGAACCGGCCGCCGACATGCACCTGTTCGGCCGGGTGCGTGAGCCCGACGAGATGGGTGGCATCTGGCGCCAGCTGCTCCTCACCCGTGCGGCGGACGACACGCAGCACCAGAAGGGCCAGGACGGCGGCTTCGTCACCGCGATGCTCAGCTGGTTGATGGACAACGACTACATCGACGCCGCGCTCGTGAGCGGCGTGGAGGACGACGACGCCTGGAAGGCGAAGCCGGTGCTGGCGCGCAACAAGGAGGAGGTGCTGGCCACGGCCGGCAGCCGCTACACGTACTGCGCGAACCCGCTGGCGTTGCCCGAGGCCAAGGCCCAGGGCCTCGATCGCCTGGCCCTCGTGGGCATGGGCTGCCAGACCTCGTCGCCGCCCACGATGTGGGACCGCAAGGCCGGCAAGGTGTCGAAGCCGTTCCTGTTCAACATCGGCCTGCTGTGCAGCAAGACGTTCGACGACGCGATCTTCCCCGAGCTCTTCGAGGCCAAGTACGGCCTGAAGAAGCAGGACATGGTGAAGATGAACATCAAGGGCGTCTTCCAGATCTGGATGAAGGACGGCTCGTACCACGAGATCGACCTGAAGGAATGCCACCAGTGGACCCGCGAGGGCTGCAAGCACTGCCCCGACTTCGCGGCCGAGCACGCCGACATCTCCACCGGAGGCATCGGCAAGGACAACGACTGGACCCTCACCATCGTCCGCACCGAGCTCGGTGAGGAGGTGGTCAACCGGATGATCAAGGACGGCGTGATCATCGCCCGCCCCGCCCAGGAGGACGAGGTGGCGATGAAGCTGCTGCGCACCCTCAGCATCGTCAGCCGCCGCCGCTGGCCGGACTGGGCCGACAAGGCGCCCACCGTCGGCGTCCCGCCGCCCAAGAAGAAGGCCGCCGCGCCCGCTGCCGACGTGCAGCCCAAGCCCGACGCCGATCCCGCGCCCGCTGCGACTGCCGAGCCCGCCGCCCCGGCCGCTGCTGCAGAGAGCACCCCGCCCGCCTGAGGTTTCCAGCCCGAGGCATTCGTGCGCCCCTGGGGCGCACAGAAGCCTCGGGTTTGCTGACCCTCACGTGGTCGGCAGGGTGATGCCGGCCTCCGCGAGGCAGTCCGTGCCGAGCTGCTGGAACTCGGCGGACTCGGGCTCGGTGAGCTCCTTTCGCGCGAAGAACTCCTTCAACTCCTGATCGGTCCGCTCGGCGAAGAACCGGTCGGCGACGCACTGAGCGACCTCGGGCGGCAGCCCGCCCTCGTCGGTGAGCTGCTGCACGAAATCCGCCCGCGCGCTGTTGCGCGACGACTTGCTGCAGGCGGCACCCACGACGGACAGCAGGACCAACAGGACAGCGATGACGTGACGGCGCATTCGTTCGGACACTACCGGCCAGTCGTTCCGCAAAACAGGTGGCACGACTAGTCTGACCGCCGATGCGGGGGAACGAGCGATGCCTCTCAGTCGTGATGCCCGCGTTCGACGAGGCGGCGACCGTCCGCGCCTCGATCGAACGCGTGCTGGCGTCCCCGTTCGTCGGCGAAGTCGTCGTCGTCGATGACGCATCTCGTGACCACACCGCGCGAGAAGTCGAGGCCATCAGCGACCCGCGAGTGCGTCTGATCCGCCAACCCCTCAACTTCGGGAAGGGCGCTGCGCTCCGTCGGGGCTTCCGCGAGGTCAGCCTGCCGTTCGTGGTGGTCCAGGACGCCGACCTGGAGTACGACCCCGCCGAGTACGGCACACTCCTCGAACCGCTGCTGCGGGACGAGGCCGACGTGGTGTTCGGCTCGCGTTTCATCGGCGGCGAAGAGCGTCGCGTGCTCCTCTTCTGGCACTCGGCAGGCAACAAACTGCTCACGCTGCTGTCCAACGCCACCACGAACCTCAACCTGACCGACATGGAGACCTGCTACAAGGTCTTTCGCCGCGAGGTCATCCGCTCGATCGACATCGACGAGGACCGCTTCGGCTTCGAACCCGAGGTCACCGCGAAGGTGGCTCAGGGCGGTTGGCGGGTGTACGAGGTGCCGATCTCGTACGACGGGCGAACCTACGCCGACGGCAAGAAGATCGGCTGGCGGGATGGCGTCCGCGCGGTGTACTGCATCCTTCGCTACTCGACCGCTCCGGCGAAGCACCGCACCGACGGTGTCGCTGGGCTGACCTCTGAGGTCGACGACGAACTCACGGACTCGCTGCACAACCTCGAGGCAGCGACGAACTACGCGGATTGGATCATCGAGCACTTCGCGCCGTACGTGCACGGCACGGTTCTCGAGGTCGGCGCCGGGAGCGGGATGATGACCTCACGTCTCCGGCCGCTCGCGACCCGAACGATCGCCAGCGATCTGTCGGCGACGCGCATCGGTGAACTCCGACAGCGCTTCGCCGGTGTCGACGACGTCGAGATCCTGCACGGCGACGTCGCCACGGCGCTCTGCGACCGCAACGTCGACGCGGTCGTCATGATCAATGTGCTCGAGCACGTGGAAGACGACGTGGGTGCCCTGCGTCAGATCCGCGACGGGTTGGCACCCGGAGGCGTCGTCGCCCTCTTCGTCCCCGCCCATCAAGAGCTCTACTCCCGCTTCGACCAGAAGGTCGGTCACTTCCGTCGCTACTCGCGATCGAAGCTGGGGGTTGCACTGGCCGAGGCCGGGCTCGAAGTGGTCGAGCTGCGCCACGTGAACCAGCCCGGAGCCGTGATGTGGTGGTTGTTCGCCCGCATCCTCGGGTTGTCGCCGACGAGCCGTTGGACCGTGCGCCTGTTCGATCGCGTGATGGTGCCCGTCGTGCGGAGGATGGAGCGCGGCCGCACCCCTCGATTCGGCCAGAGCATCATCGCCGTCGCACGCCGTCCCGACTGACTGCGAGACTCGGCAGTGATGGACAGCACCACGCCCGACGGCGCGCGGACCCACGAGCACGGCGCGCAGCTCGACTTCTCGAACGACATGAGCTACGGCGACTACTTGGCGCTCGACCAGGTGCTGTCGGCCCAGCACCCGCTGTCCCCCGGCCACGACGAGCTGCTGTTCATCGTGCAGCACCAGACCAGCGAACTGTGGATGAAGCTGATGCTGCACGAGCTGCGCGCCGCCATCGGCAGCATCGCAGCCGACGAGCTGGCGCCCGCGTTCAAGATGCTCGCCCGCGTCAGCCGCATCATGGAGCAGTTGGTGCACGCCTGGGACGTGCTGGCCACGATGACGCCGCCGGAGTACACGGCAATCCGCCCATACCTCGGCCGCAGCAGCGGGTTCCAGAGCTGGCAGTACCGCTGCATCGAGTTCGCCTGCGGCAACAAGAACGCAGCGATGCTCGAGCCGCACCGCCACTCCGACGTGCGCCTGGCGGAGGTGGAGCAGGCGTACCGCTCGCCGTCGCTGTACGACGAATCCCTGCGGCTGCTGGCCCGCCGCGGCATCGCCATGCCGGCCCAGGTGCTGCAGCGCGACGTCAGCCAGCCCTACACCGCCGACCCGGGCGTGGAGGCCGCGTGGACCACGGTGTACCGCGACACCGCCGCGCACTGGGAGCTGTACGAGCTGGGCGAGAAGCTGGTGGACCTGGAGGACGCGTTCCGGCTGTGGCGCTTCCGCCACCTCACGACGGTGCAGCGCGTCATCGGGTTCAAGCAGGGCACCGGTGGCACGAGCGGCGTGGACTACCTACGCGCGATGCTCGACACCGTCCTCTTCCCCGAGCTGTGGAGCATCCGCACCTCGCTGTAGGACGTTCCCACCGAGCTTGAGTTCTGCGAGCGAGCCCTGCCACGGAGCTTGAGTTCTGCGAGCGAGCCCTGCCACCGAACTTAAGTTCTGCGAGCGGGTCAGATCATCCAGGCGGCGCGGTCGATGGGCGCGTGCAGGCCGGGGCGCTCGAACGCGAACGGCGCCAGCTCCGGCGGGGCGTCCTCGCCGCACGCCAGACCGGCAAGCGCGCGACCGAACCACGAGGCGAACTTGAAGCCGTGCGCGGCGCCGAGGGCCACCGAGATCTGCGGCGTGTCGGGCAGCCGGTCGAGCAGGAAGTCGCGGTCGCTGGTGAGCGTGTACAGGCAGCTCGCCGAACGCGGCGTGCCGAAGCCGGGACCCACCAGCTGTTCCATGAACGTGGCCAGCTTGTGCTCCATCGGCACGTCGAGGTCGAACGTGCGGGTGTCCGGGTCCACCTCCGGGCCGCCGCAGTCCTCCGCACCCTTCACGCCGCTGAGGTCACCGTAGAGCGGAAAGCCGTAGAAGCACGGGTCGTCCATCCAGATCCACACCGGGAAGCGGCCGACTGCGAAGCGTTCGAGGTCTGCGTGCGGGAAGTAGCTGAGCTGCTCACGGGTCACCACCATCGGGATGTCGATGCCGAGCGACCGGAGCAGCTTGTTGGTCCACGCGTCGGCGGCGACCACGACCTGTCCGACGCGGGTGACGCCGTCGTCGGTGACGATGTCCACCTCGCCGCCGACCGGGCGGATCTCGCGCACCGGGGTGTTGGGCCGCAGCTCAGCACCGTGGGCGACGGCCATCCGTTGCATCGTGGCGGTGCCGGCGTCGGCGGGCACGATGCCGGTCTCCGCTGAGAAGATGCCCATCACATCGCCGTTCACCAGCGTGCCGTCCGCGAACGCCGGCCAGCGGCGGCGCACCTCGTCGCCGTCGATCCACTCGAACGGGATGCCCTCGGCGGTGAGGCTGTTCACATAGTTGCCGTGGTCGATCAGGGCGCCGGGTGGGAACAGGTCGATCCCGCCCGTGGTGGTGATGATCTGCTCGCCGCTGTCCTGCTCGACCGCCCGCCACGACTCGTAGGCCTGGTGCGTCAGCCGCACGTACTCGGGCGTGTGGTAGCTGTGCCGAATGATGCGCGAGTGGTCGTGTGTGGCGCCGCGCACGTGACCGAGCTCGAACTGCTCGAAGCCCACCACGCTGACACCCCGACGGGCGAGCCAGTAGGCCGCACCCGAACCGAGACCACCCAACCCCACGACCGCGACATCTGCCATGTCGACGAACTTACTCTGAACGCCCACCCAGGTTTCCTAGGAAGCGTCCCGTTCTCGAGGCTTTCCGCGACGGCACCCGGCGCTGAAACCCTCCGCTTCGCCACTCGCACCTCACGTGACAACCACCGGCCGACCGCCGAGCCTGCCACCACTACTCTGAACGACCATGCAGGTTTCCGAGCAGTTGCTGTTCATCCCCGCCGCCGACGGCACCGACCTGGCCATCACGCTGTACCGGCCGGATGGTGACGGCCCGTTCGCCACGCTGCTGGAGGCGCTCCCCTACCGGATGGACGACATCACCTCGTCGTACGAGTCGAGCTATCACCGCTACGTCACCGAGGGTGGGTTCGCCGT
>JBMOGW010000063.1:0-15682 GCA_049318165.1 Ilumatobacteraceae bacterium
CGAGTCGATGAGTGTCGATCACCTCGCGAGTGAGCGGACCGAACTCCTCGCCATGTGCGAGACCAGTGCCGACGCGAGTCGACTGGAACTACCCGACGCGGATCAGGTGCTGGTCGCCTGCGGGGATCCGGTCGGGGGTGATCGCCTTGCGACGACGAGGTCGCGAACGGACACAGCGCACCACGTGCCTTCGAGTACCACGAACGGCACGAACCCGATCAGGAGCGATCCGACAGTGGCAAGCGCCGATCCGCCGGCGTTCATCGCCGCGTACGTCTGGTCGGTCATCCAGCGACGCCGTCGAAAGCTGTAGGCACCGAGGATGAGGCTCACGCCGAAGGTGGACGACAACGTCGCGAACGTCATGACTCGTACCTCCAGCGGTGGTCGAAGCCGCTGATCCCACCCCGGCCGTTTCCACGCCCCTCCGACAGCACGGCACCGCGATCCCGGCGCACGTCGTGAAACGCCTCACGTCGCAGCGATGTATCCGCAGGCAGTAACCACGCAGCGGCGGGCGCAGCCGGGAGGTCAGGCGCGTTCATGAAACGATCATCGCGTGCCCGATCGCGGTCGCTTCGGCGCTTCGGGTGGTGCATCGGCGATTGCCAAGGCGGCCGCTCGCACGTCGGCGCGCAGTCCCCGGAGGTCGGGCCGAACTGCGCGCCCGTAGCCGAGGAAGATGCCAGCACCATCGATGAGGGCGGAGATGGTGGCGGCACGTCGGACGGCTTCGTTCCTACCGAGGTCAGGGTGCATTGCGCGCAGCCGATCCGCCACGCTCTTGATGAGGTCATCATCCTGTCGGCGCTGGACTTTGAGAGTGTCCTCCGCGTCGTAGGCGCTCAGCACGAACAACTGCCAGAAGATTCGCACCTCTTCCTTCTGCTGCGACTCGAGCCAGTAGTCGACCATGCGCATGATGGCGTCGCGGGGCGTCGATCCACCTTGCGCGGCAGCGTTGGCCCCGAGCTTCCACTGTTCGGCCCACGCACTGCAGACCTCGTCGAGCAGCGACGCTCTGCTCGGGAAGTAGTACTGCATGTTCCCGATGCTCATGCCGAGTTCACGGGCGACGTTGCGGAACGACATCCCTTCGGCCCCGAGTTCGATGAGCAGTCGGGTCGCGGTCTCCAGGATGCGAGCACGGGTTGCCTCGCCGCGATCACCCTTCCGAGAGCGTCCGCTGCTCGGCACGTTCGTGTCGGCGGTCATGAGGGGTGTTCTCCTCCGAGCCGGTCGAGGACGTTGCGGGTGATCTGCTCCACGAAGAAGTTGCGGCGGTCGAGTCCGACGACCCAGTCGGTCGTGCCGGCGACGAACACCGTGCCGTCGCCAACGCCACTCCCCCGGTCGTAGCTTGCCATCATCGCCGCACCATAGCGGGGGTGCTTCACGCCCTCGTGTTCGCTGAGTTGCCACTCGGGTGAGTCGGGCAGGTTCGACTCGGAGTTCATCATTCGTACCGTGCCGGCGAAGTGGTCTTCCTCGTGACGGATACCGGGGCACATACCGACGATCTGCAGTGTGTCCGGCGCTCCGTCGATGCCGGTGGCGTACGGCAGCCCGTCCGTCATCGTGTAGTTGCACCCGTCGACTTCGTAGCGGACGATGCAGTCGGGGCGGCCGCCGACGAGGTCGCCGTAGTACAGGTCGGTGCCGTCGAGGCTCCAGTGCCATGGTCGGTAGATCGTGAACCCGGCGCTCGAGCGCGGCGCGGCGGCGCCGTACATGACGTGGACGATGCCGCTGCCCGTCAGTCCGAACGTCGATGCAGCCGGCCAGCCGACGGTGGGCGAGTCCCACAGGTCGGTCGTCCGTTCCGGAGTGTCGCTCTGCGCCATCGGGTCGGTGTAGGAGTTCTTGTGCACGACGAACGTGTTCCCGTCGTCCTCCATGCGGATCTGCCACAACATGTTCCCGGCGAACCGGGCGTGGTTACCCCCGGCGGCGAGCTGGCGTTCGATTGCTTCGCGCATCTCCCAACTCATGTACTCGTCGTGACCCGCGATGATCGAGCATCGGTAGGGCACGAGCGCATCGGGGTCGGCCTGCAGGTCGTGCATGGTCAGGTAGTCGAGCGCGTAGCCCTGCTGCTCGGCCCACACGACGAAGAGACGGCCGTACAGTGCCCAACTCGAGTCGCCGTAGTCGCGCCCGTAGCCGTGATGGAGGGCCCATGCGTGTTGCGGGTAGTGCGGCGGTTCGAATGGCCGCAGTTCACCGGCGTAACCAGCTCGAGGTGCATCGATCGGGAGGCGGATCATCCCGCGCGTCCATGGCCGCCGGGTCGATGTGCGAGGACAGGGCACGCGGTCACGGGGCGTGGACTCGGGACCGTGGTAGCAGTTGCCGCCACCCCAGTCGTTGTACGCGCACATGGTGCCGGTCGAGACGACGAATGCGATCGTCGTCCGTGCTGCGGGGGCTGCAGCTCGGACGACGAAGAAGTGCTCTCGTTCGAACACGGCACCGTCGTCGTCGGTGACGCGGACGATGACGATGTAGAAGCCGGACGACCAGTCGTCGCCGACCGTGACGTGCAGTGCCACGGGCCAGTCGCAGCCGACGACGTTGGCGTCCTGCGGGGTGTCGCCGACGGTGCCGGGGACGTGTCGCTGGCTGTAGACGGTCATCGGGCGTGGGCCGTCGCGGTAGATGTCGATCTCGAACGTTGCTCGGGTGGTGTGGACGTGGAGGTCGATGACATCGCCAGGGAGGTAGGACATCCGTGGCGTGTAGCACCAGATCTCGGCGACTGCCGGGTCGTTCGTGGGGCGCTCGTATGGCCAGTCGAAGTGGAAGTCGCTGTTCGGCGGGCGGCCGCCGGGGATGACTCGCGGCTGGTTGAGGATGGACGGGCTGTCGTTCATGAGGCGGGTCCTCCTGGTGCAGTCGGGGCTGTGTCGTCAGGTTCTTTGGTGGTTGGTTCGGCCGGGGCGAGGTGGCAGGCGACGCGCCGTGTGCTGCCGATCAGCGGTGGCACGTCGTGGAGGCATTGCTCGACCCGGATCGGGCAGCGGGGTGCGTAGCGGCAGGCAGGCTCGGGGGGTGAGCCGGGCGGCAGTTCGGCGACAGGGGCCGGCCGTGGACCGAGCGGTGTGCCGACTCGTGGCACCGACGTCAGAAGCGCTCGGGTGTAGGGGTGTTGCGCCTCGGCGAACAGTGCGGTCGTGGGTGACTCCTCGACGATCTGTCCGTGGTACATGACCAGGACTCGATCGCAGATGCTCGACATGACCGCGAGGTCGTGGGAGATGAAGACCATCGTGAGGTGCAATCGCTCGCGTAGATCGCGCAACAGGTTGATGATCGATGCCTTGACCGAGACGTCGAGCGCGGAGACGGCCTCGTCGGCGATCAGCACGTCCGGCTCGGCGGCGAGCGCACGGGCGATTGCGACGCGCTGACGCTGACCTCCCGACAGTTGGGACGGTCGGGCGTCACCTCGGCCGGACAGTCCGACCAGTGCGAGCAACTCGTCCACTCGCGCTGCCACACCGTCTCGAGATCCGAGGCCGTGCACCTCGAGGACCTCGGCGATCGCCCGCGCCACCGGCACGCGAGGGTCGAGTGACGACGTCGGATCCTGGAAGACCATCTGGATCCGTCGGCGCACGGCGGGCGGCCGCTTGGTCTGGCTGAGCAGTTCGCCGTCGAGATGGATGGCCCCCGACTTGGGCACGATCAGCCCGGCGATGGTGCGGGCGATGGTGGACTTCCCGGATCCGGATTCACCGACGATGCCGACGCACTCGCCTCGATCGACATGGAAGGTGGCGTCATCGACGGCGACGAAACGCTCACGGCGTTTCGAGCGGTGCATGCTGGCGAACTCGACCGTGAGGTGGTCGACCGTGAGCATCGGGCTCATCGCTGCACCGGGTCCGAGAGCGGGAACAGGCACGCTGCGGGCGCTGAGGTTGACGGAGCGACATAGCGGTACTGGGTGCAGGCTTCGGTCGCGCGTGAGCATCGAGGGGCGAATCGGCAACCAGCCGGGAACCGGTCCGGTGTCGGTGGTTGGCCGGGGATCGTCGCGAGATCGCCGACCGAGCCGGGTTGCGGGATGGCTTCCATCAGGGCTCTGGTGTAGGGGTGGTTCGGTGACGCGAACACATCGGCGAGTGGACCGAACTCGACCACCTGGCCGGCGTACATCACCGCGACGCTGTCGCAGAGTTGGCTGGCGACGGCAAGGTCGTGGGTGACGAACACGATGGTCAGGTCGTGTCGGGCGCGGAGGTCGATGAGCAGTCGGACGATCTGTTCCTGCACCGTGACGTCGAGCGCGCTGGTCGGCTCATCGCACAGGAGCAGGTTGGGTCGCGTCGACAGGGCCATGGCGATCATGACGCGCTGGCGCATGCCTCCCGAGAACTGGTGCGGCCAGCCGCGTGCGGCGACCGCCGGGTTGCGAATGCCGACCTCCTCCATGAGCGACACCGCCTCGGCGCGTGCGGCGCGGCGTGTGCTGCCACCGCGCAGGAGGATGCCCTCGGCGATCTGGTCGCCGACTCGCCGAGTGGGGTTGAGGGCAGCGGACGCATCCTGGAAGACCATCGACATCCCGTGGCCCCGTGCCCGCGCCGGTGCCACTGCCGTGCCGTCGGGCGCGACGTAGCGGATGGTCCCGCCGTCCAACCGTGCCCCGCGCGGCATCATGTCCATCAGGGCGCGAAGCGTCAACGTCTTCCCGGATCCGGACTCACCGATGATGGCGAGCGATCCGCCCGCAGGGACGGCGAAGGACACGTCGGTGACCGCGTGGAGCGGCGCGTCGACGGGGCCGACCGCCACCTTGAGCTGTTCGACTTCGAGGCGGTTCATCGGCGCGTCCGGTCCTCGAGACCGTCGGCCACCAACGCCACCGCGCAGCCGGTGATCACGATCGCAAGCCCTGGGAAGGTGACGATCCACCACTGGTCGCGCAGGTACTTCTGGCCGGCGGCGATCATCTGGCCCCACTCCGGGGTGGGTGGTGGCACGCCGAGACCGAAGAACGACACACCGGCGAGCAGGAGCAGCACGAGCACGACGTCGGACGCGAGGTACACGACCACTTGCCCCATCGAGTTCGGGAGGATGTGCCGGAACAACACGCGAGCGCGGCCGAAGCCGGACAGGTGAGCCGCCGACACGAAGTCGAGATCGCGAACGCGGAGGATCTCCGACCGAACGAGACGTGCGTACGTCACCCAGCCGAGCACCACCATCGCGACGATGAACGAGCGCGTGCCGGCGCCGAGCGCGAAGACCAGTGCCACGAGGAAGATGTAGGTCGGGAACGCTTGCACGATGTCGGCGATCCGCATGATGAGCGCATCCACCCAGCCGCCACGTGACCCGGCGAGCGCTCCGATCAACGTGCCGAGCAGTGCGGCGAGCGCAGCGCACAGCACCCCGATCGGCAGGTCGACGAGTACCGCGTGGACCACCCGGGAGAACACGTCGCGGCCGAGTTCGTCGGTGCCGAACCAGTGATCGGTCGACGGCGGCAACAGTCGGTCCTTGAGATGCTGCTTCGTCGGGTCGGCGAGAAACGGTCGCGACACCAGACTGAAGACCACGATCGCTGCGGTGACGCCGAGCCCGAAGCGGATCTTCCTGCTGCCGGCAGCGCGGGCGCGCCGACGCGCGCTCGCTGCGACGGCCGGAACATCGTTGGGTTCCGGGACGGGCGGCTGCTCCACCAGGGTCATCGCAACGAGATCCTCGGATCGAGCACACCGAGCAGCACGTCGGCGATCAGGTTGATCGTGATCACGGCCAGTACCAGCACGAGTGTGAGCCCTTGCACGACGTTGAAGTCGCGGTTGACGGCCCCGCTCACCATCGTCTGACCGAGGCCAGGCAGACCGAAGGTCACCTCGACGAGGACCGCGCCGAACAACAGGTAGCCCATCAGCGTCGCAAGCAGGGACACCACGGGCACCATCGAGTTGCGGAGGACCCACCGTCGTGTGAGCCGCCATCCGGACAGGCCGATCGAGCGGCCGGCGGCGACGTAGTCCGAGTCGAAGACTCGGATGAGCGACACCCTCAGGCTGCGGATCAGGACGGGCGAGATGCCGACCGCGATGGTGAGCGCCGGCAGGATGATCGCCCGCACCCGTTCGGGCGGGCTGTCGGGCCATCCGCCGACCGGGAACCAGCCGGTCGGGAGCGCGACATAGGTGGCGAGCATCATCCCGACCCAGAAGGTGGGCAGCGCGAGGCCGACCAGGCTGCCGGCACGGATGGCGTGGTCGACGGGGCGGTCCGCACGCTTTGCGGCGATGACGGCGAACGGCACAGCAAAGAGCAGCGACATCAGCACGCCGGCCGAGACCAGCCATACGGTGACCACCCCGTTCTCGCGGATCAGGGTGGTCACCTCGACATTGCCGGTGGTGGTGGTGCCAAGGTCGCCGTGTATGACTCGGCCGACGTACCTCACGAACTGCGTGGGAAGCGGATCGTCGAGGCCGAGATCCTCACGGATCGCAGCAACGGCTTCATCGGTGGCCCGGGGACCTGCGATCGCCTGTGCCGGGTCGCCGGGGACCACCTTCAACAGCAGGAACGCCGCCAGCAACGCTGCCAGCACCACCGGGATGGTCTGCCCCAGACGGAGCATGAGATAGCGGGTCAACGTGGATCGGACACGGTCATTCGGTCACGGAGACGTTGGCCGCGTTCCAGTTGCCGGTCGGCCAGAGCGTCCAGCCCTGCACACGATCCGTCGCGGCGAACACCTGCTGCAGCGTGACGATGCCGACCTGGCCCCCACCCTCGAGCAGCTGATCCTGGATCGACGTGATGTGACCGGCACGAGCCGACGGATCCGGCTCGGCAAGCGCAGCCTCGATGTCGTCGCTGGCAAGGTTGGGATCCATGCCCGTGTAGTACCAGCCGATCACCTGCGTGGCGATCACGGGGTCGAGCGCCGTGGGCGGCCATGCAGCGTTGAAGTTGATCTGCATGTCGAAGTCACCCTGACCGCCACGGTCGAACAGCGTGCCCGAGTCCACCGCAGCGGTCGTCACGTTCAGGCCGACCTCACCCAACATCGCTGCGACGGCCTGGGCCACTTCGCCATCGTCGGGACCGTGGAGCATCTCGAGCGTGAGACCCTTGACATCCGGGTTGGCATCGATCAACGCACGCGCTGCGTCGGGGTCGTAACCAGCAGCCTCCGTCGGGGCGCCGTAGTCGGACGGGTTGACCGGCAAGACGCCGGCAGCGGCCGTGGCGAAGCCGCCGTAGAGCTCGGTGAGACCTTCGCGGTCGATCGCCATCGAGATCGCCTTGCGTACATCGGCGGTGTCGAGACCCGGGCGGGCCGTGTTCAACAGGAGCAGAGCAATGGGGCCGTCAGGCTGCACACGGCGCTGGTCCTCGGGAATCTGGTCCACGAGCGCGGCCGGCACATTCTCGACTGCATCGAGGTCGCCCGCCTGGTAGGCGAGCACCATCTGGTTGGCATCACTGAACGAGCGATACGTGATCCGGTCCAGGTAGGGCTTGCCCTCTTCCCAGTAGTTGTCGTTCCGTTCGAGCACGACCGTCTCGTCGGGGCCGGGGTTGGACCAGTCGGCGAGCTTGTACGGTCCGGCGCCAACGGGGGCAGTGCCGAACTCCTCGGCCGTCTTGCCGCCGAAGTCCTCCGGATACACGGTGGCGATCGCGGTCGCGAGCACGTTGAGGATGTAGACGTTCGGTCGGCTGAGCGTCATCACGATGGTGAGGTCGTCAGGGGTCTCGGTGCTCGCGATGTCGGCGAAGATGCCACCGTTCACCGGACCCGCCTTCCACTGCTCCACGGAGAACGCCACGTCGGCGGACGTCAACTCGGAGCCGTCGCTGAAGAGCAGTCCAGGGCGGAGTGTGAGCGTGATGCTCGGCGTCGCCGGGTCGAACTCGAACTGCTCGGCGAGACCCGGCGCAAGCTCCGTCCCGGTCTCGTCGAGCGTCACGAGATTCCCGTACACCATGTTCAGCGTCTGGAACATCGCAGCGTTCAGCGACAGGTCACCCTGCCAGCCGAAAAGGCTGGACCTGCGACCGACCGTGATCTCGCCACCGGCAACCGGCCCCGCGGGCTCTGTGTTCGACGGGGCAGTCGTATCGGTGCCACCGGTCGTCTCGGAGACTGCGGTGGTCTCGCCACCGCCTGAGTTGGCAGATGAGCTGTCGCTGCCGCTGCATGCGGCCACCGCCAGCAACATCGTGGTTGCAGCGAGCAGCCCAAAGCGCTTCGAACGAGTCATGGTCCCCCCTGTTGTCGTGACCGTCTGGTGCAGATTAGGTCAACGTACTAGATAAGTCAATGGGGTCGCCCGGCACGCCTGGTCACGTCACGGAGCAAGGGCCACCATGTCACTGACGATCGACGCGATCTTCCACACGCCATCGACGCGCACAAGGCTGTACCCGTCGAACGCTGGCACCGGTGGCTGGTCCTTGTACTGGATGAAGAACTGCTGCAACACCACGGCAGCATCGCCCACGATGGTCGTCGTGCGTTCTCCCGGGATCTCCGAGTAGCCCTCCTCGGACAGGCCGTCGCGCATCTGGCGCGCGACATACGCGTCGAGGTCCATCACCGTGATCGCCGCGTCCCCCGGAAAGACGCGCAACGCCAACGTGCTCCGTTCGGTGAACAGCGCACGGAACTCGGGCCAGGCCGGCTCTCCACCGGAGGCGAAGGAGATCAGTTCGTAGGAACGGTCGACCACTTCCTCAGGGCTCATCTGGCGTCCTCCTTCATCTCTGCACATGTCGAGGATTGACAATAGTGGGTCAATGACCTAGACACGCGCTGTGAGCATTTCGTATGACCCCTTCACTCGCGGATCCCACCCGGTCGGCGTCCGCTCCGACGCCTGGACCGACGCGAGCCGCGATCGCACCCTGCCCGTGGAGATCTGGTATCCCGCGGCATCAGTGCACGCCGGCCACGACCTCGACCCGGCGCACCAGGATGCCTACCCGGCGATCTGGACGACCGAGGACATGGACCCTGACAACCCGCCGCTCATCCCGCAGCAGGCGATCCGTGACGCCAGCCCTGTCGAACTGCCCGGCCAGCTCATTCTCTTCGCGCATGGCTACGCGGGCCACCGCCGAGAAGCCACCTACCTCTGCACGCACCTCGCGAGCCACGGCTACGTCGTCGTGTCCGCCGACCACCTCGGGTTCACGTCGTGGGAGGTCGAGGAAATGCTGGCCGGCGACGACCCGATCGACATGACGGCCAACCGCCATCAGATGGGCATCGACCGTCGCGGCGATGTGCCGTTCCTGATCGCTGCCGCAACGGAGCACGGCTACGCGCAAGCCGGCCCGGTCGGCGTCGTAGGCATCAGCCTCGGAGGCTGGACTGCACTCATCTCGCCCGCCGTCGAACCACGAGTCACATCCATCGTGCCCCTCTGTCCCGCCGGCGGCCGCAGCCCGATCTACCCGAACGACGGAGGACTCCGCGCCCTGCTCGACCTCGACTGGTCGCCCGAAGTGTCATGCCTGCTCGGCATCGCAGACCGCGACTCTTGGCTGCCCCTCTACGGCCAACTCGACACGTTCGCCAAACTCCGCGGACCGTCGCGAGCCGTCATCCTCCAGGACGCCGACCACAACCACTTCTGCGACGGCATCGACGTCGGCCACGCATGGTTCAAGGAACTCACCATGGCCAACGCCGAGATCCTTGGCACCGAGGAGACCGACTGGGTCGGCATCGCTCGCACCATCCCGCCGTTCGAGGAACTCGTCGACCCTGACGCCGCCTACGCACTCTGGCGTGGCGTCACCGTCGCGCACTTCGACGCCACACTTCGCGCCACGGCGGACGCCAAGGAACTGCTCTCAACCCACGTCGTACCAGCGGCCGCCAACATCGGCGCCCGAGTACTCACCATGGCCCGCAACCAACCAACCTGAACGAGGTCAAGAACCACGAAGGCCCGGGCCATTCGGTCCGGGCCTTCGATCTGTGTGGGGTGTTCGGGAAAGTCGTCGCCCCAGGTCACCGGCCCGGCTGGCCGGTCGCTGACCGCACCGCCCACACTTTTCGCCGTCGTCAGCCACACTTCTGCCCGATCTGGTCATCTACCTGCGGGTATGTGGCGTTGCGGTCTGCCTCGGTGCCCGCACGCAACGGGCGGCCGTCGGTCAATCCGGCGTGCTTGCGGTGACGGCCGCTGTGATCAGCTCGTTGACGCACGCCACGGCGGTGGCGAGGTCGGGCATGTCGAGGCCCTCGGCCGCCTTGGCGTAAATCGCGTCCCAACTTGGATGCGCGACCACCTCCGGCGGCCACGGATGACCCCTCCTGGCCTGGAACACGCGGCGGCCGACGCGGCCGATGTCGCCAACGTCCGGCTTGTCCAGGTCGACCAAGAGCATGATGTCGACCAGGTCATGGGCGCGGTCGTTGGTCCCGTCCACGCCGACTGCGGTGCAGGCATGCAGCTTCTGTGCGATTTGGTACGGCGCCGGCAGTACGCGGACCTTGCCCGGCTCGGGGAGGCCAAGTCGCGAGACCACGTCGGCGACGTCAGGCGACATCCGCCACTCCGCGGGAGCGCTCATGCTGTCGATTTCGTCATGGCCGACCTCGAACGTGACCGTCTTGAACGACTTCCCGCGGTACGCCAGCTTGATCATGAACGGGCGCATCACGTAGTCGACGGGAACAGCCCGTGGTGCGCGAGCACTGCGGCCCTCAGCAACGGTGGCCGTGAAACCACCCCACCCCTGCGCACATTGCGACCGCAGCGCCGCGAGGAACTCGTCGATCGTCACCCCAGCCCGGCGGGCGACGTCGACGTCGGTCGTGAAGCGTGTGGCTCGATCACCTCCGCGGACCTTCAGTGCGATACCACCTTTGACCACGACGTCGGAGACGAGTTGTGTGACGACGACGCTGGCGAGCATCACCTCGAGCCGCACCTGCGTGGTCTTCAACTGGTTCGCCACATTCTTCATCCGCATACGGAGAGCGGCGACATCCCGTGGCGCTTCGGCGTAGCGGGCTTCGGGATTCCCTGTCATGACCGGCGCAGCTCCCGGCGCAGGCGCGCAGCCTCACCTGTCGCAAGGAGGCCTTGGCGATCCGCCTCCGCGACAGCGTCGAGCAGACGCTCACGCATCACTGTGGCCGCACAGTCCCGGATCGCTCTTGCCACCGTCGTGACAGGGATGCCCTCGAACTCCTCCATCTCGTCAGCCGGCACGTGCTCGCGAACGACCTTCATCCAGTCCGGGATCTGTGCCCGCACCAGACGAGATGTGCCGACCCAGATGTGCTGGGGGTTCACCAGCGCAAGACCGTGGATGGCAAGGACCGATTCGCCGGTCAGGTGCGCGTCCCCACCGACCCTGCGCACCGCTTCGAAGTACTGATCCCACGGCGTGGGTGGCATCTCATCGAAGTGGTAGAGCCCGTAGGCGACATGGCGCAACCGACCGCGTGCCGCGAGCTTGACCAGCTCGATGTTGGGGATACCGGCCTCAGTGGCCTCAGCGACGCCCACGTACCCGTACTGGCCGGTCGCCAACTCCCACGCCTGCTGCCGAGCAGTCAGCTTCGTCATCACACCTCCTTCTGCGCAACTATACCTTTTTTGGTATAGTTGCGCAACCCCGCATGGCCCGCACGCAGGTCGGACATCGTTTCGCTATGGAACCGTGCCGAGAGGGCGCCGCAACGCACACGGACAGGATGCCGACTGCCGTTGACCGTCCCGCGCTGAGCCGAACCGTGCACACGCTGGCGTTCTGCACCAGGTCGCCGACGACCTCGACGTTGGCCGGCACCCAGTCCGGACGTACGAACAGGTCACGCGTCCTCAGAGCGCCGGCCACGAGCACAGTGAGGTTGCCCGTGAGCTGCTCATCGTCTGGCAACTGTCGCGGGGCGGGTGTGCTCGGGTCCATGAGGTTGGCGAAGCCGGTAGGTGCCTGCCCGGCGGGAGTCGAACACGTCCGTTCAACATGCCGGGCACGTTCGGGACGGACATGCTGGCCGGCGACTGGTACTTCGCTGCGACGTTCAACGAAGCCGGCCAACAGCTCACCTCATCGACCCCTAGTGGCGGGGGGACCGCCGTGTCGATGATGTCCGTCCCAGCCGCCGACGCGAAATCCCTGGTCAGCGGCCTCGCCGGACATGCTGTCCGGACTCTTCGTGGCGGCGCTGACGTCAGGATTCCCGAGAAATGTCCGAGACGGACAGTGTGGTGAACCATGGGTCCTTCCTACCGCGCTGCCGCGCGCGGGACAACCACGGCGAATCAGCGCTGCCGTTGTGCCGCCTCTTCGACCCACGCGCCGAGCACCGCAGTGACATCAGGAATTCCATCCACACCTTCCGCTCGTGCGGAGATGAACAGTCCGTCGGTGGCGGCCATGATCAACCGGGCAACGGCCTCGGCGTCGGCCTCGGCCAGGCCGGCCTGCTCTCCCGGGAGCCTGACCGTCAGCAGGGCTCTGAGGTGGCCGAGCACCTCCTGGCGGATCTCGACGAACCGACGGCGGGCCAGCAGTTCCACCGGCTGGTCTTCCAGCGTCAGCATCAGGCCGAGCCGCCAGAACTCCGGGCGACGAACGATGCCATCGAGCGTGAGCCGAATGCGTTCGGCGACGCGAGCGCTGCCGACGGATTCCACCGCTGGCAGCGACGCACGCCACTGATCGAAGCTGTACTGGATGACCTCGGCGAAGAGTTGGTCCTTGTTACTGAAATGCCAATAGACCGAACTCGCGGGCAGGCCAGAACGTTCCGACACCTTGCTGATGGATGTGCCGTCATAGCCCAACTCCGACGCGAGTTCGAGCGTGGCGGCGAGGATTCGCGCACGCGATTCGGCTCCCTGCTGGCTTCGGCGATCGGTCTTGGGCTGCATGGTCGTTCCTCGTCATTGTGCCGCTTGCGTCGTTCCAGACGTCGGCTATGATCTTCCCTGTAACGTTCGCTACAGCGAAGCACGCGGAACAAGGGGGACGGCGCATGGGCGCTCGGACTGGGGAGCAATATCTCGCGGGTCTTCAGGACACCGCACGAGCCATCTGGGTGGACGGCGAACGAGTGACCGATGTCGCCTCCCATCCCAAGTTGTCGGGCGCCGCCCACTCCGTGGCGGCAGTCTTCGATCAGCAGCACCGGTACGCGCAGGAATGCCTGTTCGACGACCCCGCCACGGGCGAGGCGACGAACCTCAGCCACCTGCTGCCGCGTTCACTCGACGACCTGCGGCGCCGCCAAGCAGGGTTGGCGCGCATCTCCGAGGTCTCGATGGGCATCATGGGCCGCACCCCGGACTACATGAACATGAAGTTCTCGGCGTTCGCGTCCGCTCCATGGGTGTGGGCCGGTGCCGACAGCCGCAACGAGCAGGGCGCGGCGAACCTGGTGGCCTTCCAGCAGCACATCGCCCGCAACGACGTCGCGCTGACCCACACCATCATCCAGCCAACGACCGACAAGCGCACCGACGGCGCGATCATCGGCAACGAGGTGACCCTTCGCAAGGTCGGCGAGACCGCCGAGGGCATCGTGGTGCGGGGCAGTCGAGTGCTCGGCACACTGGCGCCATTCGCCGATGAACAGACGGTCTATCCGGCGCTTCCGCTGCCGCCCGGCGCCGACAAGTACGCACTGTCGTTCGCCATTCCCCTCGACACGCCCGGGCTGAAGTTCCTCTGCCGCGACTCGGCCTCCGCGCCCGGCGCCAATCACTTCGACAAGCCGCTGTCGTCGCGGTTCGACGAACAAGACGCCTTCTGCATCTTCGACGACGTGGTGGTGCCGTGGGATCGCATCTTCATCGATGGTGACGTCGCCATCTACAACTCGATCCAGGAGACCGGCTACACCATCAACATGACGAGTCACGCCACGACTCGTGCACTCACCAAGCTGGAGTTCGCCTACGGCCTTGCAACGCGGATGGCGCAGATGGTGGGCGACCACAGTCCCACCACCATCGACATGCTCGGCGAGATCGCCTGCTACGTCCAGGTCACTCGCAGTGCACTCGATCTGTCGATCGAACACGGCTGGGAGCGCGAGCGCGACGGGCACTGGTTCCCCAGCGGCACACCGCTCGACCCGATGCGTGCGCTACTCGCCGGGTGGATGCCGCGCGTTGCGGAGATCATCACGCTCATCGGCAGCCACAACCTGCTCACCACCCCCACCCGAAGCCAACTCGACGACCCGGAACTTCGTCCGCTCATCGACGAGATGATGCAGGGCGCCGATGGTGTTGGCGCGGAAGACCGGGCTGCACTGTTCCGTCTGGCCTGGGACTTCGTCGGCTCGGCACTCGCCGGCCGAGGCTTCCTGTACGAGCGCTTCTACCTCACGTCTGCAGCACGCAACCGCCAGATGCTCCACTTGAGGTTGGCCGACCGGACGCGTGCCAATGAACTGCTCGACTCGATGCTCCACCGCGCCTAGGAGAACACAATGCCCAGCATCGAACGACTCAGCCACGCCGGCCTCTACGTCACCGACATTGCGGTCAGCCGCGAGTTCTACGTCACCGTGCTCGGCCTGCAGGTGACTGACGAGAAGCCCGACGGCACCATGGTCTTCTTGAGTTCTGACCCCGACCGGGAACATCACGAACTGCTCCTCGCCGCAGGACGCGACACCGCACCGTCGAGCAAGACCCTGCAGCAACTCTCGTTTCGTGTGCCCACCTTGGAGGATCTCGTCGAGTACCTGCGCCGCTTCGAGCAGCATCAGGTGGAACTCGACATGATCGTGTCGCACGGCAACGCGGTCGGCATCTACTTCTTCGACCCGGACCACAATCGCGTCGAAGTCTTCTGGGACACCGGACTGAAGGCCCGCCAGGTGTTCCTCCATTCGATCGATCTCACCCAGCCGAGCGACGCGATCATCGCCGAGGTGCGCCGACAGGTGGCCGAGTTCGGTGCGACCGGGATCATCGAGGAAGCCTTCTTGAGCAGATACCGGCCTGCGAACCCGCCGAGCGCATGACCACGCCCTCGAAGGTGCAGTACTCCGTCGAGGAAGGAGTCGCCCACGTCGTGCTCGATCGCCCCGAGCGGCTGAACGCGCTCGACTTCGGACCCAACTCACTTCGACAGCAGGTGCTCGATGCACTCCGCGACGCCGACCACAACGAGGCCGTCGGCGCCATCGTGATCCGCGGTGCCGGCCGCGCCTTCTGTGCGGGTGGCGACCTCGACATGGTCGTGGACGGCACGGAGTTCCGTTCCCCCACCATCGACGACGAGCGAGCGTTCATGGCGATGGTGGCGGACTTCGACGAACAGGTGCGACGCACGAGCACACCGGTCATCGCCGCCGTGCACGGGCTGTGTCTCGGCACCGCGATGAGCTTCGTGGCGCAGTGCGACTTCGTCATCGCTGCGAACGACGCCCGCTTCGGCCTCGTCGAAGGGCGCATCGGTCATCCGGGGGTTGCCGAACTGGTGCCCATCGTGGGCGTTGCGTGGGCCAAGTTCCTCATCCTCACCGGCGAGATGATCGATGCTCGTGTGGCGCAACAGATCGGCCTGGTGCTTGCAGTCGTCGAACGCGAGGCACTCGTGGATCGAGCATCCGACCTCGCCGGTCGGATCGCTCGAATGCCTCGGGCGTCCACAGCGATGAACAAGGCGACCGTCAATGCCATCGCTGATGCGGGTGGACGGGCTGCTG
>JBMOGW010000064.1:0-15404 GCA_049318165.1 Ilumatobacteraceae bacterium
TCGGTGTCGGGGTAGTCGCTGCACCACGGGATGAAGCCGGTGCAGCCGAGGTCGAGGTAGGTCTGGATCTTCTCGCACACCTGCTCGGGAGTGCCCACCAGGTTTCCGGCCGTCCAACTGTCCACGGGCTCGCCCCAGAAGCTGCGGCTGCCGGCGGCGGCGATCTCCGCCTCGGTGCTGCGCACGAACACCTCGGGCGACCACGTCTTGCGGATGGTGGCCTCGTCGCGGCCGACGGCCTTGCAGTGCCCCTTCAGGATCTCGCGCTTGCGTGCCCACTCCTCCGGCTTGCCACCGAAGTTGCTGCAGTCCGCGTACCGGGCGACGACCCGCAGCGTCAGCTGCTCGCCGCCGCCGCCGATCCAGATCGGCGGGTACGGCGTCTGCAGCGGCTTGGGATCGCACTGCGCGCCGTTCAGTTGGTAGTACGTGCCGTCGAACGTCGTGTCGGCCTCGGTCCACATCGAGCGGACGATCTGCACGGACTCGCGCAGCATGCCGATGCGCTCCTTCGGCGACGGGAACTCGAAGCCGTAACCCTTGTACTCGTGCTCGTACCAGCCGGCGCCGATGCCCCAGTCCAGACGCCCGCCGCTGATGACGTCGATGGTGCTGGTGATCTTCGCCATCACGCCGGGGTTGCGATAGCTGTTGCAACCGACCATCTGCCCGAGGCGGATGGTGGACGTCAACTGGCTGATGGCCGCCAGCGTGGTCCAGCACTCGAACACGGCCTCGTGCGCGGCTCGCGGCACGTTGTGGAAGTGGTCGTACACCCAGAGCGAGTCGTACCCCAGCTCCTCGGCGCGCACGGCGACGTCGACCGACCGCTGCCACTTGGCCTCGGCGCCGTCGATGGACGACAGCTCCATCTTCCAGCCTTGCGGAATGAAGACGCCGAAGACGTTCTGGGACAGGTCGCGAGTGTCGGTAGCCATGGCCGGACTGTACCCCCCGATCGGGGGACCCGTCCCGATGGTGACCACCGCCCACGGCGTGACTAGGTTGCCCCGTTCATGGGGGTCCAGTTCTCGGTTGCAGAGGTCCATGAAGCCATCGCCGCGACGCGGCCCGACGACGTGTGCCTGGTGTTCCGCGACCAGCGGTTCACCTGGGCGGACGTCACCGAGCGCACGCGGCGACTGGCCAACCATCTGATCGGTGCCGGCCTCGGCTGCCACACCGAACGCGAGCACCTGCAGGGCCACGAGAGCGGCCAGGACCACCTGGCGATCTACCTGCACAACGGCAACGAGTACCTCGAGTGCATGCTCGGCTCGTTCAAGGCCCGCGTGGCGCCGTTCAACGTGAACTACCGCTACGTCGCCGAGGAACTGCGCTACCTGCTGCTCGACTCGAAGGCCGCCGCCGTCGTGGTGCACAGCCAGTTCGCACCCACGCTCGCCGAGGTGCTGCCCGACCTTCCCGACCTGAAGGTGATCCTGCAGGTGCCCGACAGCTCGGGTCACGCCCTGCTGCCCGGTGCGGTGTGGTACGAGGACGCGCTCGCCGCGGCGTCGGCCGACAAGCCGGCCGTGCAGTGGAGCCCGGACGACCTGTACATCCTCTACACCGGTGGCACCACCGGCATGCCGAAGGGCGTGCTGTGGCGCAATGGTGACGCCAACATCGAGTGCTTCGGCGGCAGCCGCGCCGACACGATGGACGGCGTGCTGGCCGAGGCTGCAGGCGGCCTGAAGGCGCTGCTCGCCCCGCCGTTCATGCACGGCGCCGGCCACTGGATGACCTTCCGCACCTGGAACACCGGCGGCACGGTCTACGTGCAGAGCGTGCCCGATCGGCTCGACCCGGACGACATCTGGGGCCTCATCGAGCGCGAGCAGCTGAACTTCCTGCTGATCGTCGGCGATGCGTTCGGCCGCCCGCTGCTCGACGGCCTGGCGAAGGGCGACCACGACGTCTCGTGCCTGACGGTGCTGCTGTCGGGTGGCGCGCCGCTGAGCGCGAACCTGAAGGAGGAGTTCCTCCAGCACCTGCCGACGCTGATGATCGTCGACGGCCTCGGCTCGTCGGAGGCCGGTGGCCAGCTGTCGCACGTGTCCGCCGGCAGCGGCGCCACCACCGGCACGTTCCCCATCAGCCCCGGCAACCACGTGCTCAGCGACGACCTGACGCGCGAGCTGGAAGCCGGCGACGAGGAGATCGGCTGGCTCGCCAAGAGCGGCAACCTTGCGCTCGGCTACCTCGGCGACGCAGCGAAGACCGCGCGCACCTACCCCGTCGTCGCCGGCACCCGCTACGCCGTTCCCGGCGACCGCGCCCGCCTGCGCACCGACGGCATCATCGAGCTGCACGGCCGCGACTCGGTCACCATCAACTCCGGCGGCGAGAAGATCTTCGCCGAAGAGGTGGAAGCCGCGGTGAAGGCTCACCCGGGTGTCTACGACTGCGTCGTCGCCGGCCGCCCGAGCGACCGCTGGGGCAACGAAGTGGTGGCCATCGTGCGCATCCGCGACGGCCACACGGTCACCGAGGACGACCTGCGCGCCGAGGCCGAGCGGCACATCGCCCGCTACAAGCTGCCCAAGGCGTTCGTGTTCGTCGACAACGTGGTGCGCTCGCCCGCCGGCAAGGCCGACTACCGCTGGGCCAAGCAGGTCGCCGCCGGCTGACTACCAGCGCGGGTCGATCGGCGTGATCGTCCCGAAGTGCCGCTCGAGGTCCTCGGCGGCACGCAGCGTCGTCAGGTCGGCGAAACGCCGGCCCACCAACTGTGCGCCCACGGGCGTGCCGTCGGCCATGCCCACCGGCGTCACCGCGGCCGGCAGACCGAGGATGTTCGCGGGCAGGATCGGCCGCATCAGTTCGAGCACCGCTGCGGCGTTCTCGGCCGACTGCACGTCGAAACCGAGCTCGAACGGCGGCTGCGCCCACGTGGGCATCAGCAGCACGTCGTGCTCGGACAGGAACGCGTGCCACTCACGCGCCACTCGGTTGCGGTCGGTGAACGCGTGCATCAGCGTCGCGTTGTCGATCGGCGGGATCACCTCGTCGGCGAACCCGAGGAACGTGCGACCGGCCTCGCCCATCACCATCTCCAGCAGCGGCAGGTTGGCGCGGATCTCGGCGATCAGCACCGTCGACCACAGCTCGAGCACGCGCTCGAACGACGGCGGCGTGGCCTCGACCACGTGATGTCCGGCCGCGGCGAGCGCCTCGGCCGCGGCGCGGATGGCGACCGCGACCTCCGGGTGCGTGCTGCCGCCGGGCGGGTCGGCCAGCACGGCCACGGTCAGCGGGCGGCCCTCGGTGCGGTCGGTCAGCGTCACGGGCAGCGACAGGTGGTCGCGCTCGTGCACGCCGGCGATGGTCAGCAGGCCGGCCCGCACGTCGGCGATGTGGCGCGCCATCGGGCCGTCGGTGAGCATGATCTGGCCGGCGATGCCGCCGTCCTCCGGCGGGATCACCGTCGCCGTCGGCACCACACCGGTGGTCGGCTTGATCGACGAGATGCCGCAGCACGTGGCCGGGTTGCGCAGCGAGCCGCCGATGTCGTTGCCGAAGCCGAGCGGGCTCATGCCCGACGCGATGGCCGAGCCTTCGCCACCGCTCGACCCGCCCGCGGTGCGGGTGGGGTGCCACGGGTTGTGCGTGTTGCCGTGCAGTGACGACTCGGTGGTGACGCGCAGGCCGAAGTCGGGCAGGTTGGTGCGGCCGATCGGGATGGCACCCGCGGCACGTGCACGCTCGACGAGCGGCGCATCGACCGGCGAGATCGCCTCGGCGAACGCCACCACGGCCTGCGTCGTCGGGGTGCCGGCGAGGTCGATGTTCTCCTTCACCGTCACCGGCACGCCGTGCAGCGCACCCAGCGGCGCGCCCTCGGCGACGGCACGGTCGGCCGCGGCAGCGGCGTCGAGCGCAGCGACGTCCATCCGGCGCACCACGGCGTTCAGCTTCGGGTTCACCGCGTCGATGCGCGCCAGGTGAGCGCGCACCACCTCGGTGCTCGACACCTCCTTGCGGGCGATCATCCCCGCCAGCTCCAGTGCTCCCCTACGCCACAGCTCGTCAGTCATGGCGCCGATGCTGACACAACGACCTCGCCACAGCAGGACCCGGGGACTGCCGTTAGCCTGCTGGTGATGGCCGAACGCAGCTGGGACACCGAGCAACTCCCCGAGGGTGAGGAGAAGGTGCAGGCCGTCCGGCAGATGTTCGACACCATCGCCCCGCGCTACGACATGGTGAACCGGATCATGACGTTCCGGCTCGACGTGCGCTGGCGCAGGAAGGCCGTGAAGATGCTGGCATTGCCGGCCGGCAGCACGGTGATCGATCTGGCGGCCGGCACCGGCGACCTGTGCATCGACCTGGCCAAGGCAGGGTGTGTGCCGATCTCGTTCGACCTCAGCTACGGCATGCTCGCCGCCGACCGCAGCGGCAGCCCGCGCGTGCAGGCCGACATCCTCCGCCTGCCGCTGCCCGACGCGTCGGTCGACGGCGCCACGTGCGGCTTCGCGCTGCGCAACCTGCTCGAGCTGCCCGCGTTCTTCCGCGAGCTCGGCCGCGTGGTGCGCCCCGGCGGCCGCATCGCCTTGCTCGACGTGGGCATCCCCCACAACCCGGTCGTCCGCGCCGGGAACAACATCTACTTCGGCAAGGTGGTGCCGAAGATCGGCGGCCTCCTGAGCGACGCACCCGCGTACCGCTATCTGCCCAAGAGCGTCGCCTACCTGCCGTCGCGCGAAGACATGGTGGACATGCTGCGCGCCGCCGGCTTCCTCGACGCCGAGCACCACCAGCTGTCCGGCGGACTCACACAGCTGATGGTCGGCACGCGCCACTGACATGCACGCCCGCACACGGCCGCTGCTGCACGACCTGGACCTGAACGACGTCGCCCGCGGCGATGGTCACCTGTTCGTGCGCGACGGTGTCGGCTTCGCCGGACGTGGCGTGGCCGCACGAGTGCCGTTGGCCGACGCTCCGGCGTTCCTGGCCGCGATCGACCACGACGACGAGGTCGGTGGTGTGCGCCCGTTGGCATTCGGTGTGGTGCCGTTCGAGTCCGGCACGCCGTGTGCGCTGATCGTGCCGCAGGTGCTCGTGGGCAAGGACGCCGACGGCCGAGCCTGGGTCACCACCATCGACGGCGCCGAACCGGAGGCGCTGGGCGTCACGCCCGGTCCGCGTCCCACGCCGCAGGCCCAGGAGTTCACCGTGCGCCCGCGCACCCCGGTGGACCGTTACCTGGCCGCCGTCGCCACCGCACGCGACGCCGTCCGCGACGGCAGCCTCACCAAGGCGGTCATCGCCCGCGAGGTGGAGGTCACCAGCCCCGAGCCGATCGACGTGCACGCCGTGCTGCTGCGTCTGAAGGCGATGTTCGGTCGTTCGTACCGCTACTCGGTGGAAGGTTTCATCGGCGCCTCGCCCGAGCTGCTGGTGGAGGTGCACGGCAACCAGGTGCGCTCGCACCCGCTGGCGGGCACGACGCCCCGCACCGGCGACCCCGACACCGACCGACGCGCCGCCGACGAGCTGCTCGCCAGCGAGAAGAACCAGATCGAGCACCGCGTCGTGATCGACATGATCCACGACACGTTGCTGCCGTGGTGCAGCTACCTCGATTGGGAGCCCGAGCCGAGCATCGTCACCGTCGCCAACGTGCAGCACCTCGGCACGGCGATGGAGGGCCACCTCAGCGACCCGCGCCCGAACGTGCTGGAACTGGTGACCGCGCTGTCACCCACCCCGGCGCTCGGCGGCTTTCCGCGCGCCGAGGCGCTCGAACTGATCGCCCGCACCGAAGGCTTCACCCGCGGCCGCTACGGCGGAGCCGTCGGCTGGGTGGACGCGGCCGGCGACGGCACGTGGGCCGTCGCGATCCGCTGTGCCGAGCTGTCCGCCGACCGGCGGACGGCGCGCCTGGTGGCGGGCGGCGGCATCGTCGCCGACAGCGAGCCGTCGGCCGAGCTGGCCGAGACGCAGGCCAAGTTGCAGGCGATGCTCAGCGCGATCGTGCGACCCTGACCTCGTTCCGACCGGTTGGTCGTCGGCCTCGCGGCCTAGGACCAGAGGATTTGGTCATATTTTGACCACTCAGGGGTGGACGCTCAGGTACGCGCGGGCCAATCTGGACCGATGGGACGCCGGGACGCCTACCGACACTTCTCCCCCTCCCCGCTGCACCACGAGTTCGAAGCGCTCGTCGAGGCGTCGTACGGGGCGGACGAGGTGCGCCGGATGGTGGCCTCCACGCGTGCGGCACGCGCCTGGGCCGCTGCGGCAGCCGACAAGGTGAGCCGCGGACGCAAGGCCGGCGACGTGGTGGCCGGTCTCGGCGACCTCGGTGTGTTCTGCGTCGCGCTCGGGTCGCTGTCGATCCTCGGCGCGGTGCCGCAGGACGTGCGCCACGCAGTGCGCGACGGCATGGACCACACCGCCCCGGGCGCATGGCTCGCCGACGACGTGTTGGCCGAGGGCTACCCGGCGCTGGAGTGGACCCGCACCCCGCTGGAAGTGGCCGACAACGCCGCCCTGCGCACCTGGACCGTCACCCTGCTGCCGCTCGTGGTCGACGCCTTCGCCCGCCAGGCGCCGCGCTGGTGGCGAGTGCGCCGCACCGGGTTCGCCCGCGTGGTGCTGCAGCGCCTGTCGCACCGCCAGCGCTGACACGTCAGCCCAGCGCTGCGGCCACGGCCGCGTGCACCGCATCGTGTGCAGCGACGTTGCCGTCGCGGGTGCTGAGCACACGCACCACCGACGCCTCGCGGTCGTGCACCGCGCCGAGCAGATCGCCCGCGGTCTCGACCGTGCGCGCCCCGAGGCCGTGCGCCCGCGCCAGTGCCACCAGGTCGGTGCCGTGCGGGGTGCCGAACAACTGCTCGAAGCGTTCGGTGGTGAGCGATGTGCGCTGCGGCAGGAACGAGAAGATGCCGCCGCCGTCGTTGTCGACCACCACGATCGTCAGGTCGAGCTGCCGCGCGGCGAGCGCGGTGAGTGACGACTGGTCGTGACAGAACGCCACGTCGCCGAGCAGCACCACCGTGGGCGCGTCGGCCGCGATGGCCACACCGACCGCGGTGGCAATGACCCCGTCGATGCCGTTGGCGCCGCGGTTGGAGTGCACCACCGTGGTCGACGGTGCACCGAACCACTCGACGTCGCGCACCGGCATCGACGACGACACGACCAGGCGCGCCCCCACCGTGCTGAGCGCCCGTGCGACGGCCGGCTCGGAGAGCGGCTCGGCTGCGGTGGCGTGCGCGACCGCCTGCTGCGCGGCGGCCTCGGCCGCCAACCACGCGCTCAGCCATTCGGCGTCGGGCGACGCGGACATCGAGTCGACGACGGCCTCGCACACGGTGGACACGGGGCCGTAGATGCGTTCGGTGACGATGCCCAACGGATCGATGGTTCGGCCCTGTGCGTGCACCTGCACGTGCACGGCGCCGGTGGACTGCAGCCATTGACCGAGCACCTTCGAGGCCGGCGGCTCGCCGAGGTGCAGCACGACCTCGGGCACGTGGGCACCGGCGAACGGCGCATGACGCAGCAGCGGGTCGAACGCGCACACGGCCTGCGGCAACGATCGGCAACCGCTGCGCGGGTCGGCCAGCACCGGCCAGCCGAGGCGCGCGGCCAACGCTTCCACGGCGTCGGGGTCGTCGACACCGCGGCCGGCCACCACCACACCGTGCGGCCGGTCGAGCATCGCCGCCAACTCGTCCATCGACAGCCGGGTCATGAACCACACGGCGTCGTCGAACGGGTCGTCGAGGTGCTCGGCCAGGTCGGGCAGTGGGCCCACCTCGCCCACCAGCGGCTCGCGGAACGGCAGGTTCACGTGCACCGGTCCGCCGTCCACGCCCGCCGCGGCCAGCCAGGCGTCGATCGCCAGGCCCCGCCACGTGTGCGACTGCGCCTCGTCGGGCACGTCGGCGGCGACGAACATCCGCACGACGTCGCCGTAGAGCTCGATCTGATCGATGGTCTGTGGCGCGCCGACGCCCTGCAGTTCGGGCGGGCGATCCGCCGTGAGCACCAGCATCGGCACCCCGGACAGGTCGGCCTCCACCACCGCTGCGTGGAAGTGGGCGGCGGCGGTGCCGCTGGTGCACAGCAACGCTGCCGGCACCCCGGAGTCCAGCCCGATGCCGAGCGCGATGAACGCCGCGGTGCGTTCGTCGTGGGCGACGTGCACCTCGAGGTCGTCCCGCGCCGCCAGCGCCAACGCCATCGGGGTGCTCCGCGACCCGGGCGCCACCACGGCGTGGCGCATGCCGAGCGCGATCCACTGGTCCACGAGGGTGGCGCAGAAGGTGACCTGCACGTCGGCCGGCGTCATGTGCGTCACGATACGGGGCGTATCCTCCAACACGTGCGACCGACCGTGAGCGTGGAGATCTGGTCCGACGTCGTCTGCCCGTGGTGCTACATCGGGAAGCGACGTTTCGAGACCGCCGTCGAGCAGCTGAAGGACGAGGTCGACATCGACGTCGTCTACCGGCCGTTCCAACTGGACCCGACCGCCAGCCCCGGCGTCAGTGGCCCGGTGGTGGACGCCTACGCGAAGAAGTTCGGCGGTCCGGAGCGGGCGAACGAGATCATCGGCCACGTCACCCGCGTGGCAGCCGAAGAAGGCCTCGACTTCCACATGGACATCGCGCTGCGCGCCAACACGCTGCTGGCCCACCGCGCGCTGTGGCTCGCCGAAGCGACCGGCCATCAGCTCGCGCTGAAGGAGCGACTGCTGAAGGCGTACTTCGTCGACGGCCTCGACATCGGCGACCCTGACACCATCGCCGACTGCGGCGCAGAGGTGGGCATGCCCCGCGACGGCATGCGCGCCTTCCTCGACAGCACCGACGGCGTGGACGAGGTGCGGCAGCAGTTGGCCTTCGCCGCCGAGGCCGAGATCACCGCCGTCCCCACGTTCGTGCTCGACGGCCGCTGGGCCGTGCCGGGCGCGCAGGACGCCGACACCTTCGTCACCGTCATCCGCCGCCTCGTCGAACGACGCGCCGCCGAAGACGCGGACGCCTGACGTGACCGCATCGCCCACGATGTGGCGTCCGCTGGCCGGCCGCCTCGGCGCGGAGATCGCCGGACCCGACGACGGGGAACGCATCGTGTTCCTCCACGGGTTCACCCAGACCCGCCGGTCGTGGAAGCCGATCGCCGAGCAGTTCGTCGCCGCCGGCCACGAGTGCCTGGTGATCGACATGCCCGGTCACGGTGATTCGGGCAACGTGCGTGCCGACCTGCGCCGTGCCGCCGACATGGTGGCAGCCATCGGCGGCGAGGCCACGTACGTGGGCTACAGCCTCGGCGGCCGCGCCGCCCTGCACGTGGCGCTGATGTACCCGAGCGTCACCCGCCGGCTCGCCGTCATCGGCGCCAACCCGGGCATCGACAGCGAGGACGAGCGGGCACGCCGCCGCGAGAGCGACGACCAGTTGATCACCCACATGGAGGAGATCGGGCTCGAGGCGTTCCTGGCCGAGTGGGTGGCCCTGCCGCTGTTCGGCGGCCGGCCGGTGGGCCCGTTGGAGATGCAGGACCGGCTCACCAACACCAGCGATGGCCTCGCCAGCAGCCTTCGCCTGGCCGGCACGGGGGCGCAGGGCTCGCTGTGGCCACGGCTGCGAGAGCTGAACATGCCGGTCCTCGCGATGGCCGGGCAGCAAGACGCGAAGTTCGCGGCGATCGCACAGCAGATCGCCGACATGGTGCCGCGCGGCGAGTGCGTGCTGGTGCCCGACGCGACGCACGCGGCGCACCTCGAGCAACCGCAGGCCGTCGCCACGGCCATCAGCGCACTGCTGGCGTTGCAGCCTCGCTGACCGTCAGCGGTACGCGCGGTACACGTAGTACCCGATCGAGATGACGATCGCCACGGCCGCCATCACGATGCCCGCCGTCGCCATGCCACGGTTCGTGTAGCGGCCCGGGTTGCCGTCGATCTCGCGACGGGCGAGGTAGCCCGTGGCGAGCGCCGCCGGGCCGAACACCACCGTCAGCAGCGGCATGCACAACAACGCCACGATGCCCAACCCCATTGCAGTGGTGGCCTTCTTGTTCGGGAGTGGACGCCAGTCGTTCTCGAACGACGGCAGGTCAGGCGGTGCCGCATCCATGGCTGGCGAGCGTACCCGTGGCGGTCACGCCGACAGGGCCATTCCGAGGGCGGCGAGCAGCCCCGTCACCAGTTGCACCTTGCCGGTCGCGCCGAGCACCGGGATGAGCGCGCGGCCGCTCGCACCGCCGACGATCGCCTTCACCGCCGGCACGGCCACCGCGATGCCCACGAGCCCCAGCGCCGCCCAGGGGCGACCGCTGAGGGCCACGCCGACAACCAGCGCGAACGCAGCGACGAGCAGCACGACGTAGAACCAGCGGGTCGCCCGATCGCCGAGCCGAACGGCGAGTGTGCGCTTGCCCACCTCGCGGTCGGTGGGGATGTCGCGGAGGTTGTTCACCACCAGCAGTGCACACGCGAGTGCACCCGCCGCACACCCCGCCATCCAGGCGACGCCGGTGATCCGCTCGCACACCACGAACGTCGTCCCCGCGGTGGCGACGAGCCCGAAGAACACGAACACGAACACCTCGCCCAGGCCGAGGTAGCCGTACGGCTTCGGGCCACCCGTGTAGAACCAGCCGGCGAGAATCGCTGCCGCGCCGACGGCGAGCAGCCACCACGAGGTGGCGATCGCCAGCACCAGACCCACCACCGCAGCGACACCGAACGCCGCGAACGCCGCACGCTTCACCTGGCCGGCCGTCGCCAGCCCGCTCGCCACCAGGCGGGTGGGGCCGACGCGCACTTCGTCGGTGCCGCGCACGCCGTCGCTGTAGTCGTTCGCGTAGTTCACGCCCACCTGCAGGGCGAGCGACACCACGAGCGCCAGCGCTGCGCGCCACCAGACAGGGTCGGGCTCGCCCACTGCCGCGGCAGCGCCGAGGGCCACCGGCACGACCGCCGCGGGGAGGGTTCGGGGACGGGCGCCGATCAGCCAACGGTTCATCCCGGCCATTGTGACCGACCCGGCGGCACAGCACCTAGCCTCCAGCGCATGCCGCACCTCGTCGCCCTCGACCTGCCCGGCGGGCCGGGCTTCGTCGAGGCGTTGCGGCGGGAGTGGGACCACGGCAACGCGGTGCTGCCGGTGGACCGTCGGTTGCCGCCCGCGGCGAAGGCCGCGCTGCTCGCCGCGATGCAACCCGACCGGCTCGTCGACGAGGCCGGCACCCACACACTCGACGGCCGCGGGGTGGACGAGGGCGACGCGCTGGTGATGGCCACCAGCGGATCGACCGGCACGCCGAAGGGCGTCGTGCTCACCCACGCGGCCATCGCTGCCTCGGCACGATCCACCAGCGAGCACCTCGCGGTCGACCGCCACGACACGTGGCTCGCCTGCCTGCCCCTGGCACATGTCGGCGGCCTGTCGGTGGTCACGCGCGCATTGGTCACCGACACCAAGCTGGTGGTGCACGACGGGTTCGACGCCACTGCGGTGCAGCAGGCCGCACGCGACGGGGCGACGCTCGTGTCGCTCGTCGCCACCGCGCTCCGGCGCATCGACCCGGCGCTGTTCCGCACCATCGTGCTCGGCGGGTCGCGGCCGCCCGCCGACCGGCCGGCCAACACCGTCACCACCTACGGGCTCACCGAGACGGGCAGCGGCGTGGTGTACGACGGGCGCCCGTTGGGCGGCGTCGACGTGCGCATCGAGCCCGACGGCGAGATCCTGCTGCGCGGCCCGATGCTGCTGCGCTGCTACCGCGACGGCACCACACCGCTCGACGCCGAGGGCTGGCTGCACACCGGCGACCTGGGCCGCTGGCTGGACGACGGCCGCCTGCACGTCGACGGCCGACGCGGCGACATGATCATCACCGGCGGCGAGAACGTGTGGCCCGACGCCGTGGAAGGCGTGCTGCAGGGCATCACCGGCGTGGCCGAGGTGGCGGTGGCCGGTGTCGACGACGCCGAGTGGGGTCAGCGAGTGGTGGCCTGGGTGGTGCCGACCGACTCGGCCGCACCGCCGACGCTCGCCGTGCTGCGGGCCGCCGTGGCCGACCGGCTGCCTGCGTTCTGCGCCCCGAAGGAGGTCGTGCTGGTGGACGCCCTACCCCGCACGGCACTGGGCAAAGTGCAGCGCCACGCCCTGCAGGCATCCCGGGCCGCGGCGGAGGGCACCCACTAACGTCCGGGCCATGGAAGGCCTGGCTCTCGTCACGGGTGCGGCGTCCGGCATCGGCCGCGCCATCACGGAACGGTTCGTCGCCGACGGACTGCGGGTGCTGGCCACCGACATCGACGCGGCAGGCCTCGATCGCCTCGCGGGCGACCTCGGTGACCGGGTCGTCACCGCCGTCTGCGACGTGACGTCGGAGGACGCGCTCGCCGCGGTCGCCGAGCAGGCGGTTGCGCTGGGCGGGTTGCACGTGGCGGTCGCGAACGCCGGCCGGGGCACGTACTCCCCCATCGTCGACCACTCGCTCGACGAGTGGCGATCGATCATGGACCTCTGTGTCACCGGCGTGTTCCTCACCATCAAGCACGGCGCCCGAGCGATGCACGACGGTGGCAGCATCATCACGATCGCGTCGCTCAACGGCACCCAGCCGTCGGCCGGGATGAGCGCGTACTGCACCGCCAAGGCGGGGGTCCTGATGCTCACCCGTGTGGCCGCGATGGAGCTGGGTGCGCGTCGCATCCGCGTCAACGCCATCGCGCCCGGGCTGGTGGAGACCGCTGCCACCGGTGCGTTCTTCATGGTGCCCGGCGTGGTGGAGGAGTTCGTCGAGAACACCACGGTCGGCCGCTTCGCGCAGCCGTCCGACATCGCGAACATGGCGTCGTTCCTGGCCGGGCCGGAGAGCACGTTCGTCAGCGGCAGCACGTTCGCCGTCGACGGTGGCGCATCGACGAAGCGTTACCCCGACCTCCCGGCAGCGTTCGCACGGTTCGCCGCTGCCCAGGAGTGAGCGCCGTGAAGGGCGCCCGCACGCGCCTCCCCGGCGCGTACTGGCGGCTGTGGACTGCCAGCGCCATCTCCAACACCGGTGACGGCATCCTCGCCGCAGCGCTGCCGATCCTGGCGACGCGCATCACCGACAACAGCCTGTCGATCGGCCTGATCTCCACCTTCTTCGCGATCCCGTGGCTGTTGTTCGCCCTGCCCGCCGGCACGATCATCGACCGCGTCGACCGGCGGTCCGTGCTCATCGCCGCCGACCTGTTCCGCGGCGTGCTCGTCGGCGGCCTTGCGCTGGTCGCCGCGTTCGGCGAGGTGCAGATGTGGATGCTGTGGGTCCTTGCGTTCGGGCTCGGCGCGGGCGAGGTGTTCTTCGACTCCACCTCGCAGACGATCCTGCCGTCGATCGTGTCGTCCGAGCAGCTCGGCCGGGCCAACGGCCTGCGCTACTCGGCGGAGATCACCGGCAACACGTTCCTCGGCGCGCCGCTCGGCAGCCTGCTGTTCGCCGTCGCCGTGTGGCTGCCGTTCGGCGTGGACGCCACCAGCTTCGTGGTGGCCGCGCTGTTGGCGGCGTCGCTGCGCGGGAAGTTCAAGCCGGACCGGGCGAAGCTCGACCTCGGCTGGCGGTTCGAGATGCGCCAGGGCGTTCGCTGGATGTGGCGCAGCAAGTTGCTGCGCAACCTGGCCATCGCCCTCGCGCTCACCAACATGTCGTTCGCGATGGCCGAGTCCACGTTCGTGTTGTTCGCCACGGAGGAGCTCGGCGTCAGCGACACACTGTTCGGTGTGCTGTTGGCGATGGTCGGCGCCGGCAGCGTGGTGGCCGGTATCGCCGGTGGCTGGCTCGTCGACAAGGTCGGCCGCCGTTTCGCCATCCTCGTCGCCGCGTTCGTGCCGGTGGTGACGATGACCGCGATCGGCAGCATCCCCGTCACCTGGTGGGTGGTGCTGATGCTGACCGTGCAGGCGATGATGATCACCGTCTGGAGCATCATCGCCGTCACCCTGCGCCAGCAGATCGTGCCGGACCATCTGTTCGGCCGGGTGAACAGCGTGTACCGCTGGTTCAGCTGGGGCGCGATGCCCGTCGGCGCATTCATCGGTGGCCTGGTGGCCCATCGCTGGAACCTGCAGGCCCCCTACTTCGTCGGGGCAGCGGTGATGCTGGTCGCGTACCTGTTGGTGGTGACGCATCTGCGCGAGCCGGCCATCCGCGCCGCCATCGCCGCCAACAACCCGCCCGAGCCCGAGGACCGCTCCGGCGACGTCACCCCGCCGCACCTCGACCGCCACCCCATCGACGAAGCCCTCGGCCCCCTCCTCTAGCCACTCCGGTCCGGCATCTCGGGCTGATTCGTCCCACTCCGCACCGCTGGGCACGAAATCTGGCCGTATCGGCCAGAAGGCCGCCCCAGCGATCACGGGTGTCACACCCCAGTGTCACCGTCCGGGCCATGGATGCACGCTTTCGCTCCATCGCGGCAACCGCCGCCCGCCAATGCTCGGTCATCTCCGTCAGTCAGCTCGCCCACACCGGCGTCGACTCGTCGTTGCGCCTGAAGTGGGAGCGACGTGGCCTGCTCGAACGCGTCGGGGTCCGCACGTTCGTCATGGCGGGTGCCGAACCGTCCTGGCTGCAGTCGTTGTTCATCACCTATCTCGATGGCGAGGGCGAGGCGTTCATCGCGGGCCGCAGTGCGTGTCGGCTGATGCGCCTTGACGGCTTCGAGGACGGTCCAGCGGAGAGCCTCGTGCCCAGGGAGCTGCGCAAGAAGGCGATGTCGGGCGTGGTGCGGTCCACTGCTCGAGCGATCCCTCCCACCGACCTGCAGTGGATCAACGGGCTACGGGTGCTGCGTGCCGAGCGGGCGATCATCGATGCGCCGCTGTTCGGGTTCGACCAGGCGGAGGTGGAGAACGCGATCGACTCCGCCATCCGTCTCCGGCTCGTGAGCGAGCAGCGGCTGCGCACGCGGGTGGTGGCCGAGCACCGGTCGGGCGTCAACGGCAGCCGCGTGCTGCTGGATGCACTCGTCGACACCGGCGGCGAGAGCCGGCTGGAGCGCTGGTTCCTACGACTGTGCCGCGAGGGAGGCCTCGACCGACCCGTCACGCAGCGCGTGTACCGCGAGGGTTCGCGTGTGATCGCCCGCGTCGATGCCGAGTTCCCGGGCGACCTCATCGTCGAAGTGGCGGGTCACGGTACCCACGCCACGCGCCGACAGATCCAACAGGATGAGGAGCGACGGACCCGGCTGACGCTCAAGGGCAAGCGCGTGATCGTGTTCACCTACAACGACGTCCGTGACCGCCCGAAGTGGGTCGCGTCGCAGATCCGCAAGGCGCTCCTGCTCGCGGCGTGACCGCTGGGGCGGCTTTCTGGCCGTATCGGCCAGATTTCGCACCCAGCGAGCCGGAGTGGGACGAATCAGCCCGAGAAGCCGG
>JBMOGW010000065.1:0-14880 GCA_049318165.1 Ilumatobacteraceae bacterium
CGATCTCGTCGCGGTAGCGCAGCGCGCCGTCGCCGACGCAGATGACGTTCTGGCCGCGGGCGAGGATGTCGCCGACGAGATCGTCCACCTTGCCGCAACGCGGTTCGGTGACGCGCTGCACGCCGCCCGGCACCGGTCGGTAGAACGCGTAGAACAGCTCGCCCTTGCGTGCGTCGATCACCGCGGCGATGGGGCGGTCGGCGTAGCGCAGCGGGAACGCGAGCAGGTCGAGCGAGCTGATGCCGATCATCGGGACGCGCAATGCCTGCGCCATCGCCTTGCCGGCGGCCAGTCCGACGCGCATACCGGTGAACAGACCGGGGCCGACGTCGACGGCGATGGCGCCGAACTCGGCGATCTGGATGTCGGCCTGGCGGCAGAGGAATTCGATGGCCGGGGTCAACGTCTCGGCGTGTCGCCGGCCGCGAGCGACCTCGAACTGACCGAGGACTCCCTCGTGCCCGCCGATGGCGACGCTCACCTGCTGGGTGGCGGTCTCGATGCCGAGGATCAGCACTGGTACGGCCCCACGGCCTGCGAGAGGCGTTCCCAGCGCTGCGCCCACGGGCGACCCGCGCCGCTGAGCGTGATGTCGCGCGCGTCCTCGTCGGCGGGGTCGGCGACGAGCTGCACGAACAGATGGTCGCCGAGCGACTGGGCCACGACGTCGCCCCATTCGACCAACACGATCCCGTCGTACTCCACCAACTCGGCCAGGGCCAGGTCGGCCACCTCGTGCTGGGTGCTCAGTCGGTAGATGTCGGCGTGGTGCAGCGTCAGCTTGCCGGGCGTGTCGTAGCTGTGCACCAGCGTGAACGTCGGCGACGTGATCGGTTCGGTGACCCCGAGTGCCGCGCCGAAGCCCTTGGCGAACGCCGTCTTGCCCGCACCCATCTCGCCGGCGAGCACGATCAGGTCGCCCGAACGCGACAGACCGGCGACGGCGGCCGCGACGGCGTGAGTGTCGGCGAGCGATCCCGCCCGGAGGTGCAACATGGCCTTGTCGATGTTATTGCCTCGCGCAGCCCCGTGGGCTGAAGGTGTGCTCAGACCTCGTGACGAGCGATGCGCGCCGAGACGCCGCAGACGATCTCGTAGCCGATGGTGCCCAGACGCTCGGCCCATTCGGTGGCGGTGATCCGTTGCCCGGCCTGCTCGCCGATCAGCACGACCTCGTCGCCGACCGCCACTGCCGCGTCGCCGCAGTCGACCATCAGTTGGTCCATCGTCACCACCCCGACGATCGGTCGGCGGACACCGCCGAGCAGTACCTCGCCACCCGCGGCGAACAACCTGCGGGGTACGCCGTCGGCGTAGCCGATGGGCACGGTCGCCACGGTCGACGAGGCAGTGAACGTGTGGCGCAGGCCGTAGGAGATGCCGTCGCCGGCAGGCACCTGCTGCACGAACGAGACGCGTGCCTTCACCGACATCGCGGGCCGCAGGCCGAGGTCGGCCACCATCCCGTCGACACCGGCACCCGGCGAGATGCCGTACACCGCGATGCCGGTGCGCACCATCGAATAGCGCGCCCGCGGGTGCACCATCGCCCCGGCCGAGTTGGCGGCATGCACCAGCGGCGGACGGTGGCCGGCGGCACTCAGCTCGTCGAGCGCTGCATCGAAACGGTCGAGTTGGGTACGCGTGAACGGGTGGTCCGGTTCGTCGGCGACGGCGAGATGGGTGCACACGCCCTGCAGCGAGGCAGCCGGTGACGCAGCGATCGCCTCGGCCATCGCGAGCGCCCCCTCGGCCCGCACACCGACGCGGTGCATGCCCGTGTCGAGCTTGAGGTGCACTGGGTGGTCGCCGGCTCCGGCTGCCTCGAGTGCGCGCAGCATCTCCGGCCGGTACACGGTCAGCTGCAGACCGTGGGTCACGGCGTCGGCGACGTCGTCGTGCGGCTGCTCGGTGAGCACCAGGATCGGTGCGTCGATCCCGGCCTCGCGCAACTCCACGCCCTCTCGCACCAGCGCCACGCACAGGCCGGTCGCGCCACCCTGCAGCGCGGCGCGCGCCGCGATGACGGCGCCGTGGCCGTAGCCGTTGGCCTTCACGACGGCCCACAGCTGCACCGGCCACGCCGAGCGCACGTTCTCGGTGAGCGCTCGCACATTGTGCTCGATGGCGGCGGCCGACACTTCGGCCCACGCCCAGCGGCTCACGGCCGACTCCTCACGACAAGTCCTCGAGCACCGCCGGCAACCGGTCGGGGATGTCGCCCGCAGCGAAGCCGGCCGACGGCGCCGAACCGGCCGCACGCCCGTGCAGCCAGGCGGCGGCTGCCGCGGCGCGCAACGGCTCGACACCCTGCGCCAGCAGCGAGCCGACGATGCCGGCCAACACGTCGCCCGTGCCCGCGCTGGCGAGGCGCTCGTCGCCGGCGGTCACCACCAACACCTGCCCCTCCGGGTCGGCCACCACGGTGGTGGCGCCCTTCAGCAGCACCACGCACTGCGTGTCGGCCGCCAGGCGACGCGCCGACACGAAACGGTCCGCCACCGGCATCTGCCCGGTGAGCAGCGCGAACTCGCCGTCGTGCGGCGTCAGCACCGTGGGTCGCATGCGGCGACGCAACAGGGCGCCCGCGCCCTCCGCGTTCCACGCCATCGCGAACAACGCGTCGCCGTCGACGACGGCCGGCAACGCTGCCTCCAGCACCGCGGCACGGGTCTCGGCCGCCGTCGCGTCGTCGCGGCCGATGCCGGGCCCGATCACCAGGGCGTGGAAACGGTCGAGCGAATGCAGGAGCGCCCGCGACCAGCCCGGCCCCTGCAACGGTTTCTGCACCACCTCCATCGGTGCGTCGATCACCAGCGTGCCGACGCCCGACAACTGCACCATTCCGGCGCCGGATCGCACGGCGCCACGCGCCGCCAGCGCTGCCGCGCCGGTCATGCCGACGCTGCCGGCCACCACGCGCACCGCCGCACGCCACTTGTGGGCGTCGACGGGCCGCAGTGGCAACCACGCCGCAACATCGGACCGTTGCACGAGGTGGGCGTGCGTGTGCTGGGCGACTCGGTCGCCGAGTCCGATGTCGACCAGCTCGAGGTCGCCGGCCAGCTCGCGCCCGGGCGACAGCAGCAGCCCGGGCTTCAATGCCTGGAAGGTCACCGTGCGGTCGGCGGGGATGACCGGGCCGTCGGCGACGCCGGTCAGCGCGTCGACGCCGCTCGGGATGTCGACGGCGAGCACCAGCGGCCGATCACCACTCGTGGCGAAGGCCGGCGGTCGCCACGTGCCGCGGAACCCGGTGCCGTACGCGGCGTCGATCACCAGGTCGGCGTACGGCAGCACCGGCGGGCACTGGTCGACGTCGAACACCCGGACCTTGACACCGCGATCGGCCAGGCGGCGGGCGGCCACTCGGCCGTCGTCACCGTTGTGGCCTTTGCCGGCGATCACGTGCACGGTGCGGCCGTAGGTGCCGCCCAACATCCGCACCGCCGCACGGGCGACGGCGGCGCCTGCCCGATCGATGTAGGTGGCCACGTCGGCCGACACCGCCAGATCGACGGTGCGCATCTCCAGGGGCGTCACGATCGGCAGCATCGGCGCCGAGCCTACGCTGGCCGCTGTTCGGCCACCACGTGGGCGATCGCCACGGTGGCCGTGTGCGTGATGCTGAGATGCCAGTGCGTGATGCCGCGGTCGACGGCCAGTTCGAGCGCCCGACCGGTGATCGCCAATGACGGCTCGCCGGAATCGGCCCGAGTGACCCACACCTCGTGGAACCCGAACGCGCCCAGCCCGAGACCCATCGCCTTCATCACGGCCTCGCGTGCAGCGAAGCGGGCCGCCAACGACGGCACCGGATCGGCTTTCGGCGCGACGTAGGCCAGTTCCTCGGCGACGAACAGGCGGTCGCGCATCGTCGGCGTGCGGGACAGCGAGGTGCGGAAGCGGTCGATGTCGACGGCGTCGACGCCGATCCCGACGATGCGTGCGGCGCCCGTGCCCGACATCGCCCGTGCCGGCCCGGTCAGCCCTGGCGCCAGTGGTCGGCGGTGTCGGAGATCGGCAGGATCAGCAGGTCGGCGACGGCGAGGTCGCCGAGCAGGTCGTCACGGAACGCGCCCTCGGTCTCGGTCACCCAGTCGACGAGGCGGTCGTAGCGGCGGTCGTAGCCCTGCAGCACGCCGCGCATCGTGGCGGCGGGCAGGCGGTCGTGGAAGCGCACGTGCAGCAACGTGATGCCGGTGCACTGCCCGGCCTTCACCTCGGGCACGAAGACGACCGTGCGGCCGTCCTTGCGACCCCGGGCCACCAGGACTTCCTTCTCGCTGGCGACGCGGCGCTTGGTGCCGACGAGTTGCGAGTTGATCTCCACCCGGCTGGGCACATCGCGCGACAGGCCACCACGGTCGACGATGGAGATGGTGGCGCCCTGCTGTGGGTCGCCCTCGATCGCGTACCGGGTGTAGCCCACGACCGCTTCGACGGCGGGGTCGAGATCGGCGAGCACCTTGAGCGTGCGGTAGCCGAGGCGGTCGCGGCCGGCGCCGGTCTGCAGCAGCTCCTGCACGAGCGGCCGGTCGAGCACACCCTCGTCGTTGCGGCTGATGCCGACGGTGACCGTCTTCGCCTGGTGCTTGATGGCGTCGACCGGGCGGGTGAGCTCCTCGATCGCGCGGGTGAGCGCCGCGGTCAGGTCGTCCACGACGGCGCCGGGCGTCGCCACCTTTCCGGTGGCCCGCTGGTACGCCTCGAGCGGCGAGTCCCCGGAGAGGTCGCGCAGCAGGCCGACCAGCCGCACCGCGGTGGAGGCCTCGAGGTGGCCGTCGTAGGTGCCGGCGCGCAGGCCGTCGAGGAAGTGCTCGGTGTGCACGGTGAGCCCGGCGCGCACCTCGCGCAGCACGGCGTCGCCCTCGTCGGTGTGGGCGAGCGCGTGCTCGATCACCTCACGCGCCTCGCGCAGCGGGCGTGCCGAGGCGTCGATCGCGAGCGCCGCCTCGTAGCCGAACAGATGACCCGTCATCGCCGACAGCACGAACGCGAGCGACGAGTCGACGGGCGGCACGGCGAGGACTGCAGCGGCTCCGGCGAAGCGCTCGTCGGCGTCGGTGGCGACGACGATCGGCGTCGCCTTGTGCGCCTTGTAGATCGCGACCTCCTTGGCCACGTCGTCGGCGGTGCCGCCCACCAGGCCCGCGGCGCACACCAGGATCAGCGGCTCACTCGACAGGTCGATGTGCTTCTTGTCCTCGGTGACGTCGCAGGCGATGCTCTTGTAGCAGAGCTCGCTGAGCTTGATGCGCACCTCTTCGGCCGCCACCACGTTGGGACCGTTGCCCACGATCGCCCAGTAGCGCTTCGCCGGAGCGAAGCGCCGCGCCGCCTCGGCGATGGCCGGCCGATTGGCGATCACCTGCACCATTGCGTCGGGCAGCTCGCGCAGCGACGACAACAGTTCGTGCCGGCGTTGCGTCGTGCCACGGCCTGCGGCCTCGGCGATCGCGCACGCCAACAGCACACCGGCCGCGACCTGTGCGTAGAACGCCTTCGTGCTGGCGACGCTCATCTCCACGTCGCGACCGTCACTCGTGTACATCACGCCGTCGGACTTGTCGGTCAGGTCGCTGCCGCGGCGGTTGACGATGGCGAGCACCGAAGCGCCGCGCCCGCGGGCAAGGTCGACCGTGCGGTTGGTGTCGGTGGTGGTGCCGCTCTGGCTGACGGCGACGATCAGCGTGTCGCTCATGTCGAGCCGCAGGTGGAACCCGGAGAGCTCGGTGGCGGTGATGGCGTCGACGTCCATCGAGCCGTCGCACAACCCGTCGAGCACCTCGGCCATGCTGCAGCCGGCGACGAACGCGGTGCCCTGGCCGATGACACGGACCTTGGTGATCTCACCCGATGCCAGCCGCGCGGCGACCGACGACGGCAGCGAGCGGGCGCCCACCTCGGCGCGCAGGCCCTGAGGCGTCTCGAGGATGCGACCGCGCAGCGTCTTGCGGAAGCTCTGCGGCGCCTCGGTGATCTCCTTGAGCAGGAAGTGCGGCGCGTCGCCACGGTCGATGTCGCGCGTGGTGACCTGCGCGGTCACCACCTCGTCGGGGCGGAGCGGCAGGTCGCTGCCGTCGTACGCCATGCGCCGCAGGCCAGCCAGTTCGCCGGCGCGTGCACCGTCGAGCACGAACACCTGCCCGCGGCTGCCCGACGGCGACGGGGTCTCCCCGTCGACACGCACGTAATCGATGGTCTCCTCCACCACGCCGTAGGGCTCGCTGGCGACGATGAACAGGTCCTCGCCCAACCCGACGTACAGCGCCTGGCCGCTGCCGCGCAGCGCCAGGTACACCTGGTTCGGGTCGTCCGCGGCCTGCGCGCCGATGGCGACGCTGCCCTCGAAGTCGGCGACCGTGCGGCGGAACGCCTCGGCCAGGTCGGCCGTCGAGCGGGCGTGCAAGCCCATCACCGCAGGGATCACCTTCGCGTCGGTCGAGATCTGGCCCGGGATGCGCAGGTGATGGGTGACCTTCAGGTCGGCGTGGTTGTCGACGTCGCCGTTGAGCACGGCCACGGTGTACGGGCACGACTCGCCGGCAGGCTGTTCCATCTGCTCCCCGTTCACCGGGTGGCAGTTGGGCTCGCTGATGATGCCCACGCTCGCCCAACGGGTGTGGCCGAGCACCGACACACGCGCGTCGGGCGAGGCGAGCGCCAACCGCAGCAGCGCGTCGGACTGCACGGCGGCGCGCAGCGCCTTCACGTTGTCGCCCAGCTCACCGATCTCCGCAGCCGCCTTGTAGACGAAGCTGAGGCAGTGCGCCGCGATGCGCACCGACCCGTTCTGGAACAGCGGGTCGGCGGAGCGCGCGGCGAGCTGTGCCTGCACCGCCGGGTCGGCGGCCTGCAGCCCGTGGCCCCACACGAACACGTGGATGCCGGCGCTGTCGCGGCCACGCACCTCCATGCGGTCGATGGCGGACAGCGCCTGCTGCACGGCCAGATAGCCGGCGACCGCGCCGATGCCCGCGTCGCGTCCGGCGAAGTCGCCGACGGCGGCGGCGGTGCGCAGGCGGTCCTTGCGGACAGCCCACACCGCGTCGCGCACGGCCAGCAGCTCGGCGCTCGCGGCTTCGATCTCCTCGGCAGTCAGACCTGCGGCGGCCTCGAGCGCGGCGTCGCGTTCGGCGATGCGCGCATCGATCTGGTCGAGACGGGCGGTGATCGACGTGACCAGTTCGTGGCGGCCGATCAGGGCGCTGACCCCGGGCACCCCGTGCAGCAACCGATCGACCTCGGCGACGGAGCTCGCCGCCTCGCCGAGCACCGGCGACGCGACCGCGGCGTCCAGCAGGCCGAGCAGCGTCTCGGCGGTGGGGACCGCCCGCTGCGACGGACGGGAGACGATCGCCACGATGCCGCACATGACGAACAGGTTACCGAACCGATGCCGCGCGACGGCCTCGCCCGGTGGCGGTCAGCCGAAGCGGTGACGCACCTGGTCGGCCAACGAGTCTGCGATGCGCCGCGCGATGTCGTCCGTGGCCGCCTCCACCATCACGCGGATCAGCGGCTCGGTGCCGCTGGCTCGCACGAGCACCCGACCGTCGCCGCCCAGCTCGGCCTCTGCCGCGCCGATCTCGGCCGCCAACTCGTCGGCGGCCCGCGGGTGACGGTCGGCGACCTTCACGTTCACCAGCACCTGCGGGTAGCCGACCATCACGTCGGCGGCCAGATCGGCCAACGAGCGATGGTGGGCGTGCACGTACTCGGCGAGGCGCAGCCCGGCCAGCAGACCGTCGCCCGTCGTCGCGAGGTCGCGATAGATGATGTGGCCGCTCTGTTCGCCGCCGATGCTGAAGCCGCCCCGGTCGAGCGCCTCCAGCACGTACCGATCGCCGACAGCGGTGGTGACCACGTCGATGCCGGCTGCGGCCATCGCACGATGGAAGCCGAGGTTGCTCATCACCGTGACGACGACCGTGTCGTCGTGCAGATCGCCCGACTCGCGCAGCTGCAACGCGGCCAGAGCGATCAGCCGGTCGCCGTCCACCACACGACCGAGGTGGTCGACGGCGATCACCCGGTCGCCGTCGCCGTCGAAGGCGAGACCCACCGCGGCACCATGTGCCACCACGGCCTCGGCGAGTGACGATGTGTGCGTGGCGCCGCAGTGGTCGTTGATGTTGCGCCCGTCGGGCGCGGCATGGATGACCGTGACGTCCGCGCCCAGCGCGACGAACACGGCCGGCGCCACCTCGCTCATCGCGCCGTTGGCACAGTCGAGCACCACCTGCAGGCCGCGCAGCGAACCGTGCGAATCGACGAGGTGCAGCACGTACCGGTCCCGCTCGTCGAGTGTCGGCACCGGCGCGCCGTCGGCCGGCACGGGCGTGGAGAGGTCGATCGCGGCCTCGATGGCGCGCTCGACCTCGTCGGCCAGCTTCACGCCACCGGCAGCGAAGATCTTCACCCCGTTGTCGTGCCACGGGTTGTGCGAGGCCGTGATCATCGCCGCCGGCACGCCGTGGCGATCACCCAGCCAGGCCAGCGCCGGCGTCGGCAACACGCCGGTGGTCAGGGGCTCGGCACCGCCCGCGCGCAGTCCGGCCACCACGGCGGCCTCGAGCGCAGCGCCCGACTCGCGAGGGTCGCGACCCACCAGCCAGCGACCCCCACCGAGTACCTGCGCGGCAGCGCGGGCGAGCGCGGCGACGTACTCGGTGGTCAGTTCGGTGAGCGCTTCGCCGCGCACACCGTCGGTGCCGAACGTGAGGGTCATGTCCCCCGAACCTCCCCTGTCGAACTCGCTGGCCGTCTCGTCGCCCCGAACGCACGAACGCCCCCGGCCGAGCCGAGGGCGTTCGCAACATCGAACGGGCAACGCCCGGATGTCAGCGCTTGGTGTACTGCTTGGCCTTGCGGGCCTTGACGAGACCGTACTTCTTGCTCTCCTTGCGACGCGGGTCGCGGGTGAGCAGGCCGGCCTTCTTCAGGGCCGGACGGGCGTCGGGGTCGAGCTCGACGAGCGAACGGGCGATCGCCATGCGCAGCGCACCGGCCTGGCCGGTCACGCCGCCGCCGTGCAGCGTCGCATCGACGTCGTACGACTCCTCGGCCTCGACGACGCGGAGCGCCTCGGTGACGATCATCCGCTGCAGGGCGGTGGGGAAGTACTCATCGAACTTCTTGCCATTGATCGTGTGGGTGCCGTTGCCGGGACGCAGGCGGGCGCGGGCGACGGCCTCCTTGCGGCGGCCGGTGGTCTGGGTGAGCGGCTTGGTGGCCATGGGTCTCTACCTTCTGCCTTTGGACTCAGCGGGCCTTCGCCGCGGGGATTTCGAGGACGACGGGGTTCTGCGCGGCGTGCGGGTGCTCCGGGCCGGCGTACACCTTCAGCTTCTTGACCTGCTGACGGCCGAGCGGGCCGTGGGGCAGCATGCCGCGGACGCTGTCGTACACGGCCTGGGCCGGGTCACGGTCGAGCAGCTGCTGGTACGACTCGCTCTTGATGCCGCCCGGGTAGCCGCTGTGGCGCCACACGCGCTTCTGGCCGGCCTTGCCCTTGGTGAGGACGACCTTGTCGGCGTTCACGATGATGACGTGATCGCCCGTGTCGATGTGCGGGGCGAACGTCGGCTTGTGCTTGCCGCGCAGGACGCGAGCGGCCTCCGTGCACAGGCGGCCGAGCACCATGCCCTCGGCGTCGATGACGTGCCAAGCGCGGGTGATCTCGCTGGCCTTCGGTGAATACGTGGTGCTCATCTACGAACCTTCGATCGTGCGGGCTGCCCGATGGGGCGCCCGAGGAACCGTGCAATGATACGGGGGTCGCGACGCGAACGACAATCGCCGGGACCGAGATACGCGCGAAAAGACCCGCTCAGCGCACCGGCAGCTGTGTTTCGGCCTCGTCCTCCGGCGGAAGTGGGGGTCGCAGGATCGGCCCGGACGAGTCGAGCGGCTCCCCGACCGGCGGGTCGAACTCGCGCAGGCGCCGCTGTGGGGTGCCCAACGCGACGTCCGGATAGCCGACTTCCCACAGCACCAGGCCGTGCGGTGGGGCCACCGAGCCTGCCGCTTGGCGATTGCCCTGCAGCAGGATGCCGCGCATGTCGCCGGCGTGCAGTTTGCCCAGACCGACCTCCACCAGGGTGCCGACGATCGAGCGCACCATCTGGTGGCAGAACGCGTTGGCGCGGATCTCGAAGCGCAGCATCGTGCTGCCGTCACGGTCGTCGGGCACCTGCTTCCACTCCGCGCTGATCACGCGACGACGCATCGACGGCGCCGTCTGACCTGCAGCCACCTTCGGGCGGCGACAGAACGACGAGAAGTCGTGCTCGCCGATCAACGGGTCGCACGCCAACTGCATCGCCCACAGGTTCAGCGGCTGCGGGACGTGCCACGCCGTGTGCGCCACGAACGGGTCGGGCACTGGGCCGTTGAGGACGTGGTAGCGGTAGTGCCGCCAGAGCGCGCTGAAGCGGGCGCTGAAGTCCGGGTCGTCGGTCCATGCCGCGTCGCGCACGGCGATCGCCGGAGCCAGCATGCGGTTCACCCGGCGGCGCAGGTCGTCGAGATCGAGCGATGCCGGCAGATCGAGGCTCACCACCTGGCCCCAGCCGTGCACGCCGGCGTCGGTGCGGCCGGCCCCCACCGGCGACACCTCGGTGCGGGCGACCTTCCCGATGGCGGCGCGCAACTCCCCCATCACGGTGCGCACGCCGGCGGCCTCGGCGAAGCCGTGGAGGTCGGTGCCGAGGTACGCCACGATCAGGCGAGCCCTGCGGAACATGAGGTCAGCCTATGTCGCGCCGATGCCGCACGGTGGTTGGGTCACGGTGCGAGGGTCGCCGCACCGGGTGCCGCGGCGGTGGCGAGCAGCAGTTCGCCGAGGCGCTGCCACGGTCCGGCGAAGTCGGCTGCCGTCGGTCCGTTGAGGATCAGCACGAACTCGATCTCCTGGCCGGCGACCGGCATGTAGCCGCACAGCGCCTTCACGCCGGTGAGGCTGCCGGTCTTCGCCTGCAGCACGTCGCGCAGCCCGTCCTCCTCGAACTTGCCGTCCAGCGTCGAGCCGTCCTGGCCTGCCTTCGCGAGACCGCTGCCCACCAGGTCGGTCGACGACCCGCGCTGCAACACGGTCAGCAGCGCGGCACACGTGATCTGGTTGTCGCGGGACAGGCCCGATCCGTCGGTGAACGCGAACGCCTCCTTCACGACACCCCACTCGACCATCTGGTCGGCCATCACCTGCAGCCCGGCGGCGCGGGTGCCCGTCTGCGAGGTGGCGACGCCCATCTCCTTCACGAGCATCTCTGCAGTGAGGTTGTCGCTGGTGGCGAGCATCTCGTTGACGATCGACCCGAGCGGCTGCGAGGTGACCGCCGCCAGCACCGCCGCATCGCCGGGCGCCGTACCGGTGCCACTGTCGCCACCGACGCTGATGCCCTGGTCGCGCAGCACCGAACGGAACACCCTCGCGGCATGGGCGGCCGGGTCCGACGCGATGCCACCCGAGCGGCTGATCGAGTCGTTGATCACCAACGCGCCGACGGGCACGCCGTCGACCGACGCCCGGATGCCCTCGCTCCAACCCGGCGGGTGACGCTCGTCGTCGTACCGGCTGCCGTCACCGAGGACGGACCCGGTGATCGACGTGACGCCCGCGGCCTGCAGGCGCTGCGCGAGCGACTCGACGCTCGTCACGTTGAACGGCGGCCGCTTCCGCGTCGGTGACGGCTGCGTGTACCACTGCTCGCTCAGCACCGGGTCCCCGCCGCCGACGAGGTACACGTCGCCCTGCACCACGCCGTCGACCGGGGCGGCGCCGACCACCTCGGTGGTGAACACCGCGCCGGCGCCGAGTGCCGACGCCGCGGCCGCCGCGGTCACCACCTTCAGGTTGCTGGCGGGGATGACGAGGGCGTCGGCGTTGGCCTCGGCGACGGTGCCGTCGTCGAGGCCCACCGCCATGCACGAGGTGCCGTCGACCGCGGCGGTGAGTGCCTGCGTGGCATCGGCGAGCACGTCGCGACGGTGGTCTGCTGCGAGCGGGGCCGGTGCACGCCGCACCGACAGCAGCGGGGCGGCCACGTCGGGCGGCAGCGGCGCCGCGACCGTCGACGACGGTGCGCTGAACACCACCCCGTCGTCGGCCCCCTCGGCGTAGACGACGAGCGCACCGAGCAGCACGGCCGGCACGGCGGCCGCTGCGGCGAGGACGGCCATCGGGTGTCGAGCGCGGCGGGGCACGACGCGACAGGCTACGACGCGCTGCCGACCCGGTGGCGGCGGGCCCTTTTTCGGAGGCTCCGAATCGCGGCTAGGCTGACCCGAGTGGACGAAGCGAACTCTCCCGCGCGGTCGCCCCGCCGTCTTGCAGCGCCGCGCGTCGGTTTGTGGGATCCGGCGACGTGGCTGCATTGGCTCGACGAGGCATTCGGCGAGTCGCGAGGCCGGCTGTGGCACTCGCGAGCCGTGTGGCACCGCGTCGCCCAGGCCCGCCGTCACGAACTGCGCTGGATGCACGCCGACGACCTCTCGACGCTCGAGCTGGCCGCCCTGCTGCACGACATCGGGCGAGCGATCGACCCCGCCGACGGCGAGCCGCATGGCTTCGTCGGGGCCCGGTACCTCGACGAGATCGGTCTGCACGACGTCGCTCCGTTGGTGGCCCACCACTCCGGCGCCCGTGCCGAAGCCGCGCACCGCGGCATGGCGCACCTCGACCGCTGGACGTCGAACGACGACCTGCGTGCGATCCTGACCTACGTCGACCGCACCACCGGCCCGCGTGGCGAGGCGATGACCATCGCCGAGCGGCGCGACGAACTGGTGCGCCGGTTCGGTGGGGACGCGCCGCAGTTGCAGTGGTTCGACGCATCGCTCGACGACGCGATGCGTGGCGCAGCACTGTTCCGCATCGACGCGGCACCCGCGCTCATCGCCTGACGGCAGCCGCCGGCCTGCACCGGGACGCGCCACGGGCGGCGCCCCGGAGGACGCCGCCCGTGTCGAGTACTAGGTGTGTGTTCGGTCGGCTCAGACGAGCTCGACGCGAGCCATCTGGGCGTTGTCGCCCTGACGCGGCCCGAGCTTGAGGATGCGCAGGTAACCACCGTTGCGCTCGGTGTAACGAGGCGCGACCTCGTTCACGAGCTTGTTGGTCATCTCCTTGTCACCGAGGTAACCCTGGATCTGGCGGATGCGGTGGACGCGCATCGGGCCTTCCTCCTGGGCCTTCTTGGCCTTGGTGATCAGCTTCTCGGCGATCGGGCGCAGGGCCTTGGCCTTGGCCTCGGTCGTGACGATGGCCTCGGCAGCGATCAGCGATGCGGCCAGGTTGGCCATCATCAGCTTCTGGTGCTGCGAGCTGCCACCGAAGTTCCGGGCGCGGCGAGGGGTTGCAGGCATGGTTCGTGTCTCCTCTTACATCTCTCAGCCGCGCAGCGACAGGCCGCGCTCGTCGAGCTTCTGCTTCACTTCGTCCAGGCTCTTCTGCCCGAAGTTGGTGATGTTCAGCAGGTCGTCTTCGGTCTTGGTGAGCAGTTCGCCCACCGTGTTGATCTGGGCGCGCTTCAGGCAGTTGCGCGGGCGCTCCGACAGATCGAGGTCCTCGATCGGCAGGTCCAGGTCGGGCGATGTGTTCGCCGTGCTGGCCACCTCGCCCAGCTCGAGACCCTGGGGCTCGTCGCTGAGATTGGCGATCAGGTCGACGAGCGAGCGCAGCGTGGCGCCGGCCGAGGCGAGGGCCTCGCGCGGCGTGATGCTGCCGTCGGTCTCGATGTCGAGGACGAGGCGCTCGTAGTTCGTGCTCTGCTCGACGCGGGTCGGCTCGATCTCGAACATCACGCGGCGCACCGGCGAGAAGATCGCGTCGACCGGGACCACACCGATCGTGCGGTTCTGGGCGTCACGGTCGCTCGACAGGTAGCCACGGCCACGGCCGACGGTGAGGTCGACCGCGAGGCGGGCCTTGCCGTTCAGCGTGGCGATGTGCAGGTCCTTGTTGAGGATCTCGATGTCGCTCGGGCACTTGATGTCACCGGCGGTGATGTCGGCCGGGCCACGCACGTCGAGACGCAGCGTGACTTCCTCGTCGGACGTGCTGGTGAGCACGATGTCCTTGATGTTGAGGATGATGTCGGTGACGTCCTCGGCGATGCCGTTGATCGTGTCGAACTCGTGCAGCGCGTCGTCGAAACGGACGGACGTGATGGCTGCGCCGGGGATGCTGCTGAGCAGCGTGCGACGCAGGGAGTTGCCGATGGTGTGGCCGAAGCCGGGCTCGAGCGGGCCGACAGCGAAACGCTGACGGCTCGGGTGGTCTTCGCCGATGGCCTCGACGGTGGGGCGCTGGATGACGAGCATGATGCGTGCCTCTCGTACGGGGATGGTGGCGGGATTACTTCGAGTACAACTCGACGATGAGCGACTCGCGGACGGGCACGTCGATGTGCTCGCGCTGCGGCAGGTCGCGAACCGTGACCTGCTTGCCGCCGTCGCCGACCTCGAGCCAGCCCACGACCGAACGGTCGAGGACGTCGAGGTTGTGCTGGATGACGATCATGGCCTGCGCCTTGGTCGAGAGCGACACGACGTCGCCCTTCTTGACGCGGTAGCTGCGGATGTCGACCCGCTTGCCGTTGACCAGGATCAGACCGTGGCTGACGAACTGACCGGCCTGCGGGCGGGTGCTCGCCCAGCCGGCGCGGTACACGATGTTGTCGAGGCGCTGCTCGAGCAGACGGAGGAGGTTCTCACCCGTCGGACCCTGCAGGCGCACGGCCTCTTCGTACGTGTTGCGGAACTGACGCTCCAGCACGCAGTAGATGTACTTCGCCTTCTGCTTCTCCTGCAGCTGGGCGAGGTACTCGCTGCCGGCGTTGCGGCGGCGGGTGCGGCCGTGGGCGCCGGGCGGGA
>JBMOGW010000066.1:0-14866 GCA_049318165.1 Ilumatobacteraceae bacterium
TGCGGCGTCACGGCGGTCAGTTCGGTGCTGAACACCGCACGTGACGAGAACGTCGCGAACCTGGCCGCCGTGCAGCCCGGCCTCGGCGCGGTGTGCCTGAGCCCCTCGGTGGCGACGCATCTCGTCGTCGACGTGGTGGGCACCTTCGTCACGCCGGTCGTCTAGGGCAGCACCAGCGCGCCGTCGCCGCGCACCACCAGACCGTCGCGCACCAGATCGTCGACGAGACGCGCCGCCCTCACCGCGTCACACCCCATCACCGCCGCGGCGCGATCCACGCGCACCGGCGCGGCGGTGAGCGCCTTCATCAGACGCCCTCTCGCCTGGCGGTCGCTCCCGGCGAACGGCGCCTGGGTGCGGCTCACTCCGGCAGAGCCCGCAGCAGGGTCGTCGCCCACCCCGCGCCAGGCGCACGAGTGCTGCAACGGGCACTCGTCGCAGGCGGGTGCAGGGCGGCACACCACCGCACCGAGGTCCATCAGGCACTGGTTCCACTCCCACGCCTCCCCGGACGGCAACCACTCGTCGGCGAGGGACTGCACCTCGCGCAGCGTGAGACGCCGACCGGCGTGCCGGGCGTGGACGCGGGCGATGTTGGTGTCCACCACCGCGGCGTCCGCTTCGTAGGCGAACGCCAGCACGGCACGGGCCGTGTACTGCCCGATGCCGGGCAGCGCCAGCAGGCCGTCGAGCGTGTCGGGGAACCGCCCGAGGCGCTCCACCTCCACCGCTGCGGCGTGAAGGTTGCGCGCCCGCCGCGGATAGCCGAGTCCCTGCCACAGCCGCAACACGTCCCCGAGCGACGCTGCTGCGCACGTTGCCGTGTCAGGGAACACCTCGAGGAACGCGTACCATTTCGGGATCACGCGCTGCACCTGTGTCTGCTGCAGCATCACCTCGCTGACGAGCACCTCCCACGGGTCGCGGGAGTGCCGCCACGGCAGGTCGCGCAGGCGTGGCATCCCCCACGCGAGCACCTGCTGCGCGGGGGTCGCGGGGGTCAGTCCCAGGCGTGCTCGCTGTCGTACGGACGCGGGCGCTGCGGTGCGAACTCCCGCTTCCACACCATCACCCGGCGGCGGAAGTAGCAGACCTCCTTGCCCTCCTGGTTCCAGGCCTTGGTCTCCACCGTCACGATGCCGCGGTCGGGCTTGCTCTTGCTCTCCTGCACGTCGAGCACCCGCGTCTCGGCGTGGATGGTGTCGCCGTGGAACGTGGGGAACTTGTGCTGCAGCGTCTCGACCTCGAGGTTCGCGATCGCCGCGCCGCTCACGTCGGGCACGCTCATGCCGAGCACCAGCGAGTACACCAGGTTGCCCACCACCACGTTGCGGCCCTGCACGCTCTGCGACGCGAAGTAGTCGTTGGTGTGCAGCGGATGGTGGTTCATCGTGATCATGCAGAAGAGATGATCGTCGTACTCGGTGATGGTCTTCCCGGGCCAGTGCTTGTAGACGTCGCCGACGACGAAGTCCTCGAGGTGGCGGCCGAAGGGGCGCTCGTGTGCGGTCATGGCGTCGACGCTACTCAGCGCGCGCCGTCGTCACCATCTCCGCCGTCACGAGGCTGCTTGCGCGGCTTTCGGGCCGGCCACGGCTCGATCGGCAGCGTGTCGTCGTGCGGCAGCGTGACCGGCGGAGGGATCGACGGCTGCGCAGGCGGGCGGGTACTGCGGTTGACCGGGTGGCCGGGGACGTCGTCCGGCAGCGGGCGGCGGCGCCCGAAGCGCGCGGCGAAGTCGAGCGCGCTCTCGCGGTTCGTCTCGGTCTCGGCCGCCAGTTCGCGCAGGCCCTTCAGGCGCTCGCGACGCTTGATGCTCCAGGGGCCGAAGCGGAGGCTGGCGTACATCACGGCGCCGAGCACGATGGGGAACCAGTACTGCGCGAGCCGGTAGCTGAGCACGCCCAGCGTCGCGTTCGAGCGCGTCAGCCCGAAGCCGACGAGCGTGGGGATGTAGATGCCTTCGACGATGCCCAGCCCGCCGGGGGTGACGGGGATGACCGCGAACACGTTCGCCAGGCCGAACGCGATGATCAACGCGTCGGGGTCGAGCGACGACCCGTACGCCCGCAGGAACACCCACAGCGACGCCGCGTCGAGCAGCCAGTTCGCCGCTGCCCAGAGGGCGACGCGCAACAGCAGCTGACGGTCGGCGGCGAGGTCCTCCAGGCGGCCGCCGATCTGGCGGACCGCGGCGCCGGCTCGGTCCTCGTTGAAGCCGAACTTGCGGGCGAACCAGCGCAGCACTCGTTCGGCCCGGCCGGACCCCTCCATCAGACCGAACACCAGCGCCGCTGCGCCACCCATGATCAGGATGCCGAACACGGCCGCCCACCCGTAGAGCGCGTTCACACCGCGGATGGGGATCGACACGATCAGGCCGATCCAGAGGATCAGGTTGAGCATCACCGCCGAGCCGAGGCCGGCGGTGGCGAGCGCGAACCCGGCGTCGGTGCCCTGCACGCCGGAGAGCGTCATCAACCGGTAGCCGAGCGCCGAGCCGGCGGCGCTGCCGCCGGGCACGATGCTGCTCAACGCCTTGGTGCTCATCTGGATGCGGAACAGCCGGAAGCGCGAGATCGAATGCATGCTGTCGCCCAATGCGGCCCTGGTGAGGAGCGTGTAGCAGAACAGCGCGGTGAGCTGCAGTGCGAGACCGACGGCCAGCAGCGCCGGGTTCACATCGGCGAGATCGCTCGCGGCCTGGCGCATGCCCGGGATCAGCGGCAGGACGAAGAACCAGATGACCAGCGCGAGCGCCAGCATCTTCAGCGTCATGCGCAGCGGGCGCACGCGACGGGGCCGCGGCGGCCCGCCCGTGTCGTCGAGCGAGACGCGCGGGAGTTCGCCGGTGAGCGGTCCCGGATCGTTCATCACGGCGTCATTGCTAGCCGATTCCGGGCCGTCGGTGACGGCTCCCCGGGGTGTGCGCAGGTGCGCTCAGGCCGTTGCGGTGGCCATCAGCCGCAGGAGCAGGGCGTCCAGCAGCGGGCCGTGCTCGGCGGGCGTCTTGCCGAGGTGCACGATCACCAGTTCCTGGTCGGGCAGCACGATGACGTGCTGGCCCTCGTAGCCGTGACAGGCGAAGCTGCCCGGGTACTGCGGCCACAGCCACCACTGGGCGCCGTACGAGAGGTTGGCCTCCTCGTCGTGTGCCGTCCAGGTACGCGCATGGTCCCGCCATCCGGCCGGGAGCACGCGAGTGCCATCGGGGGCCACGCCGTCGTTGCGGTACAACTCGCCGAACTTCCCGAAGTCGCGAGCGGTGGCGTACACGTACGACGACCCGACGAACGTGCCGGCGTCGTCGAACTTGGGGATGGCCGAGTGCATCCCGGTGGGAGCGAACAGGCGGTCACGCAGGAACGCCTCCATGCCGTCCCGGCCGTTGCCCACCACGTCGCCGACGATGCGGGCGATGATGTTGGTGGTGCCGCTGGAGTAGTTCCACACCTCACCCGGTGCGTGCGCCAGCGGGCGCGCCGCGGCGTACGCGGCCATGTCGCCCGCGCCGGACCCGTACAGCATCTCGATCACGTGACTCACCGCGCCGTCCACGTAGTCCTCCACCCACTCCATGCCGGAACGCATGTTCAGCAGGTGTTGGAGGGTGACGGCGTCCTTGTCGGTGCCCTTCCACGACGGCACCGGCGCCGGCGCGGCGGGGTCGAGCAGGCCGTCGCCGACGAGGATGCCGACGGCAGCGTGGGTGATGCTCTTCGCCATGCTCCACGAGATGAGCGTGCTGTCGGCCGTCACCGGCCCGCCGGGACCGAACAACGTGTCGGGCTGGTGCCCGTAACGCTCGAGCACCACCTGGCCGGCCTGCATCACCACGAGGGCGAGTGAGGTGCCGTGCGCGGCGTCGGCGGCGAGGAGTTCGTCCGCGATCGCGGACCCGGCGTCGAGATCGATGGAGGCCATGACGGGCGACCGTAACACCGCCTCCGATACCGTCGGGCAGGTGAGCACCCCCTCCGAACCGACTCCGGACGTCGCCACCGCGCTGGGCACGTACCTCGACATCGTCGATTCGATGGATCCCGCCCTGGTGGAGGGGTTGTACGTGGTCGGCTCGTACGCGCTCGACGACTGGCAGCCCGGGGCGAGCGACATCGACGTCGTCGTCGTGACGGCCGAACCGGCCACCGACGAGGACTACGGCACGCTGCGCACCGTGCACGCGCTGCTGGCCGAGCAGCAGCCGCTCCCCCATGTCGACGGCCCGTACCTGGCGTGGGGCGACCTGGTGGTCGAACCCGCCACCGGGCTGCACCGTCCGTGGACGCTGGACGGCCAGCTGCACCACGACGGCGACTGCTTCGAGATCAGTCCGATCACCTGGTACACGCTGGCCACGTACGGCGTGACCGTGCGCGGGCCGGCGCCCGACACGCTCGGCATCCCCGTCGACACCGAGGCCCGGGTGCGCTTCGTGGTGGACAACCTGCAGACGTACTGGGCGTCCGTCGCCACCGACGTGCAACGAGCGTGCGAGGCACAGCCCGACCGCGCGTTCAGCGGCGAATCGTTCGTGTGGGTGGCGCTCGGCGCGCTGCGTCTGCACCACACCGCGTTCACCGGCGACGTCACGTCCAAGCGCGGCGCCGGCGAGTACGGCCTCACCGTCGCTCCGGTCGAGTTTCACGACGCCGTGCACGCGGCACTCGCCATGCGCGCCGACGCCGAGCGCGGCGAGGCAAGTTCCGCACTGATGGGGTCCGCCGCAGCGCTCGTGCAGTGGGTGGTCGACGACACCACCGCAGCCTTCGACGCCCGCTGACCACAACCCGCGAACGGGACGCGTCAAAGCTACCGCTTCGAAGCCTGACGCCCGAACCGACCAACGCCTGCTAGGGCTTGACGATCGGGATCTGGCCGGTGACGCCCATGGCGGGGGTGCCGTCGCGGTCGAGCCACTTGTGCGGCGTCTCGGGGACGGGGCCCGTGGCGAGCGCGATCACGTCGTCGACGGTGCGAGCACGTTGGGCCAGCATCCGGTGCGACGAGCGGACGAAGCCGACGTCGACCGCACGGTCCATCCACGCCAGCAGCGGCTCCCAGAAGCCCTCCACGTCGAGCAGCACGACGGGCTTGGCGACGATGCCGAGCTGGTTCCAGGTGAGCATCTCGGCGAACTCGTCGACGGTGCCGAAGCCACCGGGCAGCACCACGAAGCCCTCGGCCAGTTCGTTCAGGCGGGCCTTGCGCTCGTGCATCGTCGGCACGACCTCCAGGCGGGTGAGGTCGCGATGGGCGACCTCGGCGTTGACCAGCTGCTCGGTGATGACACCGATCACCTCGCCGCCGGCCTCGAGACACGCGTCGGCGGCGATGCCCATCAGGCCGACGCTGCCACCGCCGTACACCATGCCGATGCCGCGGTTGGCGAAGGACTGGCCGAGCTGACGTGCCGCGTCGGCGAAGGCCGGCACGTTGCCGGTGTTCGAACCGCAGTAGACGCAGAGCCGCATGAGCGAGAGCCTAGGCGGACGTCACACGGAAAGCCCCCGGACGTTTCGACCGACACAGCTACCCACAGGTAACGTCGCAGGTCATGAGCGCGCTCCCGACCCCCGATCTGGCCGCTGCGGCCGACGTCATCGAACTGGCATCCAACGTGGTCGGCAAGGCAGTCCGCCACCTGGCCGCGAACGGCGGCCCCGACGTGCACCAGGTGCTGGCGTACGACCTGGCCCACGCATCGGCCCAGGTGGAGACGGCCCGTGCGCTGCTGGACTACGGCGGCAAGGGCGACGACGAGGGGCGCATCACCTGTGCGTTCACCGCCGACATGGCCCACGACCTGATCACCCGTCTGGCCGGGCGCGAGCACCTGTGGGGTCTCGAGGTCGCCCCGCTGCGCGACGTGCACCCGTTCCTGGCGACGTTCCGCGACCCGGCGTTCGTGGCCTCGCTGGCCGAGACCCCCGGCCCGCGCCACCTGGACGACGAGTTCGAAATGGTGGCCGACACGTTCCGCTCGTTCGCCGAGAAGGTGATCAAGCAGCACGCCGAGCACGTGCACCGCGAGAACGGCGACGTGCCCGAGGAGATCATCACCGGCCTGGCAGAGATGGGCGCCTTCGGCCTCAGCGTGCCGACCGAGTACGGCGGCTTCAGCGAGGGCGGCGACGGCGAGTACATCGGCATGGTGGTCGCCACCGAAGAGCTGAGCCGCGGCTCGCTGGGCATCGGCGGCTCGCTGATCACCCGCCCGGAGATCCTCACCCGTGCGCTCGTGAAGGGCGGCACCGAGGAGCAGAAGCAGCAGTGGCTGCCGCAGCTGGCGGTCGCCGAGGTGATGCCCGCCGTCGCGGTCACCGAACCCGACTACGGCAGCGACGTGGCCGGCCTGAAGGTCACCGCCACCGAGGCCGCCGGCCCGAACGGCGAGCCCGGCTGGGTGATCAACGGCGTGAAGACGTGGTGCACGTTCGGCGCCCGCGCCGACGTGTTGGCGCTGCTGGCCCGCACCGACCCCGACCGCAGCAAGACCCACCGCGGTCTGAGCCTGTTCATCGTGCCCAAGCCGCGCGGCGATGCCCACGGCTTCGAGTTCACCCAGGAAGGCGCCGACGGGCAGGTCGCAGGGAAGATGGAGGGTCGTCCGATCGACACGATCGGCTACCGCGGCATGCACAGCTACGAGATCGCCCTCGAGAACTGGTGGGTGCCGGCCGAGAACCTCGTCGGCGGCGCCGACGGGATGGGCAAGGGCTTCTACCTGCAGATGGCCGGCTTCGAGAACGGTCGCCTGCAGACCGCAGCGCGCGCCGTCGGCGTGATGCAGGCCGCCTACGAGGCGGCACTCGACTACGCCCACAACCGCACCGTCTTCGGCAACCCGATCATGGACTACGAACTCACCCGGGTGAAGCTCGGCCGCATGGCGATGCTCACCCAGGCCGGACGCCAGTTCTCGTACGCCGTGGCCCGGATGATGGCCAAGGGCGAGGGCACCGCCGAGGCCGCGATGGTGAAGGCCTATGTGTGCAAGGCCGCCGAGTGGGTCACTCGCGAGGCGATGCAGATCCACGGCGGCATGGGCTACGCCGAGGAGTACACGGTGTCGCGCCTGTTCGTCGACGCCCGCGTGCTGAGCATCTTCGAAGGCGCCGACGAGACCCTCTGCCTGAAGGTCATCGCTCGCACCCTCGTCGCCAACGCCACCGCCTGAACCGCGTCGTCCTGACCCCTCAGGCGCGGTGGACGCTGACGGCGTAGTCGCCGCCGTCGTACCGCGCGCGTTCCCACGTGGCGAAGCGGTCGACCAGCGTCAGACCTGCAGCCGACGCCGCGGCGTCGTACTCGTCGAGCGTGATCGCATCGCTGCGGCGCTCGAGCATGAAGCCCGCCACCAGCACCCCGCCCGGCCACAGCTGGCGGGCCAGGTTGGCGACGATCGGCGCACGATCCTCGACGCGACAGAACACCATCACGTTGCCGGGCATCGCGATCACGTCGTAGCGGCGGCCCATCTCGACCGTCGACAGGTCGCCCAGCACCCAGCGCACGTCCGGGGCGTCGTTGCGGGCGTACGCAAGCAGGTCGTCGTCCAGGTCGACGCCCTCCACGTCCACGCCACGGCGCGACAACTCGATCGCCACGCGTCCCATCCCGCAGCCGGCGTCGAGCACCGCGCCGGTGCCGTCGGGCCGCACCGTCGCCACCAACGAGGCGACCAGGTCGGCCTCACCGTGCGCGGCCGTACCGGATGCCTCCATCCGCTCCCAACGGGCGTGGTACTCGTCCAGCGGGATCTCCCGCCGCCACGCGGCCCAGCGGTCGCTGACGTGACCGCCGCGAGCCTCGTCGCCCTGGTCGCCCTGGTCGGTCACGGGACCAGTTCCTCCAGCGACCGAACGCGGTCGAAGTCGGCGCCGGGGTGGTCGTCGTAGGGGTCGAGCAGGATCGGGTGCAACCCGGCGGCTCGCGCCCCGCCGACGTCCATCGTCACCGAATCGCCGACGTAGGCGATGCGGTCGCGATCGATGCCCTCGAAGTGGACGAGCGCGAAGTCGAAGATGCGCGGGTCGGGCTTGGCCACGCCGACGAGGTGGCTGTCGATGATCACCCGCACCGGCGTGTGCGGCCCGGGGCCCTCCTGGCACACGCCGCTGCGCGCGAGCACCGAGGCGATCTGGCCGCTCGCGTTGCTGACGACGCCCATCGGCATGTCCAGTGCGTGGAGCGCCTGCAACGCGCGCAGGCTCTCGGGGATGGCCCATCGCCACGTGTACGCGTTGCGGGTCTGGTCGAGCTCGATGGTGGCCAGCGCCACCTCGTCCTCGGGCACGCCGACGGAGCGCACGTAGGCCTCGTTGTAGTCGTGCCAGAACTTCTCCTGGGCACCGGCTGCGCTCTTCGCCGCCATGCCGCGGTAGTGGGCGCGGCGGTGAGCGTCGAGGGAGTCGTCGCCGCCGTGGTAGCGCAGCAGCGGGCCGAGGACGGTGGGGTCGGGCAGCAGGAAGATGCCGCCCGCGTCGAAAAGGATCGCGTCGAAATTCGGGTGGGCCACGACCCCAACCTAACCTTGCACCGTGCGCAGCCCTCGTGACTTCTTCAAGCCTCTCGCCGCCGGTGCCCCCGAGCCCGTTCGCGAGATCCCCTTCCGCCCGAGCCGGGTGATCCACTTCTTCCCGCCCCACATCGAGAAGGTCGTGGCGAAGCTGCCGGAGACGATCCCGACGGTCGACATCCTGCTCGGCAACCTCGAGGACGCCATCCCGATGGCGGACAAGGAGGCGGCACGCGCCGGCCTGGTGAAGGTCGGGCAGACGGTCGACATGGGCACCACACAGCTGTGGACCCGCATCAACAGCCTCGACTCGCCGTGGGCACACGACGACCTGGTGACGCTCGTCGGCGAGATCGGCGACAAGCTCGACGTGATCATGGTGCCGAAGGTGGAGGGCCCGGAGGACATCCACTACGTCGACCGCCTTCTGGCACAGCTGGAGGCCAAGGCCGGCCTGAGGAAGCCCCTGCTGGTGCACGCGATCCTCGAGACCGCTCGCGGTGTCGCCAACATCGAAGAGATCTGCGCCGCCTCGCCGCGCATGCAGGGCCTGTCGCTCGGCCCGGCCGACCTGGCCGCCAACCGGCGGATGAAGACCACCCGCGTCGGTGGCGGCCATCCCGACTACGTCGTGCGCGTCGACCCGCCGCAGGGCGAGGACGGCCCGCAGTACACCGCACCTCGCGCCACGTTCCAGCAGGACCTGTGGCACTACACGATCGCCCGCATGGTGGACGCGTGCGTCACGTTCGGCCTGCTGCCGTTCTACGGCCCGTTCGGCGACATCAAGGACACCGTCGCGTGTGAGGACCAGTTCCGCAACGCCTACCTGCTCGGCTGCGTGGGCGCCTGGAGCCTGCACCCGGTGCAGGTGGAGATCGCCAAGCGCGTGTTCAGCCCGCGTCCCGAGGACGTGCGCCAGGCGCAGCGCGTGATCGACGCGATGGGCGACGGCACCGGCGCCATCATGCTCGACGGCAAGATGGAGGACGACGCCTCCGTGAAGCAGTGCAAGGTGGTCGTCGAGTTGGCCCGGCAACTGGCCACCCGCGACCCGCAACTGGCCGAGGCCTACGGCTTCTGAGCCCGGCCACGAGAGAGAAGACATCATCATGAGCGACCTCCGCCCCCGCCGTTCCGTCCTCTACATGCCTGCCGCGAACGAGCGTGCGCTGGAGAAGGCGAAGTCGATCCCGGCCGACGCGATCATCTTCGACCTCGAGGACGCCGTAGCCCCCGACGCGAAGGAGGCGGCCCGTGGCAACGCCGTGGCTGCCGCGTCGTCGGCCGAGTACGGCAACCGCGAACTCACCATCCGCTGCAACGGTCTGGACACGCCGTGGGGCGTGGACGACCTCGCTGCCGCGGCGCAGTCCGGCGCAGCCGCCGTGGTGATCCCCAAGGTCGGCTCGGTGGACTACCTCGACGAGGTGTCGAGCCGGCTCGACGCCGCGGGCGCCAACCCTGGGATGAAGATCTGGGCGATGGTCGAGACCCCGACGGCGATCTTCGACGTGCGCGCCATTGCGTCGCACTGGCGGGTGGAGGTGCTCGTGATGGGCACCAACGACCTGGCCCGCGAACTGCGCAGCGCGCTCGGCGCGGCAGGACGTCATCCGCTGGTGCCGCACCTGGCCACCGCGCTCGCCGGCGCACGTGAGGCCGGCAAGGTGATCCTCGACGGCGTGTACAACGACGTGAAGGACCTCGACGGTTTCCGCGCCGAGTGCGTGCAGGGCTTCGAGATGGGCTTCGACGGCAAGACGCTGATCCACCCGGATCAGGTGGCGATCACCAACGACGTGTGGGCGCCGAGCGAGGCCGACGTCGAGCACGCCCGCGGTTTGATCGCCGCGTTCGAGGCCGGCATCGCCGAGGGCAAGGGCGTCGTCACCTTCAACGGTCGGATGATCGAGAACCTGCACGTCGCCAACGCGCAGCGCCTGCTCGCCGTGGCTGACGCCATCGCCGCGCTGGGCTGAGCGTGCCGCCCGCGGTCAGCGGGTCTCGGCGGCGAACTCGACGACCGCGGGGTCGACCAGCAGGCCGTCCTGGCGCGGCTGCGTGTACGACTTGATGCTCGACTTCTCGGACTCGTAGGTGGTGAGCGGCTCGTACAGCGGGCCGTGCTCGTCGACGAACCGGGCGATCGGGGCGATGGTGGTGTGCAGCGCCGGCATGTGGAACGTGGTCAGCGTGGTGCGCTGCAGCGACGGGTCGGTCGACGCCACCACGCGGTGGACGGTCGCCGGCCAGTGGTCGTTGGTCCAGCGGCTCATCAACCGGCCGACGTTGATGACGAACGCGTCCTCGCGCACGGGCACGGGAATCCACCGGCCGGGCGTGTCGAGGCGATGCACTTGCAGACCCTCGAACTCGCCCCGCTGGTGCAGCACGGTGAGCGCATTGCCGTCGGAGTGCTCGTGGAACAGCAACTCGGGCTCGCCGTCGGGCACCGTCGCCGGCGCCGCGCCGGGTCGGCCCGGGTAGTGGTTGATGGCGAAGCTCGATGCGTTCGGTTCGATCTGCCCGTCGAATCCGTCGACGCCGATGCCGAGCGCGATGCCGAAGAGGCGCATCAGCACCCCGCCGAGTTGCTGGGTGCGTGCGAAGAGCGCCTCCACCGCCGGGCGGAAGCTCGCCGGCTCCGTCGGCCACACATTCGGGTGGTAGTAGTCGGCGAGGGCCGGGTCGATGCCTGCGGCGATGGCCGCGTCGGCGTCGTCGTAGCGCGCGGCGAGGAACCGCTCCAGACGGATGGTGCCGTGCTCGTCGGGGCGCAGGTGCACACCGCGGTACGGGTGCGGGCTGCGGAAGCGTTCCTTGATGGCGGTGTCGAGCGCCGAGAACGCGTGCGCTGCGTCGTACACGTCGTCGAGCACCGAGGTCGGCACGCCGTGGCCGACGATCTGGAAGAACCCGACCTGCGTGGCCGCGGCCTCGATCTCGGCCGCCGCGGCCGTGCCGTCGCCGCCGGCGAGGAACGGGCCGATGTCGATGACGGGGATCTCGTGAGCCATGTGGTGCAGAGTATGCCCAAAACGGGGCCGAGGGGCCGGTGGCCCCTCGGTCAGCATGCCCTTCGTGCAGATCGAGTCTGCCGTGTCCCCAACAGGGGGAGGTGGCTGCTTGCTGTGTTCATGGTGCGCCCGCTCGTGCGGAAGCGCAAGAGGCCTTTTGTCAGATGTTCGTCTCGGCCCGGTCGGGCGCTTGCATGCTCGTGCAGATGCACGCCTCGTTGCCGTCGGCATCCGCCATCACCCACCAGCTCGGAGCGAACCGATCGGTCACCAACGTGCCGCCGGCGGCGACCACGGCGGCGACGCGAGCCTCGGCCTGGTCGGCCGACACGTAGACGTCGAGGTGGACGCGGTTGCGCTGCGGGCGCGGCTCGTCCATCTGCTGGAACCAGATCGCCGGACCGACGCCCGCTGGGTCGACCAGCGCGCCGCCGGCGTCGCGGTACGCGAACGCCGCCTTCCAGAACGGGAGGATGCGGTCCGCATCCATCGTGTCGATGGCGATCGTGACGACCTGGGTGCTGACCGTCAACGGCTCGGCCCGGTGCTCCTCGGCCAACTGGTCGATCGTCCGCGCCAGCCGCTCGTCGCGACCCGTCAGGCCGCCGGCGTCGTGCGAGCTGAGGGCGACCCGCACGATGCCCGGGTAGCGCAGCGAGACCTCCGGGTGGTGGTCGGCAACGTCGGCGGCGGCGGCGATGGCGCCGATCAGTCGGCCGGCGTCGGCGAACGTCGGGGCACGGAACTCAGCGTGGGCGGTGTGCACGATGGTGCGCCAGGCGGGAGAGAAGTCCATGCCGCAGTGTGCCACCCCAACGCCGCCCGAAACCCGGCGAGACTTCCTGGGAAACGCGGCTCGGGCAGCGATGTCACATCACATCCACCCTTTCGGTCGATCTGCGGTGACATCACGAGCGAGCGCCATGCGCCCGCTCGGCGGTTCCGAGCTCGCGACCTGGCCGCCGCACATCGGAGGCTGCTCTGCTCTTGACGACGACAGGGTCGGGCGCGTTCGGCGACATTCGTGTCGCTTCCCGGACCCATGGGCGTGAAAGTCGAAGGATTCGGTGGCGAAACGCGCCCATGGGCACGGAACGCGACACTTCACGGCGACGCTCGACCGCACCCGCTTCCAGAGCAAGCAACCTCGCCACGGGTGCACTGCTGGTACCCAGGCTTCAGTTGTTGCGGAGGTAGGCGATGAGGGCGTCGACGCGCTCGTCGGTCAGGCCGCCGAAGCCGGGCATGCGGCCCTTGCCGTACGTGATGAGCGCGCGCATCGGTTCGTCGCCGATGGAGGCCATGCGCACGGTGTCGAGCTTCGGCGCGTCGGTCTTACCAAGTCGGTCGGCACCGTGGCAGCGGGCGCAGGACATGAGGTAGACGTCGCTGCCCGACAGCGGCTTCACGACGCCGGTCTGCTGGATCGCAGCGTTGCCGGAGGAGCTGCCGCACGCGGCAGTCACCACCAGCAGGGACAGCAGTGCGGACGCGCCGAGCGCGACTCGGGTGACCAGGGGGGCACGGTTCACACCCTCACTGTGATACCCGGGAGGGTATCTCCACCAGGGACCTCCGTCCCTTGATCGACTAGAGGGATGCGCCGAACAGTGCCGTGGTGCGCTCGAACGACTCGGCCGATGCCGCAGCGTCGTACACCTCGGGGCGGGCGTCGTTGAAGAACGCGTGGTGCGTCCCTGCGTGGATGTGCATCGTCGCGTCCTTGTCCAGGTCGCGCAACTGCGCCTCCAGCGCACGAGTCGCCTCGGGGCCGGCGAAGTCGTCGAACTCGGCGTACTCGCCCACCACCGTTGCCGACAGCGCCGCCCAGTCCGGCTGGGCGCTCGCCCACGGGATCACGCCGTAGTACGGCGCGCAGGCCGCGACGGCGTCGGGGCGCTGCGTCGCGATCACCAGTGCCAGGCCGCCGCCCATGCAGTAGCCGACCACGCCGACCTTTTCCTTGCCCGAGCGCTCCTGCAGCAGCGCGATGGCGCCGCTCATGTCCTTGCCGGCCTGCTCGAGGTTGAGCGCCATCATCAGCTTGCCGGCGCCGTCGGGCTCGGTGCTCGACTCACCGTGGTACAGGTCGGGGGCGAGCGCCGTGAAACCGGCCTCGGCGAAGCGGTCGACGACGTCCTTGATGTGCGGCACGAGGCCCCACCACTCCTGGATGACCAGCACGCCGGGGCCGGAGCCCGCGATGTAGCCGTCGCACGTGTGACCGTTGCTCCTGAAGGTGACCATCTCTCCCATGCGCCGCACCGTACCCGCGGCTGCGGCGGCGGCCGACACGGGAGCCGTCCGAGGACTTCGTACGGGTACAAAGAGCAGTCTGTACGCCACCCGGTGTGACAACTACGATGTCACGCATGACCGTGCTCGACACCCACCCCGCCGATGCCCACGCCCACGACCGCAAGCATGTGTTCCACTCGTGGAGCGCGCAGGGCGCGATCAACCCGATCGTGGTCGAGCGCGCCGAGGGCAGCCACTTCTGGACCCAGGACGGCACCCGCTTCCTCGACTTCTCGGCGCAGCTGATGAACATGAACATCGGGCACCAGCACCCGAAGCTCGTCGCCGCGATCCAGGAGCAGGCTGGCCGCCTGTGCAGCATCGCACCGTTCCACGCCAACGACGCACGCAGCGAGGCCGCCCGGCTGATCAGCGAGGTGGCCAACAACGGCAACCCCGACAGCGATCTGAACATGGTGTTCTTCACCAACGGCGGCGCCGAGGCGACCGAGAACGCGGTGCGCATGGCGCGCCTGCACACCGGCCGCCACAAGGTGCTGAACCACTACCGCAGCTACCACGGCGCCACGAACGGCGCCATCACGCTCACCGGCGACCCGCGCCGCTGGCCGTCCGAGCCCGGCATGCCCGGCGTGGTGAAGTTCTGGGGCCCGTACCCGTACCGCAGCGCGTTCCACAGCGAGAACGAGCAGCAGGAGTGCGAGCGTGCGCTGCAGCACCTCGACGACGTGCTGATGGTCGAGGGCGCCGCCAACGTGGCCGCCATCATCATCGAGTCGGTCGTCGGCACCAACGGCATCCTGGTCCCGCCGGACGGCTACCTGCAGGGCATCCGCGAGCGGTGCGACCGCCACGGCATCGTGATGATCGTCGACGAGGTCATGGCCGGCTTCGGCCGCTGCGGCGAGTGGTTCGCCTTCCAGAAGTGGGGCGTCGCGCCCGACCTGGTGTGCTTCGCCAAGGGTGTCAACTCGGGCTACGTGCCGCTCGGTGGTGTGGTGATCAGCGACAAGATCAGCGCCACGTTCCGCGACCGCGTGTACCCGGGCGGCCTCACCTACTCGGG
>JBMOGW010000067.1:0-14804 GCA_049318165.1 Ilumatobacteraceae bacterium
GGGTGAGCGCGGTGCAGGTCTGGCCGCTGTTGAGGAAGCACTTGCCCACGCCGTCAGGGATGGCCTTGCTGAAGTCGGCGTCCTCGAGGATGACGTTGGCGCTCTTGCCGCCCAGCTCGAGGGCGACCTTCTTCACCGTCTGCGCAGCGACTTCGGCGACGCGCTTGCCGGCGCGGGTGCTGCCGGTGAACGACACCATGTCGACGTCGGGGTGCGCGGCGATGGCCTCGCCGACCACCGGCCCGATGCCGGTGACGAGGTTGAACACGCCTGCGGGCAGGCCGGCCTCGTCGATGATCTCGGCGAGGATGAACGCGTTGATCGGCGCCACTTCGCTGGGCTTCAGCACGACGGTGTTGCCGGCGGCGAGGGCCGGGGCGACCTTCAGTGCGATCTGGTGCAGCGGGTAGTTCCACGGCGTGATGGCGCCGACGACGCCGATGGCCTCGCGCACCACCAGGCTGTTGCCGATGGTCTCCTCGAACTCGTAGGTCGACAGCAACTGCGCGGCGCCGGCGAAGTTGCCCGTCGGCAGACCGACCTGGATCATCTTCGACAGCCACAGCGGCATGCCGACTTCCTTGGCGATCACCTCGGCGATCTCGTCGGCGCGGGCACCGAGGCCGGCGACGATCTTGTTCAGGTACTCGGCGCGGGTCTCCTTCGGCAGCGCACTCCACGCGGGGAACGCGGCCTTCGCCGCAGCGACCGCTGCGTCGACGTCGGCGGCGGAGCCGTCGGGAATGGTGGCGATCACTTCCTCGGTGGCCGAGTCGTGGACGCTGAGGGTGCCCGTGCCGCTGGAGGGGGCCCACTTGCCGTTGATGTAGATCTGGTCGTATGCACGCATGAGCGTGACCCTACGCCCGGTCAGTGGATCTCGCGCAGTCCGAGGTTCGCCATGATTTCGCGGGTCGCCCAACTGCGGTTGAGCGTGTAGAAGTGCAGCCCGGGGGCGCCTTCCTCCATCAATCGTGCGCTGAGTTCGGTGGCGAGTTCCACGCCGATCCGCTCGGCTTCGTCGAGGTCGTCCCCCGCCTTCTCCACTCGCTCGATCACCCAGGTGGGCACCTCGGCGCCGCTCATGTGGGCCATGCGCGTCACCTGGCCGAGGTTGCTGATCGGCATGATGCCGGGCACCACCGGCGTGTGCACGCCGAGCGAGGCCAGCTCGTCGACCATGGCGAGGTAGTGCTGGATGTCGAAGAAGAACTGCGTGATCGCGAAGTCGGCGTGGCGCAGCTTGTCGGCGAGATGCCGGCGGTCGCTGTCACGGTCGGGTGAACGGGGGTGCAGTTCGGGGTGTGCTGCCACACCGACCGAGAAGCCGCCGAACTCGCGCACGTCGTGCACCAGTTCGAGGCTGAAGCGGTAGTCGCTCGTCACGGGTTCGCCGTGAGTCGGCGGGTCGCCGCCGAGGGCCAGGATGTTCTCGACACCGACGGCCTGGTAGTCCATGAGGATGTCGCGGATGTCGGCGCGTGTGTGCCCCTGGCAGGTGAGGTGTGCCATCGGCGAGATCGGGGTCTGGCGCTGCACCCAGCTGACCAGGTCGGCGGTCTTGGTACGGGTGCTGCCGCCGGCGCCGTAGGTGACGCTGACGAAGTCGGGCGCGAGCGCCTCGAGTTCACCGATCGCGCGGCCGAGACTCAACCACCCCGCCTCGTTCTTCGGTGGGAAGAACTCGAACGAGACGGTCGGTCCGGCGGCGAGCAGTTCGGCGATCCGTGCCATGCCGCACAGCTTTCACCAGTCGGCGACCCCGCGCACGCCGCGGTGTACGAAAAACACGCCGGCGGCACCCGGGCCGCGGGATCCATCAGTGGCGGAAGTGGCGCTCGCCGGTGACGACCATCGCGATGCCATGCTCGTCGGCGGCTGCGACCACCTCGTCGTCGCGCACGCTGCCACCCGGCTGCACCACCGCACGCACGCCCGCCGCGGCGACGACGTCGAGGCCGTCGCGGAACGGGAAGAAGGCGTCGCTGGCGCACACGCCGCCGACCACCCGGCCGTCCGCACGACGCACGGCGATCTGCGCCGAGTCCACCCGGTTCTGCTGCCCTGCACCGATGCCGAACGCCTGCCGATCCTTGGCGACGACGATCGCGTTGCTGCTGACCACCGAGCACACCTGCCAGGCGAACACGAGGTCGGCCCATTCGCCATCCGTCGGCTGCGAGCGGGTGACGACGCGCCATGTGGACGTGTCGAGGTTCACGGTGTCGGCCCGCTGCACCAGCAGCCCGCCGTCGATGCCGCGCACGTCGAGCGCCGAGCCGACGGGCGGCGAAGCCTCGAGCACGCGCAGGTTCCCCTTCGCCGCGAAGACGGCGAGGGCCTCCTGCTCGAATGCGGGCGCCACGACGACTTCGGTGAACACCGGCGCCAAGGCCTCGGCGAGCGCCGCGGTCACCGGCCGGTTGAGGGCGACGATGCCGCCGAAGGCGCTCACCGGGTCGCACGCATTGGCGCGCACGTACGCCTCGACGGCCGACGCGGCCACCGCCACACCGCACGGGTTGGCGTGCTTGACGATCACGCACGCCGGCTCGTCGAAGCGATGCACGAGCTTCCACGCCGCCTCGGCGTCGTAGAGGTTCAGGTAGCTGAGCTCCTTGCCCTGGTGCTGGACGGCGGTGTCCCACCAACTGCGCGCCCCTGCGATTCGGTAGCGGGCGCCGGCCTGGTGCGGGTTCTCGCCGTAGCGCAGCGTCTGCGCGCGTTCGAGCGACAGGTGCAGCCCGACGGGCAGCTCGGAGTCCGGTTCGGCCGCGGCGTCGAACCAGTTGGCGATCGCCGCGTCGTACGCAGCGATGGTGGCGAACGCGTCGCGCGCCAGCCGGCGGCGGGTCGCCGGCGACAGGTGACCCTTCGCCGACACCTCGTCGAGCACGACGCGGTAGTCCGCGGGGTCGACGACCACGCCCACGTGCTCGTGGTTCTTCGCGGCGGCTCGCACCATCGCGGGCCCACCGATGTCGATCAGCTCGATGCTCGGGTTCGACTCGAACGGGTACAGGTTGACGACGACGAGGTCGATCGGTTCGATCCCGTGGACCTCCATGTCGGCGCGGTGCTCGGGCTTGGTGGGGTCGGCCAGCAGGCCGCCGTGCACCTTCGGGTGCAGCGTGACCACCCGGTGGTCGAGGATCGCCGGCAGCCCGGTGAGGTCGGCGAGGTCGGTCACCGGCACACCCGCGTCGGCCACCGCCTTCGCGGTGCCGCCGCTGCTGACGATGCGCCACCCCGCGGCGTGCAGTCCGGCGGCCAGTTCGACGATGCCGGTCTTGTCGTACACGGAGAGCAGTGCGGTGGCCATGCCCCGAATGTAGGTGCGGCGCCCGGAACGACCGGGTGCCGCTGTACAAGCCGTCAAGCGGCGGCCGCCCACATCGGAACGGCGAACATCAACGACCGTCACTCTCCGTGCCGGACCCGACGCCTCTGGCGGGATCGGCAACCTCGGGTGACGAACAACACACCTGTTCAGGAACAATTTCCCGAGAAGCAGTCGCCGCGACCCTGTTCACGGAGCGTGGGAGAGCGCACGATGAGGTCAAGCCTCTCGAAAGGAGACGCCATGAACGTCATGCGTCGATTCGGAGTGCTCACCACCCTTGCGGGCGCAGCACTGATCCTCAGTTCGGTGGTGTCCGCGCCGTCCGCGGCCTCGGCCGTTTCGCAGAACTGGATGGAGCACGAGGGCAACATCACCGCCTCCCCATCCGGCACGCAGTTCGACGGTGCGATCCACACCGGCAGCGGTTCCACCGCACTGTTCCACTGGACGGTCGCGGCGCTCAGCCACTGGATGCTGTGCTTCACGGTCACGACCACCACCGCGGCCGCCACGACGACGACCGCCGAGGCGACCACGACCACGGTCGAGCCCACGACGACCACCGTCGACGCCACGACGACCACCGTCGACGCCACCACGACCACCACCGTCGAGGCGACCACGACCACGGTCGAGCCCACGACGACCACCGTCGACGCCACCACGACCACCAACGTCGAGGCGACCACGACCACCACCGTCGAGGCGACGACGACCACCGTCGACAGCGGCGGCCCCACCACGACGACCACGTTGGTGGAGGGGACGACGACGACCGTCGAGAGTGGCGGCCCCACGACGACGCTGCCGATCGACACGACCACGACGATCGTGGACGTCGGCGGGCCGACCACCACCGTGGCGGACGAGTCGGGCGGACCGACGACGACGGCCGGTGACGTGTTGCCGCACACCGGTGCCGGCAGCAACGCCCTGATGCTGCTCGGCGGTCTGCTGCTGGTCGGTGGCCTGGCGTTGACCATCGGCACTCGCCGACCGCGCCACAGCTGACCGGTCGGCGGTGACAGTGGGCGGGGCCATCCGGGCAACCGGGTGGCCCCGCCCGCGCGTGTGCCCACCCGACGGACTCGAGGTGCTCGACATCTCGCCGGGCGAGTGAACTCCGGCGACCTCAGCCGGGGACGCCGTCGACCACGTACATCCGTGCGGTCGCAGCTCCCTCGCGCAGCGCCTTCACCGCCTGGTAGTCGCCGCGGACGAAGTCGACCGCGACCTGCATCGACGGGAACTCGATCAGCACCGTGCGGCCCGCCGGCGGCTCACCCTCGAGCACCTCGATGTCACCGCCACGTGCGATGAAGCGCCCGCCCGCCGCTGCCACCGCTGGGCCGGCTGCCTGGCGGTAGCGCTCGTACTGCTCCGGATCGGTGACGGTCGCCTGGTACACGATGTATGCGCTCATGTCCGGCACGTTAGGGCGCTCCGAGAGGCCTTCTGGGCGGAATCCGTCTCGGTTGCCAAGACGAATCACGCCCAGTTCCCAGTGCGGAGCTGCCGAAGGGACGATGGTCCCTCGTGGGACGGTGGCATCGCCTTTAGGGTGAGCGGCGAGGTGCCGATCACTGACGAGCAGCGACACCCTGGGAGGACCCGGCCATGCGAACCACGACGACGCGCACGACGAAGGTGACCACGATGGTGGCCACCGCCGCGCTCCTCCTCGGCCTCGGGGCCTGCGGCAGCGACTCCAAGGGCGGCGACGCCGCCACCGGCGAGGTCACCGCCGAGGAGCAGCCCTACGTGGACGCGATGGTCAAGTCGATCCAGGCCGACGGCACCGCACCGTTCACCGGCGACCAGGCGAGCTGTCTGGCGAAGGGCATGGTGAACATCATCGGCGTCGACGAGTTCGAGAAGGCCGGCATCACGCCCGAGAACATCGGTGACGGCAGCGACAAGGTGCTCGGCGAGCTGCCGGTGCAGAAGACGGATGACCTGGTCAAGTTGGTGTTCGACGGTGACTGCTTCAGCTTCGGCACGCTGATGGCCGATCAGTTGACGAAGGACACCTCGCTGCCGATCGAGAAGGACAAGGCCGAGTGCCTCGGCAACGCGATGGGCAAGAGCGACGCGTTCCGCAAGGCCTTCGTGGCCAGCCTCACCGGCGACACGAGCACCGACCCGTTCGGCGAGGTCGACATCTTCAAGATGTTCTCCGACTGCGGCGTCAGCCTGGGCGACGTCACCGGCACCACCGGCTGACCGCCCTGCGCCGCGCCACCGGCTGCGGCTCCGGTGCCGCCCGGGCCGCCCGACGCGGCTTTGATGTGGGCCATGAACGTCAGCGAAGCCGTCACCACGCGCAAGTCCGTCCGTCAGTTCACGCCCGACCCGATCGACGATGCCGTACTGCGCGCCCTGGTGGAGGACGCCGCATGGGCGCCGAGCGGCGGCAACGTGCAGCCGTGGCGCATCTACGTGGTCAACGGCGAGTCGATGACCCGGCTGCGCGAGTTCCTCGCCACGCAACCTCCGATCGACGAGCCCGAGTACGACATCTATCCGAAGGGCCTCACCGAGCCGTACCGCACCAACCGGTTCGTGTGCGGCGAGATGATGTACGCCACGCTCGGCATCGAGCGCGAGGACAAGGACGGCCGACGCCGCCAGTTCGCGCACAACAACGACTTCTTCGGCGCCCCGGCTGCCATCTTCTGCTACGTCGACCGGCAGATGGGCCCGCCGCAGTGGAGCGACCTGGGCATGTACCTGCAGACGTTCATGCTGCTCGCCGTCGAGCGCGGGCTGGGCACGTGCGCGCAGGAGTACTGGAGCGTGCGCCACAAGGCGGTCGGCGCATTCCTCGGGACGCCGGAGCACGAGATGATGTTCTGCGGGGTCAGCGTCGGCCACCCCGACGCCGAGGCGCCGATCAACACGTTGCGCACGCTGCGGATGCCCTTCGACGAATTCGCCCGCTTCGCGTAGCCGTCAACGAACCGGTAGGCCGCCGCGCAGCACCCACGGGTAGCGGGCGTCGTCCTCCACCGCGACCCCGACGTCGTCGGTCGGACTCTCGAACCGTCGCGCCGACGGCCCGACGTACTGCAGGATGTACGCCTTGCGCATCTCGCCCGAGGTGTTCGGCCCGGTGAGATGGGGCGTGAGGCTGGAGAACACGACCGCGCTCCCGGCGCGCACGGGCACGGCGGCCGCGGGCACGGGCGGCTCGTCGAAGATCTGCCAGCCGAGCGGGTCGACGTACTCGTGCACCAGGGTGCCACCGCGGTGCATGCCCGGTGCCGCCCACACGCAGCCCGACTCGAGGCTGACGTCGCTCAGCGCCAGCCAGATGGTGAGGTAGTGCTCGGGCGTGACGAACGCGTAACCGTTGTCCTGGTGCCACGGGAAGCGACGCGGCTTCTCGTTCGCCTTGTACACCGCCTGGTCGTGGTAGAGCCGGGCGTCGGGGCCGATGAGGTCGGCGACCACGTCGGTGACTGGTGACGAGGCGGCGAGACCGAACAGCACGTCGTGTTGCAGCGCGATGTGCGGAGCGAAGGTGATGGCGCCCTTCTCGGCGATGAAGATCCGCTCGTCGGGGAGGCCGGCGAGCACCTCGTCGACCTCCGCGCAACACCGATCCGTGCAGGCTCGCACGGCCGCGAGTGTGTGCTCGTCCACGAGATCCTCGACCACGACGAATCCGTCACGATCGAACTGCTCCCACTGCGAGGCGGTGAGCCGGCTCGGCTGGTGTCGCGGCATTGCCGCCGACCAGTCGAACCCGACCGAGCGAGGGTGGGTGGCGACCATCCGTCAGGCGTCGAGCGTGCGAAGGGCGGACTCGGGGTCGTGCAGCAGCTCGACCGTCTCGTCGATCCGCAGCGTCGCGCGGTCCGTGGTGTCGAAGGGCTGCCACGAGGGGGCACCCTTGGTCGAGAACGAGGAGATCTCGTCGGCGAACCGGGTGGCGATGCCCTGACGTTCGACGCCCTCGCCGAGCAGCATCGAGATCCCCGGCTGGTGCAGGTTGTCGAACGCGAACGGGATGTCGAGCGCGTGCGCCGCCCCGAGCACCCCGCCGAACGCCGGCGACGCCCAGGTGAACCAGTACATCCAGGTGGCGTTGCCGGCGGCAGTTCGCGCCTCGGCGAGTCGCTGCGCCGGACGGCGGAACACGTGGTCGGTCTGCGCGGCGGAGATGAGCCACAACGGCGACGCCCCGGGACGCGCTGCCTCGTAGGCGGCCCGCGCCTCGGCGGCACGACTACCGAACTGCAGCTCGACGTGAGCCTGCCACTTCGCCTCGTCGGCGTTCGCGTAGCGCGGGTCGAACGCGAGGAACAGCAGGTTCTCGTCTCGGTTCGTACCGATGGTGAGCGGCACCGGGTTGGCCGCCGCGGCGGCGAGCGTGTCGACCGGCAAGCCCTCGCCACCGGCGGTGGGCGTGAACATCTCGTAGCCGGTGTTCGGCATCGCCAACACCGCTGCCTGTGCCTCGAGCACGGCCTCCAGCGACAGGGCGCGGGCGCCGTCGAGGTCGGCGACGCCGGCGGCCTGGAAGAACGCCGCCTGCCAGTGGCCGGCCTGCTCGAGCGAACGCAGCTGATTGATCGACGGACTCATCGCCCACACACGGTGGAACAACCCCTGCGCAGCCGGGGCCGCCAGCAGTGACACCACTGCGGACCCGCCGGCGGACTCGCCGAAGATCGTCACGTTGCCGGCATCACCGCCGAAGCCGGCGATGTGGTCGCGCACCCACTGCAGGCCGCAGATCTGGTCGAGCGTGCCCCAGTTGCCTTCACCGAGGAAGCCGAGCGCACCGAGCCGGTAGTTGATCGTGACCACCACGTGACCGCGGGCGGCCAAGCTGCCACCGTCGTACCACGGCACCGACCCGCTGCCGGTGACATAGGCGCCGCCATGGACCCAGTAGAGGACGGGCAGGTTCGAGCCAGGGCCGGCGCCCTCCGGGGCGAACACGTTGAGGAACAGGCAGTCCTCGCTCATCGACTCGGCCGTGACGCCGAGCATCTGCTCCAGCATCCCCGGCACCTGCGGGCTGATCGGCCCGGCCGTGTCGGACGGGCCCGCCGACGGGTCGAACGGGACGAGGGCGGGTGGCTCGAAACGCGCTGCGGTGGCGTAACGGATGCCCAGGTGGCGGACGACGGCGGGAGCGGCCTGATCGGTCATGGCGACACAGTACGAGGTCGTGCCGCGACGGTCGTCACGAAGCGATTGGAACAGTGGCCACCCCGTAGCGTGTCGCCGTGGCCGTGACCCCCGATGACGCCTTCACCGCGCTCGAGGTGATCGGCACGGCCGCATTCGCCGTCGCCGGCGGCGCGGTCGCGGTGCGCGCGGGCATGGACTGGCTGGGCGTCGTGGTCCTCGCCGTCGTCACGGCCGTCGGCGGCGGCACCTTGCGGGACATCCTCCTCGGCCGCTTCCCGGTCTGGTGGATCCAGCACTCGTGGCCGCTCGCGGTCGCCGGCGGCGTGGCGGGCGTGGTGATCCTCGTCGGGCACCGCATCCCGCACGTGTCGCTGGACTCGCAGCGCTCGTACCTGGTCGCCGACGCCGCGGGCCTGGCGGCGTTCACCGCGAGCGGCACGTTGGTGTCGCTCGACGCCGGCGTGTCGCCGTGGATCGCCGTGGTGATGGGCGTGGTGACCGGCGCTGGCGGCGGTGTCATCCGCGACGTGCTGGCTCGCGAGCGGCCGCTGATCCTCGTCGGCCAGATCTACGCGATGGCCGCGTTCGCCGGAGCGACGGCGATCGTCGTGTTGCACGAATTGGACGCACCACTGCTCGCGACGCGATGGGCGGGCGCGGTGCTGGTGTTCGCCATCCGCCTGGCTGCCATCAAGTGGCGCTGGCAGCTCCCCCGGTTCGACCCCGCCGACTGACGCGCGGCGGCAGCCGCGACGTCGAACTTCCACCGAATCCTGACCTCGGCGCGACCCGCGCGCCACGTCTCGTTCACCCGGCGTCACTACGGTTGCATCATGGTGGCATCGAGCGGAGCCCCGACGTTCTCGGCAGACGACCCTCAGGTCGTCGCGCACTTCGACGCCCACGGCTGGGTGATCGTGCGCAGCTCCGACGCCGACACGCTCGCGGCGATCCGCGACTGGGTGGCCGACGTCAGCTCGTGGCCCGACGACGTGAACGTCCTCCACTACCGCGAGCGCACCACCTCTGGGCCGAAGTTGTGCCGCACCGAGCACTTCGTGCCGTTCCACGACGGGCTCCGAGCCCTGCTGACGTCCGGTCCGATGCTCGACGTGGCGAGCGCCCTGTTGCGCGAACCGGCCGTGCTGTACAAGGAGAAGATCAACTACAAGCTGGCGGGCGGTGCCGGCTATTCGCCGCACCAGGACGCGCCCGCCTACCCGTTCATCGACCAGCACGTGTCGTGCATGATCGCCGTCGACGACGCGGACGAGCACAACGGCTGCCTCGAGGTGGCGAGCGGCATGCATCACCACCTGCTGCCGGTGGACGACGTCGGCTGCATTCCCCAGGACGTGGTGGCGACGCTCGAATGGATGCCAGTACCGCTGCGCGCCGGCGACACGCTGTGGTTCCACAGTCGTACGCCGCATCGCAGCGGCGCCAACCACAGCGCCAACGATCGCCGAGCCATCTACCCCACGTACAACGCACTCAGCGAGGGCGACCTGCGCGACGCGTACTACGCGGAGAAGCTGGCCCGCATGGCGGCCGCCCGAGTGGGCGACCACGTGCAGGTCAGCCTGATCGGCGACTTCCAAGGAGAACCGGTGTGAGCCCTTCCCACGACTCGGAGAACACGATGCATCACTTTCGCGACGCCGACGAACTGATCACCCATCTGCAGGTGCTCGGCCGGACGGTCTCGGTCGAGAGCGACCTGATGACCGAGCTCGACCACGGCCTCCAGACCGCGGCGCTGCTGCGCCACTCGGATGCCGACGACCTGGAGTTGCAGATCGCCGGCCTGGTGCACGACGTCGCGCACCCGTGGGACGGCCCGGGCCAGCCGCGGCACGGCACGATGGGCGCCGATGCGGTCCGCGGCCTGCTGGGCGACCGAGTCGCGTCGCTCGTGGCCGGACACGTGCCGGCGAAGCGCTACCTGGTGGCGACGCTGCCGGAGTACTTCGCACTGCTGTCGCCCGACAGCGTGATGACGCTCGAGCAGCAGGGCGGGCCGATGGACGACACCGAGGTCGCCGAGTTCGAGGCCGACCCGGAGCACATCGGCATGGTGGCACTGCGGGCTGCCGACGAGGGCGCCAAGGTGCCCGGTGCCGTGGTTCCCGGCCTGGAGTTCTGGGTGCCGCTCATCCGGTCGCTGTCCGCGGCCACCACGCCCGCTCGCTGACGGGTTCGGCCGCCGGTCGGGCGACCAAGCGCACACGCGGTCACCCGCGCGTCACGCGCCCAGGCGCAGATCCAGCACGCCACCGCTGGCGGTGAGGGCGTCGGCCGTGACCTCGATGGGGCCGTACGAGCCGATCGAGATCCGATACGAGTCGAGCGGCGGCAAGGCCGGCAACTGCAACTGACGCACGCACGTGGCGCCTGCTGCAGTGCCCTTGCCGAGCGAGCCAGTGGTCAACAGGTTGCCCGTGCTGTCATTCACCTGCACCGCCGCACCATCCACGAGATCGGGATGGTCCGGGAGCGCGGCGCACGGGTCGGTCGACCCGGCCGGCGCGCTGATCGTGAACGTCCCGGTGACCGCTCGGCCGGCCGGTGCCGTCGAGTCGGTCGCTCGGCCCGAATCGGACGAGCACCCGGCGGTGGCCGCGACGGCAAGAGCCGCCGCGGCCACCGCGAGGGAACGCGAGATTCGAAGGATCATGCCCTGACGGCCACCGCGGCGACCGACGAACCGCCGCGGGATGCGACGACGTTGATCGACGTGGATGCCGGCACGGTGGAACCACGAACGTTCAGGGTCCAAGCACCGGTGGCATCGACGGCGATCACGGCGACCACCGTACCGCTACCGACGACGCTGCCCGTGCGAACCGTCACCGTGTTCGCCCCAGGGAAGCTGGCGGTACCGCTGCCACGCCATTCACCCCTGGTGGTGCGAACCTGCGTGCCGGCAGCGATGGTCACGATTCCGGGGATCGCCTTCACGACGACGTCCTTCGTCGACGTGAGCGGACCGTTGGTCACCGTCAACCGGAACGTCAGGTTGACGAACGCGGACGGGAACGTGAAGGTCGGCTTGGCCGTGTTGGCACCGGTCAACTGCACGGTGGGCGAGCCGGCGACCTGCGTCCACGAGTACGTGAGCGCGTCCGTCGAGGTGGAGCCGTCGAGCTGCACCGAGCCACCCTGGGTTGCATTGACCGTTGCCTGCGCCACCTTGGCGAGCGGCTGCACCGGCGCATCGACGGTGAAGGAAGCTCCACCGACGCTGGGACCCTGTGCGTTGGTCACCGTGACGACGCCGGAGGTCGCGCCCGTCGGCACTGCCGTCTGGATCGTCGTGCCATTCACCACCGTGAAGGTCGGCTGTGCCGTTCCGTTGAACGACACGCCCGTGGCACCGATGAAACCGGTTCCCGTGATCGTCACGGTGCTTCCGACGAGTGCATGGGTCGGCGTCGTCGCGGTCACGGTGGGCACCGCAGCCGGGGGCGGCGGGGGCACGGTGACGGCGAACGTGCCGGAACTCGTGATCGAACCGTTTGCGTTGACGACGCGGATTGCCTGCGCGCCGGCGGTCAGGCCGAGCGGCACCGTTGCGGTGATCGTGGTGGCGTTCACCACGGTGAACGCCGCTGCGGTGGTCCCGAAGAACACGGCCGTGGCCCCGGTGAAGTTCGTACCGGCGATGGTGACGGTCGAACCCGTGTCACCCGTGAGGGGGCTGAACGAGGTCAGCGTCGGTGCCAGCGGGTCCACGGTGACCGTGAAGTTGGTCGGTGCGGCGAGCGCACCGGACGGCAGCGTGACGACCACCTGGCCGGTGCCCGTGGCGCCGGAGGGGACGGTGACGTCGATGCGTGCCGCATTGACCACGCTGAAGAGCGCCGTGACACCGTTCACGGTCACTGCGGTGGCGGCACCGATGCCGAGCCCACCGATGTGCAACGTCGAGCCGACCTTGCCCGAGGCAGGGTCGATCCCGAGCACAGCAGGCCCGCTCTGGGTGAGGCGCGGCGTCGGCGTGATGCCCTGCGCCGCAGGGGCGGCCGTGGGAAGCGACAACACCGATGCGTCACCACCGAATCGGGTCGACGCGGCGAACGGGATGTAGCTGAGGATGCGGTCTGCGGCGCTGGACAGCGGAGCGGACGTGAATGCCCCATCGTTGTAGGGCGCCGTCGGCACCGCACCACCTGCGACGATCGCGCCACCGGCGAGCAACCGCGGGTCCTGCTCCGAGAACGGGAACGGATCGAGCGGCTGCGGCGTCGACTCGCACTTCGCGACATGCGTGACCGGGTCGATCGCCTGGCAGCCGCCAGGGCTGAGACGGCGGTCGAGATCCCACGGAATGCCCTCGAAGGAGAACGGCTGGTTGGCGAGGTCGAGGTTGAACTCGAGCGCCTCGGGGAAGTTGATCCCGCCGAGGTTGGCACCGAACGGGAACAGGTACTGCCCGTTGGTCGACTCGGCGCCGGTGATGTCGATCGACTTCAGGGTGTCGCCCACGTCGGCGACCTTCTTGCCGGTGCGGAAATGGATCTCGTGCGGCACCGGGCTGAGGATGCCGAACTCGTTCGACGCGCTGTTGCCACCCGGGCAGACCGACGTCCCGAACCGCGGGTCGAAGTTGATGTGCGAGCAGGGCGACAGCTTGGGGCTGGTCGGCTGCACGAGGAAGTCGCTGTCGTACTTGATCTTGAACAGGCCGGTGCCGAATCCGGTGCAGCCGCCGCCCGCGGCGTTGCAGCCGTTGGTCGACGCCAACGGCATCTCGTGCTGCTCGTTGAGCTCGGGGTCGTAGTGGATCGACCAGCCCATGATGTCGGGGTTGACGTCCGTGGCGAAACCGATGAACAGCGCTCGTGCGCGCTGGTTCTGGAAGCCGGCGACGTCGATGAACGCCTCCTCGAGGAACATGTAGTTCGGCTGATCGGCAGCCGCCGAGGTCTGCAGGCCGAAGGACACGGTCGTCGAGTGCGCCGACAGGAAGGTGACGCCACCGATGGTCTCGAAGTTGCCTTCGGCAGTGATCGGGTCACCCAGCAGGATCGGCGCCATGAAGCGCGAATCTGCGGCGACGCGGCCGCCGCGGTTGACCAGCGGGCAGAAGCGGTCGCCGCTGCCGTTCGCATCAGCGCCGGGGTTCGGCCCGATGCCGGCGAGGACGGTGCTGGCAGCGCGGGGCACCGTGCTGGGGATGCACAGCGGGTAGCCCGAGGTGAACGCATTCGTGTAGTTGTCGGGGTCGAGCGCGAAGCGCGGGTCAGCGCTGCAGTTCGAGGAACCCGCAAGGCAACCGAGGCCCTGCTGCACGGTGTGCCGCGAGTTCGGGTCGTTGAGGCGCACCATCACACCGGTGGTGGGGTCGCCGGCTCGGCCGTTCACACGGAAGTACCCGTCGGTGTAGTTGATGTAGGTGACGCTGCCGGTCACGGCCTCGACACCCTTCTCGACCAGCACGTCGCCGGCGATGATGTCGCCGGACGCCACGCGGTTGGCCGAGATGGTGATGAGTGCACCGGTGCCCGACGCGTTGCAGGTGTCCGTCTTCGCGAGACCCGTCTCACCGACGGCCTGACAGTCGGCGGGGGCCTGCGCGAACAGCTGCTGAAGGGTCAGCCGGTTCGCCGGCAGATCCAGCAGCAGGTTGCGCGGGATGATCACGTTCTGACCGCCCACGACCAACTGACCCCCGGCGTAGACGTCGCCGGGGGTGTTCAGGAAAATGCGCTCGATCTCGCCGCTGATCGTGCCTGCGCCGGCCACGGCAGAGGTCGTCTCGGGGGCGAGGGCGAGGATGGGGATGGCGCTGGCGAGTGCCGCCAGGGCGATGATGAGGCCGCGGCGTGGCGTCCTCCGGGTGTGGTGCTGCTCCAGCAACATGGCTGCCTTTCACGTCGATGTCGGGGTGGGCTCGACGTGAGTGCAGCGGCGACGGAACACGCGCCGGGGCTGCAACCCGACCGTGTTCCGACGTGATCGACGACCACGGCACATGCCGTGGGGTCGCTCGCCCGCTGATGATTTCCGCCTTACCCGTCTACGACGAACGTCTGAGATCTCCCGTCCCCATCCCTCCGTCTGGGAACAGGCAACAGGACAAAAGGTGCTAGGTCAACCCCGTCGCCCGTCGTAGGCTGAAATGGGTCGAATGGCGCATCGCCGGGGGGTTGGATCTTCCCCAATGGTCGTAGGACTTCCGAATCACCGCAGGTCAGGGGTCACGAACAGTGAGCGGACACGCGCGCCACGCAGGGTGAAGCCGCACCACGCAAGGTCGGAGGTCTCGTGACCCGTGCCGGCACGTCGAGGCGTCCATGGCAACTCCTCGCCA